>NZ_JAUSXR010000001.1:2232424-2551341 GCF_030816155.1 Arthrobacter woluwensis | reverse complement strand
CGTTCTTGAACGGGAACCGGACGAACACCAGGGCGTAGGCCGTCAGGATGGCCAGGCTCACCTTGATGGCGGAGCCCACGGCCGTGACGATCACGCTGTTGAGGAAGAACTGTCCGAACGGCACGGTGGTCATGGCCGTGTGGTAGTTGTCCAGAGTGGGCGCCTGGGGCAGGATCTTCAGGTCCGTGGTGACGATCTCGCCGGGCTGCTTGAAGGAGCTCAGCACCATCCAGAGCAGGGGCAGGAACACCACCAGGGTGGCCACGATCAAGGGGATGTAGCCGCCGGCGAGCGTGGCCACGAGGTTCTTCCGGCTGAGGGCGCGGGGACGGCCGTCGGTCAGAGTGCTCATGCGTAGTGCACCTTCTTCTCCACGAAACGCAGCTGGAGGACGGTGACAACCAGAAGGATGGCGAACAGCACCACGGAGATGGCCGCCGAGTAGCCGGCGCGGTTGTAGGCGCCGAAGGCCTGCAGATAGGCCTCGTAGATGAGCGTGCTGGTGCCGTTGCCCAGCGGCGTCATGATCCGGATCAGGTCGAAGGCCTGGAGCGAGCTGATCATGGTGGTGATGAGCAGGAAGAACGTGGTGGGGGAGAGCAGCGGCAGGGAGATGCTCAGGAACCGCCGCGCGCCGTTGGCGCCGTCCAGGGACGCGGCCTCCATCACCTCGGTGGGCAGCGACTGCAGGCCTGCGAGGAAGACGACGGCGCAGTAGCCGAGGTTCTTCCAGACGTAGACCACGATCACCATGACCAGCGCCAGCTGGGGATCGTTGATCCATTCGGGACTCTTCAGCCCGGCGCCGCGTAGGATCCAGGCCAGGACGCCGTAGCCGGGGTCGAAGATGAACAGCCAGACCAGGCCGACGCCGACACCGGACAGGACGTAGGGGGCGAACACCGCGGCGCGGGCGAAGGTGGTGCCCTTGACCTTGGCGTTCAGGGCGAGGGCCACCAGGAGGCCCAGGACCATCGAGCCGCCGACCGTGAGCACGGTGAACACGGCAGTGGTCCCGAGGACACGCGGCGCGTCCGGGCTGGTGAAGAAGGTCAGGTAGTTGCCGAACCCGACCACGGTGGCCTCCGCCGAGCCGAGCGTCCAGTCGAGGGTGGAGTAGTAGATGTTGTTCAGCAACGGCAGGTAGGTGAAGACGCCGATCAGCAGGAGGTTCGGCGCTGCGAAGGCGAGGAACACCAGGAAGTCACGACGGCGCCGGGGGCTCCAACCGCGTTTCCGTTCCGCCGTCGCTGGGGCGGGAGCGCCGGCGGCGGCCCGGGGAGGGGCCTGCGTCACGGGGCGCTGGGCAAGGGGAATCTCAGTATCAGTCATCAGGGAATCTGGGTCGTTCCAACCTGCGTCAGAACGCGCAGGACATGCTCACTTCACCACAGCGGCGCGCGTTGCGGCCCGGGTTTCCGGGCCATCCGGGCAGAGTTCCCGGACACTTCAGGGCCGGTTCGCCGGACGGCCACCGGAGCGGCACCTCGCGTTCACAAACGAGGGGCGACTCCCGGTTCCGGGAGCGTTCCTGCGACGCGTCCCCGGTGGACCGGAGTGCCGGGGAGGACAATGAAGGCATGGGACGGATCACGGAGGTGCCCGGGGTACGGGTGGGTCATGCGGAACACGTCGGCGACGGATGGCTGAGCGGGGTCACCGTGGTGCTGCCGCCGCCCGGGACTGTCGGGTCGGTGGATGTGAGAGGCGGCGGACCCGGGACCCACGAGACCGACGCCCTGGACCCCAGCACACTGGTCCCGACCGTTGACGCGGTCGTCCTGACCGGCGGCAGTGCCTACGGACTCGCCTCGGCGGGCGGGGCGCAGCTCTGGTGCGAAGAACAGGGCCTGGGCTTTCCGGTGCAGGGCGGCGTGGTGCCGATCGTCCCGGCCGCCGCGATCTTCGACCTGGGGCGCGGAGGCGACTTCCGCGCGCGCCCCGATCTGGAGATGGGGTACCGGGCGGCGCGGGACGGCGGATCGCGCGAGCCGGGGCACGACGTCGAGCGGGGCAACGTCGGCGCCGGAACCGGCGCGCTGATCGCCCAGGGCGCGTACAAGGGAGGGCTCGGAACGTCGGCCGTCCACCTGGACGGCGGCATCGTGGTCGGAGCGCTCGCGATCGTCAACGCGCTGGGTTCTCCGATCGGACTCGAACCAGCAGCAGCGCAGCGAGGGAATCCTGTCAGCGCGCGTACAAGCGAGGAACGAGCGAGCGCGCGGAGGATTCCTCCCGACTCGCAGGCGGCGGTGCCCGAATCCGTGCCGGGCGCAGGCTCGCTCAACACGACGCTCGCCGTCGTCGTGACGAATGCCGCGCTGGACGCCGCCCAGTGCCGCCGCACCGCGACGGCGGCGCACGCCGGCCTGGCGCGGGCCCTGAACCCGAGCCACACCCTGGCCGACGGGGACACGGTGTTCGCGCTCTCGACCGGTGGATCCGCAGGCTGGACCGGGCTGGATCCGGCGGCCCGGACCGCGTTCCTGATCGGTCTGCAGAGCGCCGCGGCCGAGGCGGTCCGCCTGGCGATTCTGGACGGCGTGGCTCAGGCGGAGGCCATCACGACGCCGGCGGGGACGTTCCCGGCATTCGGCGATGGGGGTGCGTGATCCGTCAAAGGACGGCTATCATGGCCCGATTTAACTTCTGGCACCGGATGCCGTACAGTTGATGGTTGGTTGTCTGTTCCGTCATGCCCTCTGCGCTTCCGAGCGTGTGGGGTCGGCCCACTTCAGGGTGGGAATGCATGGACTGGCAGCCTGTGGGAATGATCCCACAGGAAAACACCCATTGCCTGCTGAGCACACCCGTGCTCTCCGGCACAACAGTTAGCGGAGGATATGGCCAAGAAGGACGGGGTCATTGAGATCGAAGGCGTGGTGACCGAAGCGCTGCCCAACGCGATGTTCCGTGTTGAGCTGACGAACAAGCACATCGTCTTGGCACACATCTCTGGAAAGATGCGTCAGCACTACATCAGGATCCTCCCGGAGGACCGCGTGGTGGTGGAGCTGAGCCCGTACGACCTCACCAGGGGTCGTATCGTCTACCGCTACAAGTAAAGACCACTGCCGCGGTCCGCCGTGGCAGAGGACAACTGCAAACACGCAAAGGAAAGCCATGAAGGTCAAGCCGAGCGTCAAGCAGATCTGCGACAAGTGCAAAGTGATCCGCCGTAACGGCCGGGTCATGGTGATCTGCGAGAACCCGCGCCACAAGCAGCGCCAGGGCTGATTCCCCTTCGGGGACCACACTGGACTGCTTGCCCACGCAAGTAATAGATAAGGCAGCACAAGCTGCGCTGGGACGTAATGGGCCCGGACAGCTAACCCCCGGTCGGAGGCTGGGGCCGCAGTGAAACTGCGGGTGTACTGCCTACGACCTCCGGTTCAATCAAGGAGTACCGCCAAACATGGCTCGTCTCGCTGGCGTTGACATCCCCCGCGAAAAGCGGTTGGTGATCGCGCTTACTTACATCTACGGCGTGGGCAAGACCCGTGCACAGGAAACCCTGGCTGCCACCGGCATCAGCCCGGACGTCCGGGTCAAGGACCTCAGTGACGCTGAGCTGGTTCAGCTGCGTGACTACATCGAGGGCAACTACAAGGTTGAGGGTGACCTTCGCCGCGAAGTGGCTGCTGACATCCGCCGCAAGGTCGAGATCGGCAGCTACCAGGGTCTGCGTCACCGCAGGGGCCTGCCGGTCCACGGTCAGCGCACCAAGACCAACGCTCGTACCCGTAAGGGTCCGAAGCGGACCGTCGCAGGCAAGAAGAAGGCCGGCCGCTAAACCCCTTGGGTTTAGCTCCGGGTTTCCCAAGAAACTTTCTGTAGGAGAAAAGCATGCCCCCGAAGACTCGTGGCGCTGTCCGCAAGCCGCGTAAGAAGGACAAGAAGAATATCGCGCTTGGACAGGCGCACATCAAGAGCACTTTCAACAACACCATCGTGTCCATCACGGACCCGTCCGGTGCTGTGATCTCCTGGGCTTCCGCCGGTGAGGTCGGCTTCAAGGGCTCCCGCAAGTCCACCCCGTACGCCGCGCAGATGGCTGCTGAGACTGCCGCGAAGCGCGCGCAGGAGCACGGTCTCCGCAAGGTGGACGTGTTCGTGAAGGGCCCGGGCTCCGGCCGCGAAACGGCTATCCGTTCGCTGCAGGCCGCCGGCCTCGAGGTCGGTTCCATCCAGGACGTGACCCCGAGCGCTCACAACGGCTGCCGTCCGCCGAAGCGCCGCCGCGTCTAGTAGCAGTGGCCTGGTCATGCCGTCATCACCGCCTCGGGCGGCGGTGACGGCATGACCGACGGAACGACGTCGATTTCCACTACCTGTGTTGCGTCATATAGCGGATGCTCGCTGAAAGGAAACATAAGTGCTCATTGCACAGCGCCCCACCCTCACTGAAGAGGTCGTTTCCGAAAACCGCTCCCGGTTCGTCATCGAACCGCTGGAGCCGGGCTTCGGTTACACTCTCGGCAATTCCCTGCGTCGTACCCTGCTCTCCTCGATCCCCGGCGCTGCTGTCACCAGCATCCGGATCGACGGCGTGCTGCACGAGTTCACCACTGTTCCGGGTGTGAAGGAGGATGTCACTGAGATCATCCTGAACATCAAGAACCTCTCGGTGTCCTCCGAGCACGATGAGCCGGTTGTCGCATACCTGCGCAAGCAGGGCCCCGGTGTCGTCACCGCTGCGGACATCGCTCCGCCGGCCGGCGTGGAATTCCACAACCCGGACCTGCACATCGCGACCCTGAATTCCAAGGGCAAGTTCGAGCTCGAACTGACCATCGAGCGTGGCCGTGGCTACGTCTCCGCTGCTCAGAACAAGGCTGGCGACTCCGAGATCGGCCGTATCCCGGTCGACTCGATCTACTCGCCCGTCATGAAGGTGACCTTCCGCGTGGAGGCCACCCGTGTCGAGCAGCGCACCGACTTCGACAAGCTCGTCGTCGATGTCGAGACCAAGCAGTCCATCGCCCCGCGCGATGCCGTCGCTTCCGCCGGCACCACGCTGGTCGAGCTCTTCGGTCTGGCCCGCGAGCTCAACGTTGCCGCTGAGGGCATTGAAATCGGCCCGTCGCCCACGGACGCTGCTCTGGCAGCCGACATGGCGCTGGCCATCGAGGAACTGGACCTCACGGTCCGTTCCTACAACTGCCTCAAGCGCGAGGGCATCCACACCGTGGGCGAACTCGTGGCGCGTTCCGAGGCCGACCTGATGGACATCCGGAACTTCGGTGCCAAGTCCATCGACGAGGTCAAGGCCAAGCTTGTTGAACTGGGTCTCTCTCTGAAGGATTCGCCTCCCGGATTCGATCTCGCCGCCCGCGCGGCCGCGATCGATGAGGACGACGCGACCTTCAGCGACGAAGAAGCCTGATAAAGCAGATTTTGGTTCTCCCGGGCCGTTGATGGTCCGGTGAAGCCACCCATCTAGGAGATAGAACTATGCCTACCCCCTCCAAGGGTCCGCGCCTGGGCGGTGGCCCGGCTCACGAGCGCCTGATGCTCGCGAACCTGGCCGCTCAGCTCTTCGAGCACAAGCGCATCACCACCACGGTCACCAAGGCCAAGCGCCTGAAGCCGTACGCCGAGCGTCTGGTCACCTTCGCCAAGCGTGGCGACCTCGCCTCCCGCCGCCGCGTGCTCGGCCTGATCAGCGACAAGGGCATCGTCCACGAGCTGTTCACCGACATCGCCAAGCAGGTGGAGAACCGTCCCGGCGGCTACACCCGCATCACCAAGATCGGCAACCGCAAGGGCGACAACGCCCCCATGGCCGTGATCGAGCTCGTGCTCGAGCCGCTCTCCGCAAAGCAGGCTGTTGTGGCCGAGGCCACCAAGGCTGCTGAGAAGGCCGCTCCGGCCGAGGAAGCCGCTGTCGAGGCTCCGGCCGAGGAGACCACTGAGGTCGTCGAGGAGACCGTCGAGGCTCCCGTCGCCGAAGAGGCCACCGAGGAAGCAGCTGAGGAGAAGGACGCCAAGTAAGGCGCCCTCCACCCAGTAGACTTTGGTCTATGCAGTTCGAAGAACCCGTCGTCACCCCCACCGGTGACGGCGGGTTTCTTCGTGTCCGGATGGGGCTGGCCTACGACGGCGCCCCGTTCCGTGGCTGGGCCGTGCAGCCGGGACTGCTCACGGTCCAGGGCGTGCTGGAGGAAGCCCTCGAGATGGTCCTTCGCCGGCCCGTGCGCCTCACGGTCGCCGGGCGCACGGACGCGGGCGTCCATTCCCGCGGCCAGGTGGTCCACTGGGACACCACCGAGGCCGAGTGGGAGCGCGTGGGCCGCGGGAACGTGGACGGCGCTGCCAAGACGCTGCAGCGCAGGCTCCGCGGCACCCTGGCGAAGGTTCTGGGGGACCTGAACGGCGCCGTCGTCGTGCACAGCGTGGAACTCGCGGCAGAGGGCTTCGACGCCCGCTTCAGCGCCCTGTGGCGCCGCTACAGCTACCGGATCGCCGACGACGCGCGGAGCTGGGATCCGCTGGGCCGCTCGCTCGTGCTGTGGCACAAGAAGCCGCTGGACACCGAGGCGATGAATCGCGGCGCCGCGCAGCTCCTGGGCCTGAACGACTTCCGGTCGTACTGCAAGCCCCGCGAAGGGGCGACCACAGTTCGCGAGCTCCAGCGCTTCGACTTCGAGCGGGGCGCGGACGGCGTGATCACGGCGCACATCCAGGCCGACGCGTTCTGTCACAACATGGTGCGGGCGCTGATCGGCGCCACGCTGACCGTGGGGGAGGGCGCCGAGCCGCCGCCCTGGCTCTGGGAACGGCTGCTGGAGAAGCGGCGTGACTCGCGATCGGTCCTGGCGCCGGCACATCCCCTGGTCCTGGAGTGCGTGGCCTACCCCGAGGACGACCAGCTCAAGGCCCGCGCCGACCAGACCAGGGCCCTCCGGGACTGAGGGCGACGCGAGCGCTTTTGCCTGAACGGGTCATTAACGATAAAGTTTTAAGTCGTTGTGCGTGTGCCCTCTCGATGTTGGGTGCCGGCCGGATGATTCTGTTGCATGGATCGTGTATCTGGTCGCGCTATCGAGCTTCGGGTCTCACTGGTTCCCTAGAGCCCTCACCTCTGATCCGGTCGCACAGGAACCCTTCAGCAGGAACTCACGCCTGCTGAAACTACTTTGAACGCCAGAACAAGAACGAGGCATACACCGTGCGTACGTACACCCCGAAGCCCGGCGATGTTGATCGCCAGTGGCACGTCATTGACGCAACCGACGTCGTCCTGGGCCGTCTTGCCAGCCACACCGCCAATCTCCTGCGCGGCAAGCACAAGCCGACCTTCGCCGCTCACATGGACATGGGCGACTTCGTCATCATCATCAACGCCGAGAAGGTGGCCCTGACCGGCGCCAAGCTCGAGCAGAAGCGCGCTTACCGCCACTCCGGTTACCCGGGCGGCCTCAAGAGCGTCAACTACGCCGAACTGCTGGAGAAGAACCCGGTTCTGGCCGTGCAGAAGGCCGTCAAGGGCATGCTGCCGAAGAACTCCCTGGCTGCCGCTCAGCTGACCAAGCTGAAGGTGTACCGCGGTGCTGAGCACCCGCACGCCGCTCAGCAGCCCCAGACTTTCGAAATCACCCAGGTCGCCCAGTAGTCCTGGCCACCACCCAACTTATTTTTCAAGGAGAATCGTGGCTCAGAACGAAGAACTGACCACCGAGGCCGTCGAGGCCGAGGAAATCCCCACCAGCTACACCTCGGAGAGCGCCCCGGCGCAGGCTTCCGAGCAGAAGGAGCGCCCGGCCCTGACGGTGCCCGGCTCCGGTGTCGGCCGCCGTAAGGAAGCCATCGCCCGCGTGCGCGTCGTTCCGGGTTCCGGCAAGTGGACCATCAACGGCCGCGAGCTGGACAACTACTTCCCGAACAAGCTGCACCAGCAGGAAGTCAACGAGCCGTTCCGCATCCTCGAGCTCGAGGGCGCTTACGACGTCATCGCCCGCATCCACGGTGGTGGCCCCTCCGGCCAGGCCGGCGCGCTGCGTCTCGGCATCGCTCGTTCCCTGAACGAGATCGACGTCGAGAACAACCGCCCGACCCTCAAGAAGGCCGGCTTCCTGACTCGTGACGCCCGCGTCATCGAGCGTAAGAAGGCCGGTCTCAAGAAGGCCCGTAAGGCTCAGCAGTACTCCAAGCGCTAAATCGCGCCTACCAAGAAAGCGGCTCGCAGCGCGAGCCGCTTTCTTGGTGCCTCGGCGCGATTCAGGGCTTGGCTCCACAAGCGCTGGGCGCGTCGTCTTCCCCCAAGGGCCGGTCGCAGAGCGACCGGCCCTTTCGGGTCCCTCGGCAGAAATCAGGGCTTGGCTCCACAAGCGCAGAATTCTCGGCCTACCAAGAAAGCGGCTCGCAGCGCGAGCCGCTTTTTTGGTGCCTCGGCGCGATTTAGCGCTTGGCTCCACAAGCGCTGGGCGCGTCGTCTTCCCCCAAAGGGCCGGTCGCAGAGCGACCGGCCCTTTGGGGTCCCTCGGCAGAAATCAGCGCTTGGCTCCACAAGCGCAGATTTCTCGGGGCCGTCGGAGTTCCCCGGGCTTGTGGACTTTCCCCTGCGCTGGAGCGGCGGGGAAAGTCCGGATGAGCGGGGAAAACGATGACGGCGGCCCTGAGCGCGGGCCTGCGGCGGCCTGGCCGCGACGAGGTGGAAACGGGGGAGCGGAGAGGCGCCCGGGGACAACGGTCTGCGCTGCCGGGGGTCCCGTCGGCTAGAATCGATCCGATGTCTAGATTATTTGGAACCGATGGTGTCCGGGGCCTGGCGAACGGACTGCTGACCGCTGAACTGTCCCTGCAGCTGGCCCAGGCCGCGGCCGTGGTGCTGGGGCACAACCACAGCAACGGGAGCCGGCCACGCGCCGTCGTCGCACGAGATCCGAGGGCCAGCGGCGAGTTCATCTCGGCGGCCGTCGAGGCCGGCCTCGCCAGCTCCGGCGTGGACGTCTACGACGCGGGCGTGCTGCCCACCCCGGCCGCCGCCTTCCTGGTGGCCGATCTGGAGGCCGACTTCGGCGTCATGATCTCCGCCTCCCACAACCCGGCGCCGGACAACGGCATCAAGTTCTTCGCCCGCGGCGGCCACAAGCTGCCGGACGAGGTGGAGGATGCGATCGAGGCCCAGATGGAACTCGGCTTCGAACGCCCCCAGGCCGCCGGCGTGGGCCGTATCCGCCGCTTCTCCGACGCCGAGGACCGCTACATCCTGCACCTCCTGCGGTCGATCGCCCCCCAGCGCCTGGAAGGCCTCAAGGTCGTGCTGGACTGCGCGAACGGCGCCGCCAGCGGCTGTTCCCCTGAACTCTTCAAGGACGCCGGCGCGGACATCGTGGTCATCGGCGCCGATCCGGACGGCCTGAACATCAACGACGGCGTGGGTTCCACCCACCTCGGCCCGCTCAAGGCAGCCGTGCTGGAGCACGGCGCGGACCTCGGGATCGCTCACGACGGCGACGCCGACCGCTGCCTCGCGGTCGACCATGAGGGTCAGGAGGTCGACGGCGACCAGATCATGGCGATCCTGGCGCTCTCCCTCAAGGAGGCCGGCCAGCTCAGCCAGGACACCCTGGTAGCCACCGTGATGAGCAACCTCGGACTTAAGATCGCCCTGCGCGACGCCGGGATCACCATCAAGGAGACTGCGGTCGGGGACCGTTACGTCTTGGAAGGCATGCGCGAGGGCGGCTTCAACCTCGGCGGCGAGCAGTCGGGCCACGTGATCTTCGCGGACTACGCCACCACCGGTGACGGCCTCCTCACGGGCCTGCAGCTGGCCGCTCAGGTGGCACGCACCGGCCGCAGCCTCAAGGAGCTGGCCGGGGCCATGAACAAGCTCCCGCAGCTCATGATCAACGTCAAGGGCGTCGACAAGGCCCGCGCCACTCAGGATCCCCACGTGGCCGCCGCCGTGGCCCGCGCGGAACAGGAGCTCGGCGAGACCGGCCGTGTCCTCCTCCGCCCCTCCGGCACCGAGCCCGTGGTCCGGGTCATGGTGGAGGCCGCGGACATGGAGACCGCCACCCGCGTGTGCGAGGACCTCGCGGCGATCGTCAAGGAGCACTTGGCCCTCGAGCCGACCTCCTGAGTCCCGCTTCACGACGACGAAGGCCGCCACCCGGCAAGGGTGGCGGCCTTCGGTCGTTCCGGGGAGAAGGGTCTGTGGGTCAGCGGTTCTTGAGGGAGTCGCGGATCTCGGTGAGGAGGGCGATCTGCGGATCGACCGCCTCTTCCTCTTCCTTGATGCCGAGCTTGGCATTGCGACGGGCGATCATGTGGTTCATCGGCACGACGACGACGAAGTAGATGGCGGCGGCGATGAGGACGAAGTTGATGACGGCTGCGATGACACTGCCGTAGGCGAAGCCCTCCCAGGTCATGCCTGCGAGGTCCTTGGCTTGGAACAGACGGGCGATCAGCGGAGTGAGCAGCCCCTTGACGATGGAGTCGATGACCGCACCGAAGGCGGCGCCCATAACGACGGCAACGGCCAGATCGACGACGTTGCCCTTCATGATGAATTCTTTGAAACCCTTGAGCATAAGCTTCAAACTAGCGCATCCAACGCCCGATCAGGTGGCTTAAAGCTTACTTTTCTCCGAACGGCGTGTCCGGAAGTGACAGAATTCCACATCCGCTGCAACCACCACGGCCGCCGTTTGACACGGTTTCCGCAGGCTAGCGGTAGCCAGGGGCGGACGGCAGACCGAAGTACTGCTCCAGGTTCTTGATGCCGCGAGCATGCATGTCCCGGGCGGCTTCCGGACCGATGTACCGCAGGTGCCATGACTCCGCGAGGTACCCCGTCACGGCCTCCTGGTCCATCTGGTACCGGACGATGAAGCCGAACTCGTGGGCCCTCTTGGCGGCCCAGACGGCGGCCGGAGTGGAAGCGAAGCACGGGACGAACGCGCAGGAGCCGCCGCTGTCCCCGATGTCGAACGCCCAGCCGGTCTGGTGCTCTGAGTAGCCCGGACGGGCCGACGCGGTGTCCGCGCTGGCGGTGCCGCGGGCGTTCGCGTACGACTGGTACAGGCCCACCTGGGTCGCGTGGGAGCGGTAACCGCTCGCCAGGACCAGGCCCACGCCGTCCTGAGAGGCGGCGGCGAACATCTTCTCGGCCGCCGTGGCGGTGGTCGCGTTCACGAGCGCCAGTTCGCCCTGTGCCGTGCACGCGACCGCGGGGGCGCGCAGATCCTGCGGCGCGAAGTCCACGGGTCGCAGCGGACGGTGCTTGTTCACCACGACCCACGGGCTCCGGGGGTCATCGAACGAGTGCCGTGGGCCTCGCAGCGACAAGTACGGTGCGGCCGGTGCGGGCTTCGGGGACGGCGCGACGGAAGCGGTCGGCGACGGCGACCGCGAACCGGAGGCGGAGATGCCGCCCGCCGCGGCCGGTGAGGCCGAGGCGGAACCCTGGGGCGGCGTCGTCGGCGAACAGGCGGCGAGGCCGAGTGCCCCGGCGCCGAGCAGACCGGCCCGCAGAAGATCTCTCCGTCGTGGTTCCATCAGACCTTCCTGAGCAGCATGCGCCGGATCGAGTGATCCGGGTCCTTGGTCAGCACGAGCTGTGCCCGGCCCCGGGTTGGCAGCACATTGTGGACGAGGTTGGGTTCGTTGATGCGCTTCCAGATGTCCCGCGCGGTCTCCTCGGCCTCGGCGTCACTGAGCGACGCGTAGCGGTGGAAATAGGAGTCGGGCTGGGAGAACGCCGTGGTGCGGAGCTTACGGAAGCGATCCACGTACCACTCTTCAATGTACTGGGTCTTCGCATCCACGTAGATGGAGAAATCGAAGAAGTCCGAAAGGGCCAGTCCGAGCCGGCCATCCTGGCGGATCTGTGCGGGGGCGAGGACGTTGAGGCCCTCCACGATCAGCACGTCCGGCCGGCGGACGACCACTTCGCGGCCCGGGACGATGTCATAGGTGACGTGCGAGTACCACGGCGCCCGCACCTCCTCGGCGCCGCCCTTGATCGCCGCGACGAACCGCAGGAGGGCGCGGCGGTCGTAGGACTCCGGGAAGCCCTTGCGGTCCAGGAGCTGACGACGGCGGAGCTCGGCCAGGGGGTAGAGGAAGCCGTCGGTGGTGATCAACTCGACATTGGGGGTGCCGGGCCAGCGCCGCAGCATCTCCCGGAGCACGCGCGCGATGGTCGATTTGCCCACCGCGACCGAGCCCGCGACACCGATCACGAACGGGGTGCGCTGAGTCCGCTCACCCAGGAAGGTGGTGGTGGCGGAGTGCAGCTGACCGGCGGCCTCCACATAGAGGTGAAGGAGGCGTGACAAGGGAAGATACACGTCCCGGACCTCCGCCATGTCCAGGGGGTCGCCGAGGCCGCGCAGGCGGTCCAGGTCCTCCTGATTGAGCGGCTGCTCCATCTGGGCGGCCAACCGCGACCAGGTCTGGCGGTCCAGCTCCACGAAGGGGGACGCGCCGTCGCCCTGGTTGTCCATGCGGTGCAAACTCACCTAAGAGATTCTGCCCGCCCGCGGGGCCAGAATGAAATGCACACGCCCGGGCCGGTAGGCTTGTGCGCATGTGTGGAATTGTGGGATACACCGGCCGGACCACCACTGCCGATGAAGCGGGGCGCTCAGCCCTCGGCGTGGTCCTGGAAGGCCTCCGTCGTCTGGAATACCGTGGATACGACTCCGCGGGCGTCGCCGTGCTCGAAGAAGGCGGTGTCGCCGCCCGGAAGAAGTCCGGCAAGCTGGCGAACCTGCTGAGCGAGCTCGAAGCGCACCCGCTGCCTGAGTCCCTGACCGGGATCGGGCACACCCGGTGGGCGACCCACGGCGGCCCGACCGACCAGAATGCGCATCCGCACCTGGCCGACGGTGGCAAGCTGGCGCTGATCCACAACGGCATCATCGAGAACTACTCGGAGATCAAGCAGGAACTCGTCGCCCAGGGTGTCGAGTTCCTCTCCCAGACGGACACCGAGGTGGCCGCGGCCCTGCTCGGCCAGCTGTACCGCAAGCTCGCGGGCGGCGCCATGTCCGGCGACTCCGGCACCGCCATCCTGACCGAGGCCATGCGCCAGGCCTGCCAGCGCTTCGAGGGCGCCTTCACCCTGCTGGCGATCCACGCCGACGCCCCTGAGGCCGTCGTCGCGGCCCGCCGCAACTCCCCGCTGGTCGTCGGACTCGGCGACGGCGAGAACTTCCTGGGTTCGGACGTCTCGGGCTTCATCGACTACACGCGCCGCGCTGTCGAACTGGGCCAGGACCAGATCGTCACGATCACCCCGGACACCGTGGAGATCACCGACTTCCACGGCAACCCGGCCGAGGGCCGCGAGTACCACGTGGACTGGGACCCGGCATCCGCGGAGAAGGACGGCTACCCGTCCTTCATGGAGAAGGAGATCCACGACCAGCCCGAGGCCGTGGCCAACACGCTCCTGGGCCGTTCCGACTCCCACGGCAACCTGACGCTCGACGAGGTCCGCATCGACCCCGAGCTGTTGAAGTCCGTCAACAAGATCATTGTGCTGGCCTGTGGCACGTCCGCCTATGCCGGCCAGGTGGCCAAGTACGCGATCGAGCACTGGTGCCGCATCCCCACCGAGGTGGAACTGAGCCACGAGTTCCGCTACCGCGATCCGATCGTGGACGAGAACACCCTGATCGTCTCCATCTCCCAGTCGGGCGAGACCATGGACACCCTCATGGCCGTCCGGTACGCCCGCGAGCAGGGCGCCAAGACCGTGGCGATCTGCAACACCAACGGCTCGACGATCCCGCGCGAATCCGACGCCGTGCTCTACACGCACGCCGGCCCAGAGATCGCCGTCGCCTCCACCAAGGCGTTCCTGGCGCAGATCACCGCCGCGTACCTGCTGGGCCTTTATCTGGCACAGCTGCGCGGTAACAAGTTCAAGGGCGAGATCAAGGACATCCTGTCCGACCTCGGCAAGATCCCGGCCAAGATCTCCGCGATCCTGGAGCGTGAAGAGGACATCAAGTCCCTGGGCCGCGACATGGCCGAAGCCAAGTCCGTCCTGTTCCTGGGCCGTCACGTGGGCTTCCCGGTCGCCATGGAAGGCGCGCTCAAGCTCAAGGAGCTGGCGTACATCCACGCCGAGGGCTTCGCCGCCGGCGAGCTCAAGCACGGCCCGATCGCGCTGATCGAGGAGGGCCAGCCGGTCTTCGTGGTGGTGCCGTCCCCGCGCGGCCGCGACTCGCTGCACTCCAAGGTGGTCTCGAACATCCAGGAAGTCCGCGCCCGCGGCGCCAGGACCATCGTGATCGCCGAGGAAGGCGACACGGACGTGGTGGACTACGCCGAGCACGTCTTCTACGTGCCGGAGACCCCGCCGCTGCTGGCTCCGCTCCTGACCACGGTGCCGCTGCAGCTCTTCGCCGCCGCACTCGCCGAGGCGAAGGGCTACGACGTGGATCAGCCGCGTAACCTCGCCAAGAGCGTGACCGTAGAATAGGCGCCATGATTGTTGGAATCGGCGTTGACGTGGTGGACATCGAGCGTTTCAAGCGGCAGCTGGAGGGCACTCCGGCGCTGCGGGACCGGCTCTTCGTCCCTGCCGAGCGCGAACTGAACGACCGCTCCCTGGCTGCGCGTTTCGCCGCCAAGGAGGCGGTGGCGAAGGTTCTGGGCGCTCCGGCGGGCATGAACTGGCAGGACTGCTGGATCGGGCTCTCCTCTGAAGGGCCCAGCATCCAGGTCAAAGGCACGGTCAAGGCCGTGGCCGATTCCAAGGGCATCAAGCACTGGCATCTGTCGATGAGCCACGACGGTGGGATCGCCACCGCCATGGTCGTGGCGGAACGCTAGACGACGAGCAAGATATGATCGGCGCTCATTCCGCGGATCAGGTGCGGGCCGCTGAGCGGCCCGCCCTGGACGCCGGGATGGGCGCCGAACTCATGCGCAGGGCCTCTTACGGAATGGCTCTGACGGTCACCCGCGAACTCCGGGCCCGGCGTGGCCGGGTGTACGGCAGCCGTGTGACCGGGCTGATCGGCAAGGGGAACAATGGGGGAGACGGGCTCTGGGCCCTGGCCTTCCTGGCCCGTCGCGGCGTGGCGGTCACGGCCGTCCTGGTGGACGCGTCGGCCCATGCCGAGGGCCTCGCCGCGCTCCTGGCCGCGGGAGGCCGGGCGGTGCGTCTGGCACCCTCCGAGACCGCGCCCTCCGAGAGCGCGCCTGACGATTCGGCAGGCGAAAGCTCGGCGCCTGACGATCCCGCGCACGACGGCGCGGCCCGGCTCCCGCTGTGCACGCTCACCGAGGCGCGGGATGAGTGCGTCCGGGCGGACCTCCTGATCGACGCGATCCTGGGCACGGGCGCACGCGGTGGACTGCGGGGAACAGCGGCCGGGCTCGTCGAACTCCTGCTCCGTGAGCGCTCCGAGGGTCGCGACGTTCCGTACGTCGTGGCCTGCGACATCCCCAGCGGCGTCGATCCGTCGACTGGTGAAGTGGCCGGGCCGGTGCTCCGGGCCGGGACCACCGTCACGTTCGCCGCCGCCAAGACCGGGCTGTTCCTTCCCCCGGGAGCGGGGTGCTCAGGCCGGGTGGAAGAGGTTCCGATCGGCGTGGAGGACCGCCTGCCGGAACCCGTCGTGCTGCGGCTCGCGCCGGAGGACGTCTCCCGCCTTCTGCCACGGCCCGCGGCCGAGGGCCACAAATACACGCGCGGCGTGCTCGGCGTGGTGGCCGGCTCGGAGGAATACCCCGGCGCCGCCATCCTGGCCTGCACCGGCGCCCTGGCCGCCGGGGCCGGCATGGTCCGCTACTTCGGCCCGCCGTCGGTGACCGCTCTGGTCAACGCCGCGCTGCCGGAGGTGGTCTGCCACACCGGTCCTGAACTGCAGGGCCGGGTCCAGGCCTGGGTCCTCGGCTCCGGGGTGTCTGGCGAGGAACAGCTGGAGCGCTGCCGACAGGCTCTGAGCCTGGGACAGCCCGCCGTCGTGGACGCAGGGGCGCTGGACCTCGTGGGGGAGCGGGTCGCGGACCGCCCGGAGCTCATCCTCACCCCGCATGCCGGGGAACTCGCCCGGCTCCTGAGCCGTCTGGGGACGGAGCGTGACCGTGCGCAGGTCGAAGCGACCGCAGGGGCTTCGCTGCGGGAGGCGGTCCGGCTCACCGGGACGACCATCCTACTGAAGGGACCACACACCCTGTGCCACGAGCCCGGCGGGATCCTTTTTTCCCAGGCCGACGGCACACCGTGGCTCGCGACGGCGGGCAGCGGGGACGTCCTGGCCGGAGTCTTCGGCGCGCTGCTCGCGCAAGGCGGCGTGGCGCCGTCGTCGTGCGGGGAGGAACCCGACGGCGGACGCTGGGCGGCCACCGCTGCTCTGGCCGCGGCGGTGCACGGCAGAGCGGGGCGGATCGCGTCGGGGGAGGCCGACGGCGGGCGGGGCCATCCGATCACCGCACGGGACATCGCGCATGCCGTACGCCTCGTGTGGGATGCTCCTTGACCTCCGCGTAGCGGAATCGACATCTGAGTGCACTAAGGTGAGCCCGCAGGGGCACCGGGACTATCGCCTGAGGAGGCACACCGCGTGGAGAATGTGAATCAGCAAGTCTGGCCGGGCAAGCCGTACCCGCTCGGGGCGACGTATGACGGCGCGGGCACCAATTTCGCGCTCTTCAGCGAACGGGCCGAGGCCGTCGAGCTGTGCCTGGTGGACGACGACGGCAGCGAGCAGCGCATCCCGCTCACCGAGGTGGACGGTTACGTCTGGCATGCGTACCTGCCGGCCGTGCGCCCCGGCCAGAAGTACGGGTACCGGGTGTCCGGCCCCTACGAGCCGGAGCACGGCAACCGCTTCAATCCGAACAAGCTCCTCCTGGACCCGTACGCCAAAGCCGTGGCGGGACAGGTCGACTGGGACCCGGCCGTGTTCAGCTACGACCACGAGGACCCCACGCAGCGCAACGATGACGACTCGGCGCCGCATGTGATGCTGGGCGTGGTCATCAACCCGTACTTCGACTGGGCGGGCGATCAGCAGCCGGGCATCCCGTACCACCAGAGCGTCATCTACGAGGCACACGTCAAGGGCCTCACCCAGCTCCACCCCGATGTGCCGGAGGATCAGCGGGGCAGCTACGCGGGCATCGCGCACCCGTCGGTGATCAAGCACCTGCAGGAACTCGGGGTCACGGCTATCGAGCTCATGCCCGTGCACCAGTTCGTGAACGACTCGGTGCTGCAGGACAAGGGCCTCTCCAACTACTGGGGCTACAACACGATCGGCTTCTTCGCGCCCCACAACAAGTACTCCTCCACGGGGGAGCAGGGCGAGCAGGTCCAGGAGTTCAAGGCCATGGTGCGGGATCTGCACCGGGCCGGCATCGAGGTCATCCTGGACGTGGTCTACAACCACACCGCGGAGGGCAACCACCTCGGCCCGACGCTGTCCTTCAGGGGCATCGACAACGCCGCGTACTACCGCCTGACCGATGACGATCCCCAGTACTACATGGATTACACGGGGACGGGGAACTCCCTGAACGCGCGGAACCCGCACTCGCTGCAGCTCATCATGGACTCGCTGCGGTACTGGGTGACGGAGATGCATGTGGACGGCTTCCGCTTCGACCTGGCGGCCACCCTGGCCCGCGAGTTCTACGACGTGGACAAGCTGTCCTCCTTCTTCGAACTCGTGCAGCAGGACCCGGTGGTGTCCCGCGTGAAGCTCATCGCCGAGCCGTGGGATGTGGGGCCGGGCGGCTACCAGGTGGGCAACTTCCCGCCGCAGTGGACCGAATGGAACGGCAAGTACCGGGACACCGTCCGCGACTTCTGGCGCGGTGAGCCGGCCGCTCTGGGCGAGTTCGCCTCGCGCCTGACGGGTTCGGCGGATCTGTACGAGCACTCGGGGCGGCGTCCGGTGGCTTCGATCAACTTCGTCACAGCCCACGACGGGTTCACCCTGCGCGATCTGGTCTCGTACAACGAGAAGCACAACGAGGCGAACGGTGAGGACAATCGCGACGGCGAGTCCCACAACCGGTCCTGGAACTGCGGCGTCGAAGGTCCTACCGACGATCCGGAGGTGCTGGCACTGCGCTCGCAGCAGCAGCGGAATCTCCTGGCCTCGCTGCTGCTGTCCCAGGGTGTCCCGATGATCCTGCACGGCGACGAACTGGGCCGGACCCAGGACGGCAACAACAATGCCTACTGCCAGGACGCGCCGCTGACGTGGGTGCACTGGGACGAGGTGGACGAGGACCTGATCGACTTCACCGGCCGGCTGAGCAAGCTGCGGCAGGAGCACCCGGTGTTCCGGCGCCGCCGCTTCTTCGACGGACACCCGGCGGAGACGTCCGAGGGCGAATGGCTCCCGGACGTCGTCTGGCTCGATTCCGACGGCACGCCCATGACGGACGAGGACTGGAACAACGGCTTCGCCCGGACTCTCGCCATGTTCCTCAACGGCGGGGCCATCCAGGCGCCGGGGGAGCGCGGCGAGGAGATCCTGGACGACGACTTCATCCTCTGCTTCAACGCCCACGACGACGAGGTGGAGTTCACGCTCCCCGCCGAGAACTACTCCGCCTCCTGGACCCCCGTGCTGGACACCTCGGGCCGTGAATGCAAGGGATCGCTCGCGGCGCGTTCGAAGGTCGCGGTGCCGGCCAAGTCGATGCTCGTGCTGCAGGGCTGGCGGGGGTAGAGGGCACCTGTGGAGTGACCCGGCGCGTCACAGGAGGCGGACTGCCACTTCGTCAGGGCCGACGCCCGGACTGCAGCCTCTTCGCGGAAGGTTTTGAGTTTCGCGAGTTCTGCCGAGCGCTGCTCGACAGCCGTGGTCAGGTACCGGGCCAGGTTGTCCTCGATGCGCTGAACCAGCCGGGTTTTCTCGCGGCAGAGAACGATCGGCAGGGGATCAACCCAGTGGGGGAGAGGAATCCCCCTGACGGTGAGCGGCGCCGCCCCCGGCCCCTTCCAAGCGCTATCCACAGATCCTCCGGTGAAGCCCCCGTGGTGGCTGGAGTGGAGGCCTGGAACCGTGGTTCACCTTGCACTTTCTCGGGGCTCAGCGCCGCGAATCCCGAGAAAGTGCAAGGTCGAGTGATGGGTGCTCAGTCGGGCTGATCGCCGTCGCCATCGGGCCCTCCTGCGCAGGCAAGTCGACCATGTTCCGGCGCGTCACAGGTGGATCCGACCCCGCCCCGGCCCGTGTGCACCGGGTTTCACTCTGCGGGACACTCCTCGCCCCGTGGTTACTCGAGTGGCAGGATGGTGACGTGACTTACCTTGCTTCCCCTCAGCGCTACGACACCATGCCCTACCGCCGCGTCGGACGCAGCGGTCTGAAGCTGCCGGCCATCTCCCTCGGCCTGTGGCACAACTTCGGTGATGACAAGCCCTTCGAAACCCAGCGCGCCATCCTGCGCCGCGCCTTCGACCTGGGCGTCACCCACTTCGACCTCGCCAACAACTACGGCCCGCCCGCTGGCAGCGCCGAAACCAACTTCGGCCGCCACCTTGCGGAGGACTTCCGTCCGTACCGCGATGAACTCGTCATCTCCACCAAGGCGGGTTATCACATGTGGGAGGGCCCTTACGGTGAGTGGGGCTCCCGCAAGTACCTGCTCTCCAGCCTCGACGCCTCGCTCCAGCGCATGGGCCTGGAGTACGTCGACATCTTCTACAGCCACCGCCCGGACCCGGCGACGCCGCTCGAAGAGACCATGGGCGCTCTGGACACCGCGGTCCGTTCCGGCCGCGCGCTCTACGCGGGCATCTCCTCTTACACCCCGGAGCAGACGCTGGAGGCGGCCCGCATCTTGAAGGACCTCGGGACCCCGCTGCTCATCCACCAGCCGAGCTACTCGATGCTGAACCGCTGGACCGAGGACGGCACGCCGAACCTCTACGAAGCGCTGGATCAGGTGGGAGCGGGCAGCATCGCCTTCTCGCCCCTGGCCCAGGGCATGCTCACCGACCGCTACCTGAACGGCATCCCCGCGGACTCGCGCGCCGCACAGCAGCGGTTCCTCAGCGAGAAGGCCCTGACCGACGAGGCCATGGAAAGGGTCCGTGGCCTCAACGAGATCGCCGCCGGGCGCGGGCAGACCCTCGCCCAGATGGCCATCGCGTGGATCCTCCGGGACCAGCCCAAGGGCTCCCCGGTCACGTCCGCCCTGGTCGGCGCGTCGAGCGTGCGGCAGCTCGAAGACACTCTCGGAGCCATCGACCGGCTCGATTTCACGGCCGATGAACTCTCCGCGATCGACAAGTTCGCGGTCGAGTCGGATATCAACGTCTGGTCGCCGAAGCTGCACCGCAACTCCTGACCCCCCTCACACGGGGGCGACGACGGCGGCTGCCCGGCCGCCGTCGTCGCTCGCGTCACGGGGCCGGGACTAAAAACGTGGCTGGGGGCGTTGTGAGGTGTTGCCGAGGGTTTTAGGGCCACTTCGGCGTGTTCGATAGACTGCATGAGCGCCTGAGGCATCGCCGCCGGGCGCTCGCTGCCGCTCCCCGGCCCCGGGTGGAGCCCGCAGTTCACGTTTTTGACTAAGGAGTTCCGTGCCGTCACACCCCATTCGCGTTGCCATTGTTGGCGTAGGCAACTGTGCCGCTTCCCTGGTGCAGGGCGTCGAGTACTACAAGGATGCTGATCCGAACAGTACGATTCCCGGCCTCATGCACGTGGAATTCGGGCAGTATCACGTTCGCGACGTGCAGTTCGTGGCCGCCTTCGACGTCGACTCCAAAAAGGTGGGCCTTGACCTGGCCGACGCCATCGGTGCCAGCGAGAACAACACGATCAAGATCGCCGACGTGCCCAGCACGGGCGTGACAGTCCAGCGTGGCCACACCCTGGACGGGCTGGGCCGCTACTACCGCGAGACCATCGTGGAGTCGCCGGAGGAGCCGGTCGACGTCGTCGCCGCGCTCAAGGCCGCCGACGCGGACGTCATGGTCTGCTACCTGCCCGTCGGCAGCGAGGAAGCCGCCAAGTTCTACGCGCAGTGCGCCATCGACGCCGGCGTGGCGTTCGTCAACGCGCTGCCCGTCTTCATCGCGGGCACCCCGGAGTGGGCCGCGAAGTTCGAGGCCGCCAAGCTCCCGATCGTCGGCGACGACATCAAGAGCCAGATCGGCGCCACCATCACGCACCGCGTCATGGCCAAGCTGTTCGAGGACCGCGGTGTGACCCTGGACCGCACGTACCAGCTGAACGTCGGCGGCAACATGGACTTCAAGAACATGCTGGAGCGCGACCGCCTTGAGTCCAAGAAGATCTCGAAGACCCAGGCCGTGACGTCCAACGTCGAGGCCGAACTCCACGCCGACGACGTGCACATCGGCCCGTCCGATTACGTGGCCTGGCTGGATGACCGCAAGTGGGCCTTCGTCCGCCTGGAAGGCCGCAACTTCGGCGACGCTCCGGTGTCCCTGGAGTACAAGCTCGAGGTGTGGGATTCCCCCAACTCGGCCGGTGTGATCATCGACGCGATCCGTGCCGCCAAGATCGGCCTGGACCGCGGTATCGGCGGCCCGCTGCTGTCCGCCTCCAGCTACTTCATGAAGTCCCCGCCGGAGCAGGTCAACGATTCCGCGGCACGCGATAACGTCGAGGCGTTCATCCGGGGCGACCTCGAGCGCTGAGCCTCCGGGCTCTGACCCGCACATGACGAAGGCCCCCTCCGCGTGGAGGGGGCCTTCGTCATGCCCGGTGCCGGGGCGGCGTCAGTGGCGCAGGCAGTGTGCGCCGTCAGCGGGAGCCGCCGGCGTCGACCGTCAGCGGCGGCCGGCCTGGAGGCCGGCGCGCGCCATGGCGTCCGCGTAGGAACGGCCCATGTCGATCAGCCACTCGGTCTGGCGTTCTTTCGAGCCGGCGAAGGAGCGGCCGTGCAGGGAGCGGGCCTTGTAGACCTTGAGGCCGCGGCGCCAGATCAGCGGGTTGTCCGTCTTGAGGAGCATCTGGGCGAGGCGGTTGGCCTCGGTGCCGTGGGCGACGATCGCCGAGACGCGCGGCAGGATCCGCAGGAGGGCGATCAGGGGCTTGAGGCCCGCGCTGACCTGTTCGGGGGTCAGCTTGGCATTGGGCTCGCCCGGGGTGAACCACGGGTGGGTGTTCCACGGCATCATCCACTCGGGGCGCAGGCCCAGCTGGAACTGGAGGCCGAGCAGGCGGGTGGCCGCGGCGTCGTCGCCCGCCCACACCACGCCCTGCGGAGAGGCCGCGCTGTTGTTGGAGAACAGGCTCAGAATCCGGCAGTCGTCCACCGAGTGCATCGGGTCCACATAGGGCACCTCGAAGCCGGGTCGGAGCTTCCGGAGGAACTCGATGTGCTCGTTCACGGGCGCGATGTGCGGGGCGAAGAACGGGCTGTCCGGCAGGGTGCGAGGCTCTTCGGCCGGAGCCTCTTCGGCATCGGCATCGGCATCGACTGCGACGGCGGCGGGCTCGGCATCGGCTTCCGCGGCGAGAGCCTCGGCCGGGGCTGCGGGCTGGGCGGCGGACGCCGCTGCGACCGGTTCGGCGACGACCGGCTCGATCCGGCGGGTGATGACCTCGCTCGCCTTCGGCGGAGTCTTGACGGTCTTCTTGGCGGCGGCCGGAGCCTTCTGAGTGGCCGCCGCCTTGACGGCGGCCTTGCGGCCCGGCTTCTTCGCTTCAGTGGCCGGGGCGTCCAGCTCGTCCTCGTCGACGAGAATGCCGCTCAGCAGCTTGTCCAGCTCGTCGAAGCCGTTGTCGTACTCGTCGTCGGGCTCATCGGTGTGGCCGAAGCCCTCGTCGTAGCGGGAACTACGGCTGTCGTAGTCCTCGTCCTCGAAATAATCCGTATCGGCCAGGGCGGTCATGAGGGCAGGGCTCTCCTCGGGTCATGCGGGCCGGTTTCAGGGCGCAAGACAGTGCGCCCGGTCCTGGCCGGGAAAGTGGGGTGAGGGGTGCCCACCGGAAAGCCGGTGAGACTGTCAATATTAGCAAGCCGCGAGACTCTTTTGGAGCGCTCGTGGCACAGGTCTCTTCTCCGACGGTTCGTGACTGCCCGTGCGGCTTCACCCACTCTTTTGTGGATCACCCACGGACATTTCCGTGGGTGATCCACAAAAGCGTGGGTGGCGTCGAGGACGAAGCGACCGGCCAGGGGTGGAGGAGCGTCGCGTGGGCAAGGAAACGGGCCGTGGGGAATGTTCCGGCAACCTCGTTGACACGCATTAGTAACGCGCGTAACCTAAATCACATCGCGCAGGTAACGCGCGTTACTAAAGGACTTCATCACGGCCTCGCACCGCCTCCGTGCGGAGCGGGCGAGGACAGGCACCGGAGCATTCAATGGCGAACATCACCCCCGCGAAGAAGCGGCGACAAGGCGTCACCATGACCGACGTCGCGCGTCGCGCAGGGGTGTCCCGCACCACCGTCTCCTTCGTCCTCAGCAACCGGGAAGACGCGAACATCTCCGAGGAGACCCGCCAGCGTATCGCCGAGGCGGTGCAGGAACTCGGCTACCGTCCGAACGCCGGGGCCCGGGCGCTGGCCGCGCGCCGCAGCGACTGGTACGGGATCGTCACCGAGATCGTGACGGCCCCCTTCGCCGTGGACATCATCAAGGGAGCCCAGGACCAGGCCTGGAAGGACCGCCGGTTCCTGCTGGTCGCGCCTTCCGACCAGGCGGACTCCACGGGCCCGAACCGCGGTCTCGAGGACGCGGCGGTGGAGAAGCTGCTCGAACAGCGGGTGGAGGGCCTGCTGTATGCGGCCACCTATCACCGCGGCCTCCACGTCCCGGCCGCGGCCGGCGAGGTGCCGACCGTCCTGATCAATTGCTACGACGCCGACGGCCGCTTCCCCTCGATCGTCCCCGATGAGCGGGGCGGCGGGCGCGTGGCCACCGAACGTCTGCTGCGCGCCGGCCACACCCGGATCGGCGTGATCGACCTGGACCCCGGGATCCCGGCGTCCGTCGGACGGCTGGAAGGGTGCCGCGAAGCCCTCGCCGCCGCGGGGCTGGAGCTCGACGACGAGCTCGTGGTCTCCGGACACGCCACGGCCGACGGCGGCTACGAAGCGGCCGCAACGATTCTTGACCGGTTCCCGGCAGGAGGGGGCAGACCCACCGCCCTGTTCTGCCTCAACGACCGGATGGCGATGGGCGCCTATGACGCCATCAAGGAACGGGGACTGACCATCCCCGGGGACATCGCCGTGATCGGGTTCGACAACCAGGAGCTCATCGCCGCCTACCTCAGGCCGAAGCTCACCACGGTTGCCCTGCCCTTCGAAGACATGGGCGCGCTCGGCGTGAAAACGCTGGCCGCGCTCACAGCAGGACAGCCGATCGCCGCCGACCGGCAACTGGTCGGCTGTCCGCTGCTTGAACGTTCTTCAGTCTGACCGCGAAATCACCGCTGAAGAACAATCCCACCCCACCTTTGCTGTAAGACAGGAATGAGACCACCATCATGACACACCCTCGTTTTCTGAGGGCTGCGCGGGTCACCGCCGCAGGCCTCGCCCTGGGGACCCTGCTCCTCACCGGCTGTTCCGCCAACCCCGGAGGGGCAGGCAAAGCCCCCGCGGCCGATGTGAGCGCCCTGCTCACCATCCCGCGGGAGGACATGGCGACCTTCGATAACAACTTCAACCCGTTCGCACCCACCGTGAACCCCCTGGTGCAGCAGGCCATCTACGAACCGCTGCTCGTCTTCAACCCCGCCAAGGGCGATACCACCCCGTGGCTCGCGACCGCCTGGGATGTGGCCAAGGACGGCCGGTCCATCACCTTCACCCTGCGGGACAGGGTCAAGTGGTCCGACGGTCAGGGCTTCACCGCCGCGGACGTCGCGTACACCTTCCAGCTCCAGAAGAAGCTCAAGGGCGGCTTCGACTACCTGAAGTCCGTCACCGCGGACGGCAAGAACAAGGTGGTCTTCACCTTCGCCAAGCCGTGGTCCCCGGCCCTCTACGATGTGGGGCAGTTGCCGATCGTCCCGCAGCACGTGTGGTCCAAGATCTCCGACCCGGCCAAGGACCCCAACACCAAGCCCGTGGGCACCGGTCCGTACACCGAGGTGGACGGCTTCCAGTCACAGTCCTACGTGCTGAAGAAGAACCCGCAGTACTGGCAGCCGGAGAAGCAGAAGATCGCCGGCATCAAGATGCTGGCGATGTCCGGCAACGACGCGGCCAACCTCGCGGCGGTCAATGGGGACGTCGACTGGGCCCCGCAGTACATGCCGAACATCGAGAAGACCTACGTCTCCAAGGACAAGGAGCACCGTCACTACTGGTTCCCGCCCACGGGCGCCATGATCAACTGGCAGCTCAACACCACCAAGGCGCCCTTCAACGACCCGCAGGTGCGCAAGGCCCTCAGCATGGCCGTGGACCGCGAGCAGGTGGCCAAGATCGGCATGAGCGGCTACGCCCAGCCGGCCGACTGCACCGGTCTCTCGGGGAACTACAGCACCTGGAAGGACCAGGACCTCGCGGCGGGCTGCACCTGGACCAAGCTGAACGTGGACGAGGCCAATAAGGCGCTCGACGCCGCCGGCTACCCGAAGGGCGCGGACGGTAAGCGGACGCTGAAGAACGGCAAGCCGTTCGAGTTCAAGATCTCCGTGGGCGCCACGTCCTCCGACTGGCTCTCCGTGGCCAATGTGATCTCCCAGAACCTGCAGGCGGTCGGTGTGACCGCCAAGGTCGACTCCCCGGACTGGGCCTCCGTGGTCTCCGGCTACGAGCAGGGGACCTTCGACTCCGGCATCGTCTGGAGCGCCAACGACCCGAGCCCCTACAAGTACTTCGACACCATCATGGGCACCGACACCGTCAAGCCGGTCGGCACCAAGACCACGGACAACTACCACCGCTTCGGTGACCCCAAGGCGGACACCCTGCTGAGCCAGTTCGCCGCCGCCGGTGACGACGCCGCGCAGAAGAGCCTGGCGAAGAAGCTGCAGGCCGAGTACAACGACGCCGCGCCGGTGGTGCCGCTGTTCTCCGGCCCGGAGTGGGGGGCCTACACCGACGCTCACTTCACGGGCTGGCCCACCGAGGCGAATCCGTACGCGACCCTCTCGGTCCGCTCCGCCACGACCGTCCTGGTGCTCACGAACCTCGAACCCCGGAAATGACCCGGCGTTCCTGACCGGCCGGGTGCTGCTGAAGCTCCCGCCCGGCCGGTCAGGACACCCGGTGCGTCGCGTGGCTCCGTGTCGGCGGCGCCACGGCGGCGCCACTGCGTCCCGCGCTCCGGCGGCGCCACTCCGCCACCCCGGCGGCGTGCCCGCTCCGGCCGCCCGCCGCCGCCCCGCGCACGAGAGTCCTGCACCTCACCGTCCTGCACCTCACCGTCCTGCACCTCACCGTCCTGCGGCGCCCGCGCGCCGTCGGGCCCCACCCTCCCTCCGCGCACCCGGAGGGAACCCCATCAGCCATCCCGAACGGAGGGATCCCGTGCGCTTCATCCTGCGCCGCCTGGGTTTCTACCTGATCGCCTTCTGGGCATCCATCACCCTGAACTTCCTGCTCCCACGCTTCATGCCGGGAGACCCCGTCTCCCGCATGTTCGCCAAGTCGCAAGGCAAGATGCAGCCCGAGCAGCTCGAGGCGCTCCGCACCATGCTCGGTGTGGACGACCGGCCGCTCTGGCAGCAGTACGCCGACTACCTGCACAACATCCTGACCGGCAACATGGGCATCTCCATCACCCGTTTCCCCACGCCGGTCACCGAGGTCATCGCGTCCCAGGTGGGCTGGACCCTCCTGCTGGGGGCCACCGCCCTGGTGATCGCCGCCGTCGTCGGCAATCTGCTGGGGATCCTCGCCGCCTGGCGACGCGGCGGCTGGGTGGACTCGGCGCTCCCGCCGGTCCTGATCTTCATCGGCTCGTTCCCGTACTTCTGGCTCGCGATGGGCGCGCTGTACCTCTTCGGGGTGACGCTCGGCTGGGCTCCGCTGCGGCACGCCTACAGTGACGGGCTGGAACCGGCGTTCACGTGGGAGTTCCTCTCCGACGCCGGGGCGCACCTGGTGCTGCCGGCGCTGACGATCGTGCTCGTCTCGATCGGCGGCTGGATGCTCGGGATGCGCAACACCATGATCGCCACGAACGCCGAGGACTACATCACCATGGCCGAGGCGAAGGGCCTGCGGCCGGGGCGCATCATGTTCCGCTACGCCGCCCGCAACGCGATGCTGCCATCCGTGACCAGTTTCGGCATGAGCCTCGGCTTCGTGGTGGGCGGCGCCCTGCTCACCGAGGTGGTGTTCGCCTACCCCGGCGTCGGGTACCAGCTGCTCAACGCCGTGCAGGGCCTCGACTACCCGCTCATGCAGGGCCTCTTCCTGACCATCACGGCGGCGGTCCTGCTGGCCAACTTCCTGGTGGACGTCCTCTACGTCCGCCTCGACCCGCGCGTGCGCAGCAACTAGGAGCCGACCATGAGCATCTTCACCGACCCCTCCGTGGACGCCACGGCTGAGCACGAGCCGGCGCCGAACCCCGGCACGACGACGGCGCCCGTCG
The DNA here is from genome assembly GCF_030816155.1 of Arthrobacter woluwensis. Lineage (NCBI taxonomy): Bacteria > Bacillati > Actinomycetota > Actinomycetes > Micrococcales > Micrococcaceae > Arthrobacter > Arthrobacter woluwensis. Next base: position 2,523,858 of record NZ_JAUSXR010000001.1, on the reverse strand, counting down.
CCGGCGCGGCCCCGACCGCGCCGCGGGGCACGCGGAAGCCGCGGCTGGGATTCCTGCGCAACACCAAGGCCCTGGTGGGCGTCACCATCCTCCTGGTCTTCGTCCTGCTGGCCCTCCTGGCCCCGGTCCTCTTCCCGGAGGACCCCTCCCGCATCACGGACCTGGCCAGCCTGGAACCGTCGCCCGAGCACTGGCTCGGCACCACCGCCAAGGGCCAGGACGTCCTGGCCCTGACCGTCCACGGCGCCCGCAGCTCCCTGCTCGTGGGGTTCACGGTGGGGCTCGCCTCGACCCTCGTGGGCATCCTGGTCGGCCTGGCGTCGGCCTATTTCGGCAAGGCGATCGACGAGACCCTCTCCCTCGTCACCAACGTCTTCCTGCTCCTGCCCGGCCTGCCGCTCCTGGTGATCCTGGCCGCGTTCCTCCCACCCGGGCTCGGGACCGTGATCCTGGTCCTCATCGTCACGGGCTGGGCGGGATCCGCGCGCGTGCTGCGCTCGCAGGCCCTGTCCATCCGGTCCAAGGACTTCGTGGCGGCGTCCATCGTCTCCGGCGAAGGGACCCTGCGGATCATGTTCGCGGAGATCCTGCCCAACATGGCTTCGATCGTGATGGGCACCCTGCTCGGCTGCGTCATCTACGGCATCGGCGCCCAGGCGGGCCTCGAATTCCTGGGCCTCGGGGACATCAGCACGGTCTCCTGGGGCAACAACCTCTTCTGGGCCGGCAATGAAGGTGCGTTGCTGACCGGTAGCTGGTGGGTGTTCGTGCCCTCCGGGCTCTGCATCGCCCTCGTCGCCTTCGCCCTCGCCCTCATCAACTACGCCGTGGACGAGGTCACCAACCCTCGCCTGCGCACGATCAAGGCAGCGCGGCCGGCCGCCGTCGCGCGTCGTTCTGGAAGGAGCGCGTCATGACCGTCTCCCAGGTGTCCTTCGGATCTCACGAGTCCGTCCTGGAAGTCACCGACCTCACGGTTCAGTACGTGGGCGAGGCTCGCTCAACCACGGCCGTGGACCGCGTGTCCTTCAGCATCGGGGCGGGGGAGGTGTTCGGGCTGGCCGGGGAATCCGGCTGCGGTAAGTCGACCATCGCCAACACGCTCATGCGGCTGCTCAAAGGCCCGGCCCGGATCGCGGGCGGCTCCATCCGGTTCGGCGGCCGCGACGTCCTGGCCATGAGTCCCGAGGAGCTCCGCCGGTTCCGCTGGCAGGACGTGGCGATGGTGTTCCAGTCGGCCATGAACTCGCTCAACCCGGTGCTCACCATCGGGGAGCAGATCGTGGACATCTACACCACCCACGTCGGCTACTCCCGCAAGGAATCCCTGCGCCGGGCGGCCCAGCTCCTGGAACTGGTCCGCATCGATCCGGTCCGTCTGAAGTCCTACCCACACCAGCTCTCCGGCGGCATGCGGCAGCGCGTGGTCATCGCGATGGCTGTGGCGCTCAAACCGTCCCTGCTGATCCTGGACGAACCGACTACCGCCCTGGACGTGGTGGTGCAGCAGGAGATCATGGCGCAGATCAAAGAGCTCCAGCACGAACTCGGGTTCTCGGTCCTGTTCATCACGCATGACATGTCCCTCATGGTGGAGCTCTCGCACCGGATGGCCGTCATGTACGGCGGGCGGATCGTGGAGACCGCACGGGCCGCGGACATCCACCAGCAGCCGCGGCACCCCTACACCCAGGCGCTCATGGGCGCCTTCCCACCCCTGAGCGGCCCGCGCGTGCCGCTCACCGGCCTCGCCGACGGAGTGAAATTCCGGGACATCCCGGACCTGGAGGAGGTCTCCCCGGGCCACTTCGTGGCACCCGTCCTGGAAGGAGCGCTCCGATGAGCATCACCGACGTGACCTCACTGGCCCCCGTCACCCCCACGGAGACGGTCCTGGAACTGCAGGGACTCAGCAAGACGTTCCCCCTGGGCGGGCTGTTCTCCCGGAAATCCACGCGGGCCCTCCACGAGGTGGACCTGACTCTGGGGCGGGGCGAGATCGTCGCCCTGGTGGGGGAGTCGGGCTCTGGCAAGAGCACCCTGGCCCGCTGCGTCGCCCGGCTGGAGACGCCCAGCTCAGGCCGGATCCTCCTCGAGGGCACGGACGTGCTGGCCAGAAACCGCTTCCAGGCCGCGCGGGCATACCGCTCCCAGGTCCAGATGGTGTTCCAGGACCCCTTCGGCTCCCTCAACCCCGTCCACCGGATCGAACACTTCCTCCGGCGCTCCCTGGCGCTGCACGGCCGGGCTGGCTCGGAGAAGGAGACCCGCGAGCGTCTCGAAGAGCTCATGGCCGTGGTGGGGCTCGAGGCGGCAATGCTGCAGTCGTATCCGCACGAGCTGTCCGGAGGGCAGCGGCAGCGCGTGGCGATCGCCCGGGCGCTCGCCGTGGAGCCGGAGGTGATCCTCGCCGACGAGCCCACCTCGATGCTGGACGTCTCGGTGCGGATCGGGATCCTGAACCTCATGCGATCGCTGCGTGACGAGCGCGGCATCTCCATGCTCTACATCACCCATGACCTCGCCTCCGCCCGCTACCTGGCGGACCGGATCGCCGTGATGTTCGCGGGGGAGCTGGTGGAGGAGGGGGAGTCGCTGGATCTTCTGGCGGACCCCCGGCATCCCTACACCCGGCTGCTCGTCTCGGCCGTGCCCGACCCGGCGCGTGCGGGCTCCTACGATCCCGCGCTGAGGGCGGAGCTGCGGGCGGCCGTGATGCACGCGGCGTCGTGCCCGTTCGACGGCGACCCCGAGCAGGCCTGTTCCGCCGAGCGTCCCGTGCGCCACCACGTGGGCGACCCCGCACAGCGGCACTGGGTCCGCTGCCATCTCTACCGCCCGGCCGCATCCTCGGCCGGCCACGCACTCGCAGAAACCAAGGGGCACTGATGACCGAAACCCTGCACCCGCTCGCCCTCGTCCCGGAGGACGAGCTGGTGGCCCGCGCGGAATCCGATCCGCTCCGGCCGCGCTTCCACTTCGCTTCGCCGGCCGGCTGGCTCAACGATCCCAACGGCGTCAGCCAGTGGAACGGGGAGTACCACCTCTTCTACCAGTACAACCCGGAGGGGGCCTTCCACCACCGGATCCAGTGGGGCCACGCCACCTCGACCGACCTGGTCCACTGGACCGACCGCCCCGTGGCCCTGGTCCCCGGGGACGGACCTGACGAACCGGACCGGGACGGCTGCTGGTCGGGGGTGCTGGTCGACGACGGCGGCACGCCCACCCTGGTCTACTCCGGCCGGCACGGCGAGCGCGAGCTTCCTTGTGTGGCGGTCGGGAGCCCGGACCTCCTCAACTGGACGAAGGATCCGCGCAATCCCGTGATCGCCGCCCCGCCCGCAGGGGTGGACGTGACCGCGTTCCGGGACCATTGCGTCTGGAAGGAGAACGGACGCTGGCGGCAGCTCGTCGGTTCCGGGATCCGTGGCCAGGGAGGGACGGCGTTCCTGTACGAGTCCGCGGATCTGCGGCGCTGGGAGCTCCTCGGCCCGCTGCTGGTGGGGTCCGCGGCGGACGGCACGTCCGGGGACGACGACTGGACCGGCACGATGTGGGAGTGCGTGGACCTGTTCAGCGCGGGGAGCGGGGCCGCCGGTGATCCGGAGGCCCGGGACGTCCTGGTGTTCTCAGCCTGGGACGAGGGCGTCACGCACCATCCGCTGTACTGGACCGGACGGTATGAGGACGACTCGTTTCTCCCGGAGGCGCTCCACCGCCTCGACTACGGCGGGCGCCACTTCTACGCCCCGCAGTCCTTCCGGGACGACGCCGGCCGCCGGATCATGTTCGGCTGGCTCCAGGAAGCACAGAGCGAGCCGGCCGCGGCGGAGGCGGGTTGGGCGGGTGTCCTGAGCGTTCCCCGCCTGGTCCTTCCGGCTGCCGACGGGTCCCTCGACTTCGCGCCGGTCCCGGAGCTGGAGGCGCTGCGCCGGGATCACCGGACCGTGGAGCCCCGGGTCCTGGTGGGGCCGGAGCGTCCCGGGGATCTCGCCACCGTCGTGCTGCCCGTGGAGGGGGTCCAGCTGGACCTGGAACTCGACGCCGAACTGGCCCCCGGCTCCGAGCTGCGACTCGGAGTGCTGGCGGTCCGTGCCGCGGGCCGGGCGGTGGAAGAGACGGCCGTCTCGGTGTCCAGGGACGTCGACGGCAATGGCGCCCTGTCCCTGGACCGGAGCCTGAGCAGTATGGGCACCACCTCCGGGCTGGACCGCTCCGGCCTCGCCGGCCCGGTCCCGCTCCCGTCCGGCCGGGTTCGGCTGCGCGTCCTGGTCGACCGATCCGCCATCGAGGTGTTCGCCAACGGCAAGCCCCTGACGGCTCGGGTTCACCCGACGCTCGGCGGGGGCCAAGTCACCCTCGGCGCGATGAGCGGGACCGTCCGTCTCCTGTCCTTCGACGCCTGGACCATGGCGGACAGCACCCCGGACGGCCGCACGCTCCGTCCGTGACCCCCACCCGGGTGCTCCGCCGGGCCGGCTCCTCAGGAAAGACCCGGCCCGGCGGAGCCCCAGACCTCCGAGAACGTCCACCGAGAACGTCCCGATCAAAGGTGATCCCATGCGCAAGATTCTCGCGGCCGGACTTCCGGCCGGGTGGACGCCTCGATCGTGGGCAACCGGATCACCGTCTCCTTCGACGGTTCGCCGCTGATCGACGTGACGGACTCCCGCCTGACGTCCGGGCGGGTGGGCCTGAACTCCTTCGGGGGCAGGGCCGCCTACCAGGACGTGGTCGTCACGCCGCTCTGAGCAGCGTGACCACGAGAGACACCCGGGAGCAGCATCGCCCCGAGCGCAGCACCATCCCAGCATCATCCCGAGACCAGCATCATTCCGAGAAAGGAACAGGAGACATGAGGAGATCCATCAGCAAGGACCGCAGCCCGGCCGCCGGCACGGGCGAGGGACCAGGGATGACCAGGCGATCCCTCGTCACGGGAGCCGGGGCAGCCGCAGTCGCGGCGCTGGCGGTTCCTCTCACCGGCTCGCACGCGGAGGCGGCGCCGGCAACGAACGGAGGACGAATGCGTCAGCGGCCCGAATTCCATCTCAGCGTCCCGGACAACTGGAAGAACGACCCCCAGCGGCCGGTCTACGTCAACGGCGAGTATCTGTACTACTACCTCTACAACGGGGACTATCTCGCAGGCGGTGGCGGCACCTCCTGGCGGCTCGCCACCACGCTGGACCACGTGTCCTTCCGGGACCGGGGCGTCGCCATCCCGAAGTTCACCAACGCCAACGGGGACTGCTGGTCGGGGAGTCTCGTGGTGGATGAGGAGAACACCGCGGGCTACGGCAGGGGCGCGGTGATCGCCGTCGTCACCCAGGCCCCGGAGGGCAAGCAGGCCCAGTACCTCTGGTACTCCAACCGACGGCGGGCGCACCTTCCAGCCGGGTGGGACGGAGCCGGTGCTGCCGAACCCCGGGGTCCCCGACTTCCGGGACCCGAAAGTGGTCTGGGATGCCGAGCGGCGGCGCTGGATCCTCGTCAACGCCGAAGGTCACCGGCTGGGCTTCTACGCCTCGTCCGATCTGCGGTCCTGGGCGAGGGTGGGGGAGTTCGTCCGGACCGACATCGGGCTGCTGGAATGCCCGGACCTCTTCCGGATGACCGCGGACGACGGGAGCGCTCACTGGGTTCTCGGCACCAGCGCGAACGGCAAGGGTCGCGGGCTGCCCGCCACCTACGCGTACTGGACCGGGACGTTCGATGGAGCGTCCTTCGCCACGGACCACGACGAACCTCACTGGCTGGACTGGGGTTTCGACTTCTACGGGGCCGTCACCTATCCGGATCACCTGGCCTCCGGCGCGGAGAATCCCGCTCTCCGGCGTGCCATCGGCTGGGCCAACTTCTGGGACTACCCGCACAACACTCCCACGCTCGCGACGGACGGGTACAACGGGGACGACATGATCGTCCGGGAACTCCGCCTGGTCCGCACCGGGAGCGGTTACCAGCTCGCGTCGAGGCCGCCCGCCGCGCTCGCCTCGTACGTGACGCGCACGCACCGGCTCGGCGACGTCCGGGTCCGGGGCACCCAGGACCTCGCAATCCGCTCCGGCGCCTACGACCTCAACTGCGAACTGGTGTGGGATCCATCGGCGCCGCCGTCCAATATCGGGCTCGAGCTGTGCCGTGCTCCGGGCGGCGGACGGCACGTGGCCGTGGGCGCCTACCTCCGTGGCCCGTTCAGCTACGTCAACCGCCGACCCACGATCAATCCGACGGGCGGTGAGTCCCAGACCCCCATCGATCCTTCGACGGGACGGCTGGCGATCCGCGTCCTGGTGGACCGGACGAGCGTCGAGCTCTTCGTCGGGGACGGCACGGTCGTCCATTCGCACCGGGTCTTCCCCCTGGAGGGCGACGACGGCATCCGGCTCTATGCGAACGACGGCGACGCCACCTTCCGCGGGCTCACGGTCCGGGAGCTCCGGGTCAGGTAGGCGGGCCACCCGGATCGACCCCCAGCATTGTGGAACACCCACCGAAATTTCCGTGGGTATTTCACACAAGGGTGGGTCGGAGGGGACGGGTGGCCGGCAGGCGGGCACCAGGTGGACGGGCGGCCTGGCGGTCGGGTTAACCCGGCTTTGCCGCCGGCTTTGTGGAATGCCCACGGACATTTCCGTGGGTATTCCACACAAGGGTGGGTCGGAGGGGAGACCGGGAGCTCGTGGTCCGGGGGCTTCGCGTCGGGTGACTCGGGTGGATGACGACGACGCCGGCGGCCCGGTCCGTCAGCCGGCGTCCAGTGCCTTGCGGTAGGACGCCAAGGTGGCGCGGGCCGCGCTGTCCCAGCCGAAAGCGGAGGCGTGGCGCACGGCCCCGAGGCTGAGGGCGGTGCGGAGGGCGGCGTCGTCGTGGAGGCGTTCCAGGGCGGCGGCCCAGGCGGTGATCCGGTGACCGTCCACGAGCAGGCCGCTGACGCCGTCATCCACGGCGTCGGCGAGCCCGCCCACGCGGGTTGCCAGCACGGGTGTGCCACAGGCCTGCGCCTCGAGCGCGACGAGCCCGAACGACTCGCTGTAGGAGGGCATCGCCACCACGTCCGCCGCGCGGAACCAGGCCGCGAGCTCTTCGCGGGGCACCGCGTTCCGGCGGGTCACCACGTCGCTCATGCCGCTCGCGGCGATGACGGCGTCGATGTCGTACTGACGGCTGCCGCTCTGCTCACCCAGCAGGGTCAGGCCCAACGGGATGTCCGGGCGCCGGGCCCGGAGCACGGCGGCCGCCTGGACCAGGACATGCGGGCCCTTGAGCCGCTGCATCCGGCCGGCGAAGACCACATGGAACCCCGGGGGAGCGGGCGCCACGGGACCGGAGGGGGAGAAGACGTCCAGGTCCACGCCCGGCGCCACCACGTCGATCGCGGCGGGGGAGGCGTCGTAGTGGGACTGGAGTTCGAGTGCCTCGGCCCGGGTGTTGGCGATGAGCCGCGCGGCGCCGTCGACCACGCACTGCTCGCCCTCTTCCCGGTTCGCCGGTTCGGCGTGCTCCCCGGAGTGCAGATGCTGGTTCTTGACCCGCGCCATGGTGTGCATGGTGTGGACCAGCGGCACGTCCCAGGCCCGGGCCAGATGCAGCCCGGCGACCCCGGAGAGCCAGTAGTGGGAGTGGATGAGCTGGTAATGGCCCTGCGCCTGGCGGGAACGGATGGCGTCCACCTCGTCGGCCATCCGGTGGACCAGGGCGGGCAGCTGCTCCTTGGGGATCCGCCGCTTCGGGCCGGCCTGGATGTTGTGCACGCAGATGCCGGCCTCGGGATGCTCGACGTCGGGCTGGCCGGGAGCCACCGCGCGCGTGAAGATCTCCACCTCCACGCCAGAGCGCGCCAGGGCGGACGCCAGGGACCGCACGTAGACGTTCATGCCTCCCGCGTCCCCGGAGCCGGGCTGTTCCAGCGGTGAGGTGTGGAGCGAGAGGAGCGCGACGCGGCTGACCGGCGGCATGATCCCTCCCTGGTTCGCGGGGCTGATTCGGCAGGGACGGAGGATGCTGACGTCCCTCAGAGACTTTACCGCTCCGCGGTGTCACGCCCGCGACGCCGGAGGGGTGACACCGGCCCCGTGACGAGGGCTACGCGGTGGCGCCGGGAAAGAGATGGGCCACGCACCTAGACTTAACGGGTGACTTCCGAGATCCCGACCTCCCCGACCGTGCCGCACAGCCACCCGGTGACAGCGCAGGACGGCGCCGCCCTCCCGGAGCGGGCCGCGATCATCGATCTGGCCGCCATCCGCCACAACGTCCGCCGGATGGCGGAGATCGCGGCGCCGGCGAAGGTCATGGCCGTGGTCAAGGCCGACGGGTACGGTCACGGTGCTCTGCGTACTGCCCAGGCGGCGCTCGACGGCGGCGCGAGCTGGCTCGGCACGGCCCACGTGAGCGAGGCGCTGGCTCTCCGGAACGCCGGGATCGACGCGCCGCTGCTCGCGTGGCTGCACACTCCGGACACCGACTTCACCGCCGCTATCGAAGCCGGCATCGACCTGGGCTGCTCGGGCTGGGAACTGGAGCACATCGTGGCCGCGGCGCGCTCCGTGGAGCACCCCGCACGTGTCCACCTCAAGGTCGACACCGGCCTGGGCCGCAACGGGTCCACGGTCGAGTCCTGGGACCAGCTCATCGGCGAGGCCATCGACTACCAGGATCAGGGTCTGCTGCGCGTGGTCGGCATCTTCTCCCACCTGGCCGTGGCCGATGAGCCGCACCGCCCGGAGACGGATCACCAGCTGGACGTGTTCCGTGAGGCGATCGCGCTCGCGGAGGACGCCGGGATCGACCCGGAGGTCCGGCACCTCGCCAACACCCCCGCCACATTCACCCGGCCGGACGCGCATTTCGACCTGGTCCGCGTGGGCATCGGTGTGTACGGACTCTCGCCGTTCGCCGATCAGCGCAGCGACGACCTCGGCCTCATCCCCGCCATGACCCTTCAGACCCGGGTGGCGAACTGCAAGGCCGTCCCAGAGGGGCAGGGCGTCTCCTACGGGCTGCACTACAAGACCAAGGCGCCCAGCACCCTCGCCCTGATCCCGCTCGGCTACGCGGACGGCGTGCCGCGCATCGCCACGGGCGGGCCGGTCCGGCTCGCCGGGCGCACCTACCCCGTGGTCGGCCGGATCGCGATGGATCAGATGGTGGTGGACCTGGACGCCGCACTGGACGGCGCGGAACGGCTCGCCCTGGTGGGCACCCCCGCGGTGCTCTTCGGCTCGGGCCGCGACGGCGGGCCGCTCGCCGATGACTGGGCCGCCGCGGCGGGCACCATCAACTATGAGATCGTGACCCGGATCAGCGGCAGGGTCCCGCGCGTCTATGTGGACAGCGAGGCCCGCCCGGATGCGGCGCCCGCCGAGGACGGCCCGGAAGCCCGGCAGGAGACCGACACCCGGCAGGAGACGGACGCATGAGCGAAGCCCTCTGGACCGCGACGTTCCATGTGGCCGATGTGGAGGAGACGCAGGCGCTCGCCGAGACCATCGGCACCACCCTGGACGCCGGTGACCTGCTCATCCTCAGCGGCGGCCTCGGCGCCGGGAAGACGACCTTCACCCAGGGACTGGGCCGCGGCCTCGGCGTCCGTGAAGGCATCATCTCGCCCACCTTCGTCCTGGCCCGCCGGCACCCCAATCTGCCCGACGGGCCGCGCCCGGGCGGCCCGGACCTGGTGCACGTGGATGCGTACCGGCTGGGCAGCGCGGAGGAACTCGAGGACATCGACCTCGAGGAGACCCTGGACACCTCGGTCACCGTGGTGGAGTGGGGCCGTGACCGCGCCGAGCAGCTGTCCGCCAGCCGCCTGGAGATCGACCTCGAGCGCGCCACCGGCCAGGAGGCCGGGGAGCAGATCATCCTGGATTTCGAGGATGAGGACGAACCGCGCACCCTCACCGTGACCGCGTACGGGGACCGCTGGGCCGAGCGCCCGGCCTGGGCCCGGACCGCGGACGCATCAGCCACCCCGCAGGAAGGGAAACAGTGACGACAGTCCTGTCCATCGACACCTCGGCCATCGCCGGCGCCGCCATCCTCCGGACCGCGCCCGACGGCGTCGAGGTCCTGGCACGCTTCGCCACCGAGGACACCCGCAGCCACGCCGAGGTCACCGCCCCGGCCGTCGCAGAGCTCCTCGAGGAGACCGGCCTGACCGGCAAGGACCTGGACGCGATCATCGTGGGCGTCGGGCCGGGCCCGTTCACCGGGCTGCGCGCCGGGCTCACGGTCGCGCGCACGCTCGGCTTCGCCTGGGGCCTCCCCGTGCACGGCGTCATGAGCCTGGACGCCATCGCCGCGGAGGCGGTCGACGCCGGGGCGCCGGAGCGTTTCCTGGTCGCCACCGACGCGCGCCGCAAGGAGGTCTACTGGGCTCTCTACACGCACGACGCCGGCGCCCCGGTCCTGCTCGACGGCCCGCACGTGCAACTCCCGGCCGAGGTCCCGCTCGGCGAGCTGCTGAGCGACGCCGCGGCGCGTGGCACCGCCGTGTACGGCGCGGGCGCGGGCCTGTACCCCGAAGCCCTGCCCCCGGTGGAGGGCTTCGCGCACACCCAGCCCGGCGCCGTCGCGCTCGGAAAGCTGGCCCTGCAGCGGCTGGCCCGCGGCGAGCAGCTCCTGGACACCGAACCGCTGTACCTGCGGGAATCCGACGCCCAAGTGCCCGGCCCGAGGAAGCGGGCTCTGTGAGCGGGAACGACGAATCGCCCCGGAGGTATGTGGTGGATGAGCGGGATCCCGGGTTCAGCCTGCGGGCGATGACCCCGGAGGACCTCCCCGTGGTGCACGGCCTGGAGGAGCGGCTGTTCCCGGAGGACGCCTGGCCCCTGGACATGTTCGAGGCCGAGCTGATGCAGCGGGACACCCGCGAGTACTTCGTGGCGACCATCGGCGGCACGGTGGTGGGGTACGCGGGGCTCATGTGCATCCCGCCGATCGCCGATGTGCAGACCATCGCCGTGATCCCCGAATTCGAAGGCCGGGGGATCGGCTCCGCGCTGCTGCGGACGCTGCTCCAGCGGGCGGCGCACGGCAAGGCCGACGACATGCTGCTGGAGGTCCGGGAGGACAACCCCCGCGCGCAGGAGCTCTACAAGCGATTCGGCTTCGAGCAGATCGCCGTGCGTAAGAACTACTACAAGGGCGGGGTCAACGCGCTCATCATGCGGCGGGTGCTGGACCCCGGACAGGGACCGGACGCCGTGCAGGACGACGGAGGCAAGCCATGAACCGAACCGAACCGCTGATCCTCGGCATCGAATCCTCGTGCGATGAGACCGGGGTCGGGATCGTGCGCGGCAGCACGCTGCTGAGCAACACGGTGTCCTCCTCCATGGACGAGCATGTGCGCTTCGGCGGGGTGATCCCCGAGATCGCGTCCCGCGCCCACCTCGAGGCGATCGTCCCCGCCCTCGACGCGGCACTGATGGAGGCCGATGTCACCCTCGACGAGCTCGACGGCATCGCCGTGACGGCGGGCCCGGGTCTCGCGGGCGCGCTCATGGTGGGCGTGAGCGCCGCGAAGGCGCTCTCGGTGGCCACCGGCAAGCCGCTCTTCGCGATCAACCACCTCGTGGCGCACGTCGCGGTCGGGCTCCTCGACCAGCAGGTCTTCGCACCCGGCCCCGAAGGCTCCGCCGCGCTGCCGGAGAACCTCGGCGCCCTCCTGGTGTCCGGCGGGCACACGGAAGTGCTGCGCGTGCGGAGCATCCACGACGTCGAACTGCTCGGCAGCACGATCGACGACGCCGCGGGCGAGGCTTACGACAAGGTGGCGCGTCTGCTGGGGCTGGGGTACCCCGGCGGGCCGGTGATCGACCGGCTGGCCCGCGAGGGTGATCCGAAGGCCATCCGGTTCCCGCGCGGCCTGACCCAGCCGAAGTACATGGGGACCGCGGAGGAACCCGGCCCGCACCGCTACGACTGGTCGTTCAGCGGCCTGAAGACCGCCGTCGCGCGCTGCGTGGAGCAGTTCGAAGCGCGCGGCGAGGAGCCTCCCGTGGCGGACATCGCCGCGAGCTTCCAGGAGGCCGTGGTGGACGTGGTGACCGCGAAGGCGATGCTCGCCTGCAAGGAGCACGGCATCACGGAACTGCTGCTCGGCGGCGGGGTGGCCGCGAACGCGCGGCTGCGGGAACTAACCGCCAAGCGCTGCGCGTCGCACGGGATCAGCCTGCACGTGCCGCCGATCAGCCTGTGCACGGACAACGGCGCGATGGTCGCGGCGCTGGCGTCGCGGCTCGTGATGGACGGCGCGGAGCCGTCCAGCCTCGGCTTCGCCCCGGACTCGTCGCTGCCGGTGTCGACGGTCCTGCTGCCGTAGTTTCGCCCCCGAACCGCCACGAGGTGCCCGTATTCCTCGCGGATACGGGCACCTACTGGCGGTTCGTGCAGGGGAGCGGGGCGGTCAGGCGGACAGCAGATCGATCAGCGCGTTGGCGGTGACGGCACTGGACTGAGGGTTCTGTCCGGTGAGCAGGTTCCCGTCGATCACGAGGTGCGAGGACCACGGGGCATCCGTGGCCACCACGGCTCCGCTCTCCCGTAGACGGGATTCGAGCAGGAACGGGGAGAGCTCACCGAGGCCGCCCTGCTGCTCCTCCACATCGCTGAACGAGGTGAGGCGACGTCCGGCGAAGAGGAAACCGTCGTCATTCCGTGCGGACAGCAGACCCGCCAACCCGTGGCACAGGGCCGTGATGGGCAGGCCGTCCCGGTCCGCGTCGGCGAGGAGCGCCCCCAACCCGGGATGGTCCACGAGATCCGCCATGGGCGCATGGCCGCCCGGCAGGAAGAGCGCGTCGATGTGTTCCAGGCTCGTGTCTTCCAGCGCCACGGGGTTCTCGAGAGCAGGGGCGATTCCGTCGAGATAGGCGCGGAACCGTGCGGCGGCCTCGGGCTCCACACCGCCCTGCTCCGACAGGCTGGCGGGATCGACGGTGGGGACGACGCCTCCCGGAGTCGCGAAGATGACCGTCAGGCCGGCCTCGCTGAAGAGCCGGTGAGGCTCCGCGACCTCCTCCGCCCAGAAGCCGGTGGGATGCAGGGTGCCGTCCGAGAGGCGGAGTTCGGTGGCCGCACTGAGGACCATGAGGATGCTTGACATGAAGGGCTCCGTTCGATGAGCCGGCCGACGATCGGCCGCTATGGAGTGAAGCCCTGGACCATCGTGATTCTTCCGTGTCCTGTCGGTAAGCCATAAGATTTCTGATGACAGAAGGGTGGCGGAATGAATCTCGATGTGGTGCAGAGTTTCCTGGAGATCTACCGGAGAGGGTCCCTGACGGCGGCGGCGACCGCACGGGGACTCAGCCAGCCCGCGGTCAGCGGACACCTCCGGCGCCTCGAAGAGCACCTGGGCGAGAGCCTCTTTCAGCGGACCGGCCAGGGAGTGACGCCCACCGCCCGTGCCGACCTGCTGGCCCACCGGCTCGGAAGCCACCTGGATGAAGTGAAGGCGGCACTCCGGGAGAGCGATGAGGAGGGGTGGACGGGCACGGTGAGGATCGGAGCCGCTGCCGAGATCACCGCGGCCCGGCTGGTCCCCGGGCTGTCATCGTTGGCCGGCCCGGGGCTGCAGCTGCGATTCACCACCGGACATCCGGAGGCGCTGCTTCCAGAGCTCGTCGAGGGCCGGCTGGACCTGGTGGTGTCCTCGGTCCGGCCGCGGATGCCCGGGGTGGAGGCCGTGCCGCTCATCGATGAGGAGTTCGTCCTGATCGCTGCCCCGGGGATCGCACGGCGAGTGGATCCGGAGCTCTTGAGCTCCTCGCCCCTGAAGGCGCTGGCGTCACTGCCTCTCGTCGCGTACTCCGAGGAACTCCCCATCATCCGTCGGTACTGGCGCAGCGAGTTCGGGCAGCGGCCGGGTAACCCCGTGGCGCTCCTGGTTCCGGACCTGCGGGCGGTGCTGGCCGCCGTCGTCGCGGGTGTGGGGGCGTCCGTCCTCCCGCGCTATCTCGCCGGTCCCGCCGTCAGCGTGGGGCAGGCCGAGGTGCTTCACGAGCCGGTGGTGGCTCCGCTCAACACGCTTCATCTGGCACGCCAAGGCGGGGTGCCTCCGACTCCGGCGGCATCGCGGGTGGCCCGCCGGCTCCGGGAGCTGGCCGCGTCCTGGGGCGATCTCTGACGAGAGCTTTTTATTTCGGCGGCAGCGAACGCGCGTAGTCGACGCCGACGCGCACCCAGCGGGCCAGCCCGTCGTCGTCGCGGGTCACGTCATCGGCCACGCGCAGCCAGCCGTCCATGGCTCTGCCTCGCATGATCGCGCGCTCGACGCCAGGGTGGGAGCAGAGTTCATCGCTCGCGGTGGGGTCGGCGCGGAGCATGAGGCCGCCCTGTCCGCTCGCGCTCACGGCCATGTTGCCGCCCACCAGGAAGGCGAGCCCGCCGAACATCTTCTTCTCGGTGAAGTCCACGGTGCCCGTCAGCAGATGACGGATCCGGGCCGCGAGTTCCTCGTCGTATGCCACGCCCTCATCGTCGCACCGGGACGGGGGAGCGGCAATGGCTTCCCCGTCGCGACGGAGTCGCGAAGGAACAGCTCACGCCCGGAAAACCCCACGGAAGGGGCACGAAGTGTTCCCTCGCGGGGTGGGGGAGGTGCGATCAGGCGTCGGGGCCCTTGCGCATCTGCTGGATGAGGTCGAGCACGACGGCGTGCAGGTCGCCGTCGTTCGCTGCCGCCACCGTGCGCTGCCGCTGGTAGCCGGCGCCCCGCTCGATGATCCTGTCCACGTGGGCGAGTTCCTCGGAGCAGCCGAGCTTGGCCGCGATGGGCTCGAGGCGGTTCAGCACGTTGTTGCGCAGGTGGTCGGTGACCAGGAGCTCGTCGCCGGCGCGGTTCAGGATGATGATGGCGTCCAGGCCGTAGCGGGCCGCACGCCACTTGTTCTCCTTGAGGAACCAGCGGGGCATGGTGGGGATGGCCCAGCCGGCGTCGAGCTGCTGAGACGCCTCCTCGACCAGGCACTGGGTCAGCGCGGCGATGGCGCCGACCTCTTCGAGGGTGGCGAGCCCGTCGCAGACGCGCATCTCGATGGTGCCGAGAGCGGGCACGGGGCGGATGTCCCAGCGGATTTCGCTGCCGGTGTCGATCACCCCGGTGGTGAACATGTCGTAGACGTAGTCCTCGTACTGGCCCCAGGACTGGAAGGTGAACGGCAGGCCCGCGGTGGGAAGCTGCTGGAACATGAGCGCCCGCTGGGAGGCGTAACCGGTGTCTTCCGCGCCCCAGTACGGGCTGGAGGCGGAGAGCGCCTGGAAGTGCGGCATGTAGTTCAGCAGCGCGTCCATGACGGGAAGCGCCTTGTTGCGGTGATCGAGGCCGACGTGCACGTGGACGCCGTAGATCACCATCTGGCGGCCCCACCACTGGGTGCGGTCGATCAGCTTGGCGTAGCGCTCCTTGTCGGTGACGGGCTGGAGCTGCGGGGGGCTGAAGGGGTGGCTGCCGGCGCAGAAGACCTCGACGTCCATGGGGTCGGTGACTTCGCGGACCGCGTCGAGGGAGCGCTGCAGATCGGCCTTGGCCTCGGACACGGTGTGGTGCACGCCGGTGACGAGTTCCACGGTGTTCAGGAGGAGTTCCTGCTTGATGTGCGGGTGTTCTTCGCCATCCTGGAGCCCGGGGTGGTTCGCGGTGACCTGGTCCAGGACTTCCTGGGCCACGGACGCGAGCTCTCCGGTGTGGCCGTCGACGAGAGCGAGCTCCCATTCAATGCCGAGTGTGGACTGCTCCGAGTCTGCGAAGTCGATCTGCACCTGGTCCCCTCCTTCTCGCTCGGCTTCCTCTGAGTGGCGGTCAGGAGACCTTGCCGATGCTTGCGTAAGTCTAATATGCGAGGGGCCTTGGCCGAGCTGGTGAATACTGCGTGACGGCGGGAGATGCGTCACTCGCTGACACATGACGCCGCGCGTCGTCAGGGGACTCGGCCGGGCGCCGGAATTGCTAATGAGAATCATTCTCAGATAAGCTCTCTCCATGCATCTCACCATGGTCAGCTCCCTGGACAGCCACTGCCGCGCGGAGGCCGTGAAGCTGGTGGGCCGAGGTCACCGCGATTCGGTGCTCGTGCTCCACGACCTGCTTCCCGACTCCCGCGTCCTGCGCCGGGTGCACTTCCGCGACCGGATCATCGACCGCCAGGAGAAGCTCCTGGAACACGGCTGCCTGGCCTGCACCGTCCGCCTCGACGTCGTGCCGACCGTGCGGGAGTTCGCCCGGGCCGGCTGTCCCCATCTGGTGCTCGGCCTTCCGCCCGGTGTGGCCGCGGGACAGGTGCTGGAGGAACTGCGGATCAACGGACCCGAGGATCTGGTGATCGACAACCTCCTCGTGGCCGTAGATCCGTCCGAACTCGATGACCAGATCTGGGATCCGCGGACCCTGCATGACGCGGGGTTCACCCCGATGCAGGCAGATGACCGCGTGAGCGGCGAGTTCCTGGTGGGCGAGTTCGCGCTCGGCGACACCGTGCTGACCGTTCCTGGGCTGTCGGGCTCCCTCGCCGCCGACCTCGCTATGGACGCCGCCTCGAACCCTGGCGCCGACCGCGACGCCGACGCGCCCTCTGCGCCGGCCCTCACCGGACCGTCGTGGACCGAGGGCGTGCGCCTGCTGGGGCACCTGGCGCCCCATGCCGCGGTGCTCGCCGCCGGAGACGAGTTCCGGCCCGGATGCCACGACCGGGCGGAGGCGCTGACCCGCTCACGCCCGGGGGTGGTGCTCGCTCCGCGGGAGCAGGGCCCGGCCGATGGCCCGGGCGCGTTCCGCACTGTGGTGCACCGTCTCGCCCGGCCCCTGCATCCGCTCCGGCTTCATCTGAATCTCCCGGAACTGGCCCAGGGGGCGCACTGGCTGCGGGGCACGCTCCGTCTGGCGTCGTCCGGCTATCGGAGCGTGGCGCTTCAGGGCGTCGGCCCGCGGGTGTGGATGGAACTGGCCGAGCGGCCCGCGCCCGGCGCCCGCCCAGAACCGTTCCCCACGCGCTGGGGAGGGGGTCCGCGCACGGCGGAGGCCGCCGTCGTCGCCGTGACGGGGCGCGCCGAGGACATCGACCCGGCCACGGTCGCGCGGCTGCTCGATTCCTGCCAGCTCAGTGACGCCGAGCTCGCCCTCAACCCCGCACGCTTCCCGGACCCCTTCGGTCTGCCGGACCGCGATCCGACGGCCTGGCCCGGCCTCTGACCGCGGCGGGCCCCCAGGCTTCCATCACCACCCTCCCGAAAGGAACAGCCATGAAAGTCCGCAATTCGCTGCGCGCCCTGAAGAAGATCCCCGGAGCCCAGGTGGTCCGGCGGCGCGGCAGGACGTTCGTGATCAACAAGAAGAATCCGCGGTTCAAGGCCCGGCAGGGCTGACTCCGCCACGGCCTGGCGTCCATGGACGCCAGGCCGTGCAGTTTAATGAGCGCATGGCGATCTTGAACAAGGACATGACCCTCTGCATCTCCCTGGCGGCACGGCCCAGCAACATCGGGACCCGTTTCCACAACTACCTCTACGAGAAGCTCGGGCTGAACTTCGTCTACAAGGCGTTCGCCCCGGCCGATCTGGCTGCCGCGGTGCAGGGTATCCGTGGCCTGCCGATCCGTGGCGCCGCCGTGTCCATGCCGTACAAGGAGGCCGTGATCCCGCTGGTCGATCACCTTGCGCCGTCGGCCGCCGCGATCGACTCGGTCAACACGATCGTCAATGACGGCGGCGTCCTGACCGCCTACAACACCGACTACCAGGCCGTGGAGCGGCTCCTCGCTGAGAACCGCGTCGACAGCGGGCTGTCCGTCATGCTCCGCGGCTCCGGCGGCATGGCGAAAGCCGTGGTCGCCGCCTTCCGGGACGCCGGCTTCCGCAAGGTCACCGTCGTCGCGCGCAACGAGGAGAAGGGCCGCGCCCTCGCCGGGCTGTACGGCTTCGCCTGGCAGGCCGACGACGACGGCGGCCGCCTCGCGGACGGGACGCAGGCCCAGGTGCTGGTCAACGTCACCCCGCTCGGCATGAGCGGCGCCGAGGAGGACGCGCTGTCCTTCCCGCAGTCGGCGATCGAAGCGGCCGAGCTGGTGTTCGACGTCGTCGCCATGCCGTCCGACACGCCTTTGCTGAAGGCTGCCCGCGCCGCCGGCAAGCCCGTGATCACGGGCGCTGAGGTGGCGTCGATCCAGGCGGAGGAGCAGTTCGTGCTGTACACCGGCGTGCGTCCGGATGCGGAGCTGGTCCGCGAGGCGAGCGAGTTCTCCCGCCGCGAGGCCTGACAAGCCGCCTGCCGCAAGCCCTTCAAAACTCCTGTGCAGTCCTGTCCGGAACCCTTGGCGGCTCATCACTAAACCGTTATAGTTCCTGGCAGCGGCGCAGCGCTGCGCCGCCAGCGACCTGAAGGGCGGTATCTGAATGTCCAGTTCCAGCATGACCAGCAGGCGAACCTTCCTCACCGTGGGCGGAGCGGGCCTGGCCGGAGTGCTCGGCCTCGCAACGGCTCCCGCGGCCTCGGCAGCAGGTGGTGCCTCGGCGGGGGTCCATCCCGCCATGGCACCGGCGGGCGCCCCCGTGCCGGGCAGCGGGGGCATCCCGGCCGGGCCGTCCACCTTCGGGTGGAATCCCCGGGACCTGCTCGACTTCGACCCCGCGACCACCCCCTGGGGGCGGCATCTGCGGTGTCTCCTGCCGCGGGCTGAACGCATCGCGCCGTTCGCGCCGACGCAGGCCCACCCCGACCTCGACCCGGCCGTCCAGCTGTCCACCCTGACGATCGACGACGCCGGCTCGGTCTACGAAGGGCGGAACCAGGCGATCGGCCAGGAACCGTATGTGTACACGCAGCGGTACTGGCCGTACATCGACATCTGGGGGACCTGGCACGGGCAGGTGCTCGCCTCCGTGCCGGATGACGTGGTGAAGAACCCGTCCGCCCCGGGCCGCGATTACGGCGTCATCGACATCCCGAACCCCGGATGGACCGAGGCTGCGCACAAGAATGGCGCCCGCGCCATCGGCGGCTGGTTCTGGCCCCGCA
Source organism: Arthrobacter woluwensis (assembly GCF_030816155.1). Taxonomy (NCBI): domain Bacteria; kingdom Bacillati; phylum Actinomycetota; class Actinomycetes; order Micrococcales; family Micrococcaceae; genus Arthrobacter; species Arthrobacter woluwensis. The sequence goes on along the minus strand of NZ_JAUSXR010000001.1, from coordinate 2,504,837 downwards.
GCACCACGGCGTTCGACGAGTTCCTCGTGCAGCGCGCCGACGGCGGTTTCCCGGTGGGGGACAAGATCGTGGAGCTGAAGCAGTACTTCGGCTTCGACGGGCTCTTCATCAACCAGGAGGCCTCGATCACCAAGGCCCAGGTGGGCAAGCTGTTCGAGCTCTTCCGGTACATCAAGTCGATCGACCCGGACTTCTATCTGCAGTACTACGATGCGGTGCTGCCGGACAGCGGCGTCCTGGACTACCAGAACGAACTCAACGCCCGGAACCTGCCCTCGCTCGGCACGCCGGGGGACCGCGCCGTCGACTCCATCTTCATCAACTACGACTGGCCGCGCGTGGACCCGGGCCTGCGGAACAGCGCAGCAGCGGTCAAGGCCGCCGGATTCGACCCCCGCGAGGTCGGTTTCGCCGGGGTGGAGCACCAGAAGGGCGGCTTCCGACCGATGGAGTGCTTCGGGGACCTGGCAGCGCCGGGGAAGCCCGGCCCGCTGTCGGTCGCGCTCTTCGTGGACAGCGAGTTCTGGCTGGACGCCGCCCATCGCGGCGAGGTCCATGACCCGGAGGGCCGGGCGCGGTACCGCGATCTGGAGCAGAAGTTCTGGTCCGGACCCACCGGGAATCCGGCGGAATCGGGCCGGCTGGAGCCGCGGAAGCCTCCGTACCGCAACGATGTGCTGAACTACCGGCAATGGGACGGCATCGCCCATTCCGTGGTCGAGCGGTCACCGTACGGTGCGCTGCCGATCGTGCACTCGTTCAACGTGGGCGTCGGGTCGTCGTTCAGCGTCGGGGGACGGACGGTCAGCTCGCGGGGCTGGGACAACCAGGGCATCGCCGACCCCTCGCTCAGCTGGCAGTACTGGACGGAGGGCCGGCTCGCCGTCGCGCTGGACGAGACCGCCTCCTACGACAGCGGCCACAGCCTCTCCGTCTCCGGCACGGGCGTGCTGCATCTCTTCAAGACCGATCTTCGCCAGAGCCGTGCAGTGCAGGTGGAAGTCGTCGCGAGCCCCGGCCTCTCACTGGAGGTGGGTGTCACCCGCCGGTCGCGGCCGGGCCGCATCGAGTGGCGGCCTCTCACGCGCGACGGCGGTGCCTCCACTCCGTGGGCGCCGCACCGCGGTGTCATCCCGGCCGACCGCGACGCCGTCGTGCGGCTCTCGCTGCGGATCAGCGGCACGGGACGACTCGGACGCCTGAGCTTCCGCGAGTCGGGGGCTGCGACGGCGCCCGCCGCGGTGCGTGGCCTGGCGGTCCGGACGGTCGGTGGCGGCACGGACGTGGAACTCACCTGGACCCTCGGCAGCGGCGCGACCGCGTATGACGTGTTCCAGGGGGACTTGTGGCTCGGGCGGACGCACCGGGACGCGTTCTTCTCTCCGGCGGTGGACCTGGCTTCGGGCCGGACGTTCTCCGTGGTGCCGATCTCCTCTGCGGGAGTCCGCGGGCCGGCCACTCGGGTCACACTCGCGTGATTCGGTGCCCTGATGCGCTGTTCGCGGGCACGGCGACCCGTGGACAGCGCGTCAGGGCCGGCCCGTCGTTTCGGACCGGGTGCCGGGCCCGCCGTCCGCCCGCTCAGCCCCGTTCGACCGGTTCCACCACGATCACCACGCGGTCCTGGCCGATCCTGGTCAGGACCAGCGTGGCGTGGTTCCCGCCCTTGCGCGGCTTGCCCGGCAGGAGGAGCTTCCGGAGTTCCTCGGGCGTGACGGCGGTGCCGCGCTTCTTGATGTCGAGGCTGCTCACGTCGTGGGCCTTGACCCAGTTCCGGAGCGCCTTGACGTTGTACGGCATGGTCTCGAGGATGCGGTAGCTCCGAGCGAACGGCGTTGCAAGAGCCTGCTCACTTGCAAGGTAGGCGATCTGGGGATCGAGGAAGTGTGCCCCGACCTGTTCCGCCAGGTCCGAGACGAGTCCGGCACGGATGACGGCCCCATCTGGTTCGTGGAGGAAGCCCTCCACCGGGCCGGTCTGCGCCTCCGGGCTCTCGCCGAACTCCGTCCCGGAGGTGAGCTCCACCCGGCCCGCGGGTGTCATCAGGAGCGCCGAGCGCCGGACGCCCTCCCGCGCGAGGGTGTTGAACCAGAGGGTGACCTCCGTGACGTCGCCGTCCACGGACACCCACTCGGCCTCGCAGCCCGCCGGGATCGATTCGTGGGGCATGCCCGGGCCGAACTTCACGCCCACGGCCTTCCCCTCCGCGGCGAGGCGCTCCACGAAGGACAGGGGAGGGGAGAACGCTTCGGGGTCCCACAGCCTGGCCGAGCCGGACGTAGAGACCTCCCGGCGCGCGGGATCCAGCCACACGCCGTCGTACTCCGCCAGGTCCAGCGTGGTGGCGTCCGTGTGCAGCACGCGCGCCTCCGGGAAGGACCGCAGGTTCACGGCGGCGCAGGCGGCGGTCTCCTCGTCCCGCTCGACGGCGGTGACGTCGAGGTCCAGGGACGCCAGGGCCAGCGCGTCGGAGCCGAGGCCGCAGCCGAGGTCGATCACGCGCGCCACTCCGGCCCGGCGGTACCGTTCGGCGTGCAAGGCCGCGACATTGAGCCGCGTGGCCTGTTCCAGCCCGGCCTGGGTGAAGAGCATGTCCTGCGCGAACGGCCCGAACTTCGCCTCGGCCTTCGCCCGCAGCCGGCTCTGGGTCAGCAGGGCGGCGACCAGGGCCGGATCATGTCCCTCTTTACGGAGCCGGAGGTTCTGCGCCAGAGCGTCCTTCTCGGAGTAAGGTTCCAGTGAGTTCAGCAGGGAGAAGGCCTCGGCAGTGAGCAGGGGCGCGATCTGGCCGTCGGGGGTGGGCATGGTTCCAGCCTAGTGCGCGGGCCGACGGCGGAAGAGCAGGGAGCGGAGCGGGCGTCCAGCCATGGCCGGTAGGCTGGCAGTATGAGCGCCCACCAGCCCAGATCATCCGCCTCGAGCTCCCGGAAGGTGCTGGTGGCCCTGCTCGGCGAGTATTCGCGGGCCCTGCTGATCGTGGGTGTCGTGGTGCTCCTGGTGGCCTTCGCCGTCCTGGGCGTGCTGTGGGTCCTCGACACGTTCAATGCCGCCGTGTACTCCGTGGACGGCAAGAACATCGCCGACGCCACCGAGGAAGCGAAGGGTTTGCGGGAGATCTACTCGCCGGTACGTGCCGGGGCCTGGGTGGTCCTCATCCTCGCCGCCGTGTTCGCCGCGCTCGGCGCCGTCGGTCTCTATCTCAACCGGGACAACCGTCCCAAGGGCCAGGATCCGGAGCAGGGCGACCTGGGCGTCGAGGACATCCTCGACTGACCGTGTCCCGGCGTAGCGCCGAACGTAGCGCCGAACGTCGAGGCGGATGTGTTCCGCCGATGACGAATAGTTGGCACTCGCCTTGACCGAGTGCTAACGCATCCCTACAGTTGCTATTAGCACTCGTACCCCTCGGGTGCTAAGCCCAAGGTTGCTGCCGGCACCGCGACGACGGTTGGCACCGCGGCTGAAGACGTAAGAAATCTCATGCAAAGGAGAGATCGTGTCGGTCTCCATCAAGCCTCTTGAGGATCGTATTGTCATCCGCCAGCTCGCCGCTGAAGTGACCACCGCTTCCGGCCTGGTCATCCCGGACTCCGCTCAGGAGAAGCCGCAGGAAGGCGAAGTCGTGGCCGTTGGCCCCGGCCGCGTGGACGACAATGGCAACCGTGTTCCGATCGACGTTGCCGTGGGCGATGTCGTGCTGTACTCCAAGTACGGCGGCACCGAGGTCAAGGCCGGCGGTGAGGAGTACCTCGTGCTGTCCTCCCGCGATGTCCTGGCGATCATCGTCAAGTAACGCCCCTACAGCTCATGTAGCGCAGATCCCCGCACCATGACCGGGTGCCCGGCCTGGCCGGTGCTCCCTGTCGGTGACGGGGATCTGCTCTTGAAAGGACACTCATGGCAAAGCAACTGGCGTTCGACGACGCCGCACGCCGCGCGCTCGAGGCCGGTATCGACAAGCTGGCCAACACGGTCAAGGTCACCCTCGGCCCGCGCGGCCGCAACGTCGTGCTGGACAAGAAGTGGGGCGCCCCCACCATCACGAACGATGGTGTGACCATCGCCCGTGAAGTCGAACTGGACGACCCGTACGAGAACCTTGGCGCACAGCTCGCCAAGGAGGTCGCCACCAAGACCAACGACGTGGCCGGCGATGGCACCACCACCGCCACCGTCCTGGCCCAGGCCCTCGTCAAGGAAGGCCTCCGCAACGTGGCCGCCGGCGCAGCCCCGGGCGAGATCAAGCGTGGCATCGAGACCGCGGTGGAAGCCGTGGCCGACCGCCTCCTGGAGAACGCCCGCGAAGTGGAGGGCAACCACGTCGCGAACGTGGCCGCCATCTCCGCGCAGTCCGAGGAGATCGGCGAGCTGCTCGCCGAGGCCTTCGGCAAGGTCGGCAAGGATGGTGTCATCACCATCGAAGAGTCCTCCACCACCCAGACCGAACTGGTCCTCACCGAGGGCATGCAGTTCGACAAGGGTTACCTGTCCCCGTACTTCATCACAGACCAGGATCGCCAGGAGGCCGTCCTGGAGGACGCCTTCATCCTGATCAACCAGGGCAAGATCTCCAGCCTTCAGGACCTGCTTCCCCTGCTGGAGAAGACCCTGCAGGCCAACAAGCCGCTCTTCGTGATCGCTGAGGACGTCGACGGCGAGGCTCTGTCCACGCTGATCGTCAACCGCCTGCGCGGCACCCTGAACGTGGTCGCCGTCAAGGCTCCGGGCTTCGGCGATCGCCGCAAGGCCATGCTGCAGGACATCGCGATCCTGACCGGCGCCCAGGTCATCTCCCCGGAGCTGGGCCTGAGCCTGGACCAGGTGGGCCTCGAGGTGCTCGGCACCGCCCGTCGCATCACGGTCACCAAGGACTCCACCACGATCGTTGACGGCGCCGGCACGGCCGACGACGTCGCCTCGCGGGTGGCTCAGCTGCGTGCCGAGCTGGAGCGCACGGACTCCGAGTGGGACCGTGAGAAGCTCCAGGAGCGTCTGGCGAAGCTCGCCGGCGGCATCGGCGTCATCAAGGTCGGCGCCGCCACCGAGGTGGAGCTCAAGGAGAAGAAGCACCGCATCGAGGACGCCGTGTCCTCCACGCGTGCCGCTCTCGAAGAGGGCATCGTCTCCGGCGGTGGTTCCGCTCTGATCCACGCTCTCAAGGCGCTGGATGAGAGCCCGGCCGTCGCCGCCCTGCAGGGTGACGCCGCCGCTGCGGTGGGCATCGTCCGCCGCGCTCTGGCCCAGCCGCTGCGCTGGATCGCCCAGAACGCCGGATTCGACGGCTTCGTGGTGGTCTCCAAGGTCTCCGAGCTGGAGAACAACCACGGCTTCAACGCCAAGACCGGCGAGTACCAGAACCTCATCGAGGCCGGCGTCATTGACCCGGTCAAGGTGACCCGTTCGGCTCTGCGCAACGCGGCCTCCATCGCCGCGCTCGTTCTGACCACGGAGACCCTGGTCGCCGAGAAGCCCTCCGACGAGGACGAGCACGCAGGTCACCAGCACTGACCCGTCTCTGACACGGAAAGGCCCGGATCCCCCCAATGGATCCGGGCCTTTCGTGTTTTCAGGGCAGGCTCGGCGCCGGCGGCCGGACTCAGCGGCCGGGTGTGGCGCTCGGATATAGCTCCATTTCAGGCCGGTGGAAGTCGACCAGATCAGGGTCTTGTTCAACGAGTGCGTCTTCAAAGGGGTCCCATCCGTACTTCGCCACGAAGTTTGCCTCGTTGGAGGTGATGGGTACCAGCCAGACAATTGCAATGTCGCCGTCATCGCCGGGGTACGTCGCGAAATCGACAGGGAAGTAGCTTGGCATGGTGACGTACAGTGCGGTCAGCTCTGACCCTGGTACGAGTGCCCCCGCCGGACCTATCACCGATCCTCGCAGCAGCGCTTGATGAGTCGTAAGTACCATCGAAGCAACCTGGTGAATAAAACCAGCTGGAAGATCCGGCTGCATAGACTTTGGGGCAAGCATCAAGAGTTCTTGACGGATCGTCTGGTCGGACGACGTTGTTGCCAACGAGTGTCTGCTCAAGCCGATTGTCGAATAGCCGACAGAATCTTCGTCAGACCCGCCGGTGAACTGAGCGATCTGATAGGGCATCTCAGCCCCGTCTGGATCGACGGACCATCCTGCCTCGATCATGCCCAGAGTGCGCTCAAAATGTCCGATGAGACCAGGGACGGCAGGGCCTGAATCAAGCGTCATTGTTTTCTCCTTGGCGGTTACAGAGAGCGCACTCCACGATCACACCATGATTTCGGCTTGAGGGGTCTGCGTTCGGTTCAGGGGTCGGGCCTCAGCGGCCGGATGTGGCGCTCGGCTTCGGACCTGGAGTGACCGCCGACGACGGCGCGGGGGAGTGCGGCGCGGACGTCGCGCCGGTGCCGGGCACGGTGCCGCCCGGTGTTGTCGGGCCGGGCGCAGTTGGGCTGGGCGCGGGGCTCATGCCCGGGGCCGCGGCTCCGGACGTGCTCCGCGGCGCCACGACCCACGGACCGGGATCCTCCGCCGGCGCCAGATCGATCGGGATGCTGGACCCGTCGTTGGTGAAGAACCGGACGTTCTCCAGGCGCGTGCCGTCCGGGCCGTAGACGAAGAACGGTCCCACGACCGAGCCGTTGTGGCAGACCCCGTCGAACAGGGTGCACGGTCCGCCGGCGGGGATGTACCCGGTGTACTCTTCGGTGCTGTTCGCCACCGAGATCGCCATGGGGACCGTCAGGAGAGACGCGATGACCGTGACCACATTGGTGATCGTCCGCAGCCGGGCAGGCCAGTGCCCGGGCCGGAGGACCCTGGTGCTCCAACTGACGCTCAGCACCACGCAGAGGATGAAGAACGCCCACGTCAGCGGCCCGTGCGGGAAGACGAAACGGGGGATGCCCGATCCCCACGCCGATGCGATGATCTGATACACCGTCCAGGCCCGGACCACCCACCAGAGCGGTCGCAGCAGGACGAGGAAATCCCAGGTGGCCCGGACGAGGGGGTATCGGTCCGCGGCGAGGCGGAGCTTGGTGACGGCCTCGCGGTATGTGGCGGTGAAGCCACGCGCCGCGCCGGACCGGCCCTCGGTCCTGGGGGCGAGTCCGGCGGACGTCCGCAGCTCCGCCGCGTACGAGGCCGGCGACTCCAGCGGCGCCGTCCCGGACTCACGGAACTGCTCCAGGAGGTCGGCGTCGAGGCCTTCGGTCAGCTCGTCGACGTCGTGCTTCGGCAGGTCGCCGAGCTCGCGGCGGACGGCCGCGGCGTAGTCGGCGATGGCTGCCGGAACGCCCGTGATTCCTGTGGTGCTCATTCCGTCTCCTGGGTGGTTTCGGTGGTGCGGGTGCCGGGGAGCGGACCCCCGGAGATCAGCAGGTCCATGCTGCGCGAGAAGTCCTGCCATCCTTTGGCCTGGACCTCCAGCAGGGCTTTGCCCTGCGCATTGATGCCGTAGTACTTCCGGTGCGGGCCCCCGTCGGAGGGCACGACATAGCTGCTGAGCGCGCCCCCGTTGTAGAGGCGGCGCAGCGTGCCGTACACCGAGGCGTCCCCGACCTCTTCGAGTCCCGCCGCACGGAGCCGTCGGACGACGTCGTACCCGTAGCCGTCCTCACGGTCCAGCACGGCCAGGACCGCCAGGTCCAGGACGCCTTTGAGCAACTGCGTGGTTTCCACGGATTCCCCCTTTCCGACCTCATGGATCGTCCACGGATCTTCTGCACACGACACTACTACGCAATGCACACTAGTCAAGAGTGCGGAGTAGACCAGCGGGTCCCGAGGAGGCACATAGCCGGCGCACAGGCTAGAATGTAACGATGAGATAACGCTCCGACGGCTGGATAGGTATGCTCACCGCGACGATGAAGAACGCCCTCACACGGCTCTCTGGAGGCACGGCTCGCACGGCCGGCCCCTCGAGCCCTGACGCGACTCGTTCCGCGGGCGCGGCGCGTTCTTTCCGTCCTGAGATCCAGGGGCTCCGCGCTCTCGCGGTCCTGATGGTCGTCACGTATCACGTCTGGTTCGGGCGCGTGTCTGGAGGCGTGGACGCATTCCTGCTGATCTCCGCCTTCCTGATGACGCTGCAGTTCACGCGGCGCTTCGAACGGGGACAGCGGGTCAGCCTGCCGAAGCACTACCTCCATGTCTTCCAGAGGCTCCTGCCTGCCGCCGTCCTCGTGATCGTGGTGGTGCTCCTGGCCGTCCGGTTCCTGGTGCCCGCCACGCGCTGGGCCGACATCATCGGCCAGGGCCTCGCCTCGCTGTTCTATGTGGAGAACTGGGCCCTCCAGGCGCAGTCCGTGGACTACTACGCCCCGGACCATTCGCTGGCCAGCCCCTTCCAGCACTTCTGGTCGCTGTCCATCCAGGGGCAGATCTTCATCCTGTGGCCTCTGATCTTCGTGCTCTGCGGAATCCTGGCGCGGAAGTTCGGCTGGAACTACCGCGCGGTGCTGATCCCGGTGTTCTCCCTGGTGTTCGTGGCGTCCTTCGTCTTCTCGGTGCAGTACACCGCGAGCCATCAGGCGCTGGCGTACTTCGACACCTTCGCCAGGATGTGGGAGTTCGCGCTGGGCACCCTGCTGGCGCTGGTCCTGCCGTACCTCAACTTCCCGCGCGCCGTGCGGATCGTGCTGGGCTGGGCCGGCGTGGCCGCCATGCTGAGCTGCGGCTTCATCCTCGACGTCCAGGGCGCCTTCCCCGGCTATGTCGCCCTGTGGCCTACCCTCGCGGTGTCCGCGGTGCTGGTCGCCGGCGCCACGGAATCCCGGGTGGGGGTCGACCGGATCCTCAGCTCCAAGACTCTGGCGCGGCTCGGCGGGAACTCCTACGCGCTGTACCTCTGGCACTGGCCGGTGCTGACCCTCGCCCTGGTGGTGGCCGATCGCGAATCCGCCGGCTTCCTGTTGGGCCTGGGCATCATCGTCTTCTCCCTCGCCGCCGCGGTCCTCACCACGCGCTTCGTGGAGAAGCCGCTGCGCAGCTGGAACTGGGTCGAGCGCCGCACGCGCAACGCCGTGGTCGCGACGGTGACGCTCGTGATGTGCGCCGCCGTGCCGCTGACCGCCTGGCGGGTCGACTACAAAGCGAAGTCCATGACGCCCGTGAGCGTCTCCACCGCCACCAACCCGGGCGCCACCAGCCTGGAGCCCGGCTATGTCCCGGAGGAGCAGTCCGCCAGCGCCGTCGTGCCTCAGCCGGAGCGCGTCGGCAGTGACTGGTCCACGCTGGAGGGCGGCTGCGAGGGCGCTTTCAGCCCGAGCCAGGGCGACGAGGTCATCCGCAACTGCGCCCTGCAGCCTGCCGAGGGGACCGCTTCCAAGACCGTTCTGGTGGTGGGCCACTCCCATGCCCAGCAGATGCTCGCCGCGATCAAGCCCCTGGCGGCACAGCAGAACTGGAACCTCATCGCCGATGTGAAGGGCGGCTGCCCGTACTCCGCCGTGGAGCCCACGGGCAACGAGGAGTGCGACGCGTTCAACGCGGATCTGCGCCAGTACATCAAGCAGCTCAAGCCGGATCTCGTCATCACGATGGCCACCCAGTCCACCCCGGACTCCCCGGATGAGCAGCTGAGCACCGGGTTCGAGAGCACGGCCCGTGACCTCGGCGAGCAGGGCATCAAGGTGGTCGGATTGCGGGACAACCCCCGCTCCTCCAAGAACCTCGCGGAGTGCGCGCTGGTCAAGGGCGTCGACAACCCGGCCTGTGTGATGCAGCGGGATCAGGTCCTGCCGGCGGTGCCCGTGTACGCGCCGCTCGAGCCGGTCCTGAAGAACACCACCTTCATCGACCTCAGCGACTACATCTGCCTGCCCACCACGTGCCCGCCGGTGGTGGGGAAGGTGCGGGTGTTCCTGGATTCTAACCATCTCACCGAGACGTTCGTGGACACGCTCGCGGCGCCGTTCGCCTCGGAGTTCACCCGGCTCATCAAGTGGTGAAGCTCACTCGCGTCCGGAGGAACAGCGGCCCCTCTCGTCGCGTTTAGAATTAATCAACTACGCACGGACCAGACCCGTAATGACTGGCTGGTCATCTGTTGCACACCCACCCGGTATCCCCGAAAGAGGCGCACTCATGACCACCCCTGAACACGATCCGTTCGGCTTCGTAGGACTCACCTACGACGACGTCCTGCTCCTGCCCGGCCACACCGACGTCATCCCGTCGGACGCCGACACCTCCTCCCGCATCTCCAAGCGCATCACCGTGCAGACCCCGCTGCTCTCCGCCGCGATGGACACCGTGACCGAGTCCCGCATGGCCATCGCCATGGCGCGCCAGGGCGGCCTCGGCGTCATCCACCGCAACCTGTCCATCGCCGATCAGGCCGATCACGTGGACCGCGTGAAGCGCAGCGAATCCGGCATGATCACGAACCCGCTCGTGATCGGCCCGGACGCCACGCTCCTGGAGCTGGACCAGCTCTGTGCGCGCTACCGCGTCTCCGGCCTCCCCGTGGTCGACGCCGACAACCGCCTGCTCGGCATCATCACCAACCGCGACACCCGCTTCGTCCCGGAGAGCGAATACCCCAACCGCCTGGTGCGCGACGTCATGACCAAGATGCCGCTCATCACGGGCCGCGTGGGCATCAGCCGTGACGAGGCCTCCGACCTCCTGGCGAAGAACAAGATCGAGAAGCTCCCCCTCGTGGATGCCGACGGCCGTCTCCAAGGCCTCATCACCACCAAGGACTTCACCAAGGCCGAGCAGTACCCGCTGGCCACCAAGGACGAGGAGGGCCGCCTCCGCGTGGGCGCCGCCATCGGCTTCTTCGGAGACGGCTGGGAGCGCGCCATGACCCTGGTCGAGGCCGGCGTCGACGCGCTGTTCGTCGACACCGCCAACGGCCACTCGCAGGGCGTGCTGGACATGATCTCCCGCCTGAAGGCCGAGAAGTCGGCCGCGCATGTGGACATCATCGGCGGTCAGGCCGCCACCCGCGAGGGAGCGCAGGCCCTGATCGACGCCGGCGCCGACGGCATCAAGGTCGGCGTGGGCCCGGGCTCCATCTGCACCACCCGCGTGGTGGCCGGTGTGGGCGTCCCGCAGATCACCGCCATCTACGAATCCGCCAAGGCAGCCATCCCGGCCGGCGTCCCGCTGATCGCCGACGGCGGTCTGCAGTACTCGGGAGACATCGGCAAGGCCCTGGTCGCCGGCGCCGACACGGTCATGCTCGGTTCGCTCCTGGCCGGCTGCGCCGAGTCCCCGGGCGACCTGATCTTCGTCAACGGCAAGCAGTACAAGAGCTACCGCGGCATGGGCTCCCTGGGCGCCATGCAGAGCCGTGGCAAGAACACCTCGTACTCGAAGGACCGCTACTTCCAGGCGGACGTCTCCGGTGACGACAAGCTGATCCCCGAAGGCATCGAAGGCCGCGTCGCGTACCGCGGTCCGCTGTCGTCCGTGGCCTACCAGCTCGTGGGCGGCCTCCGCCAGACCATGTTCTACGTGGGTTCCCCGAACATCGCGGAGCTCAAGGCCCGCGGCAAGTTCGTCCGCATCACCCCGGCGGGCCTCAAGGAGAGCCACCCGCACGACATCCAGATGACGGTCGAGGCGCCGAACTACACCTCGCGCTGAGTTCCCGTGCCGCGCTCAGCGGCACCTCTCGCTGAACGACGACGGCGGCGGGTCACCTGTGAAGGTGACCCGCCGCCGTCGTCGTTCCCCTGCGAGGGCTGCCGGGCTACTTCTTCGCGGGCAGCTGCGGGTCCACGCCGAAGGTCTCCGCGAGCTTGGTGAGCACACCGTGGGCACCCTGCAGGCTCACGGAAGTGGCGAAGACGCGGTCATCGGCCTTCAGGACCTGGCCCTTGAGCGACTTCCACAGGGGGTTGCTCAGGAACTTGTCCATCTGAGCGCGGGACTTGGCGCCTACCGCGGTGTCCTGACCGAAGGCGGAGGTGATGATGAGTCCGGCGTCAGCCTGGGTGATCTTCTCCTGGCCGAGCTCCACCATGATCTTGTCCTGAGAGTCCGGCTGCCCGGCGGGGCGGGGAATGCCCGCATCCTTCATGATCTCGCCCAGGAAGGACGTGCTGGAGTACAGGCGGGCCGTGTCCTCACCCGCGAAACGGACGTAGGAGTACGTCAGCCCCGGCTTCTTGGACAGGATGGCCGCACCGACCTTCTTGGCCCGGTCCTGGTACTCCTTGATGAGCTGGTCCGCGAGGCTCTTCTTGCCGAGCGCGTCGCCGAGCATCACGATGTTCTGCTTCCACGTGGGGCCGGTGGACTTGGAGAAGATGGTCGGCGCGATCTTGGACAGCTGACCGTAGAGGGCTTCGTGGCGGACCTTGGCGGAGACGATGAGATCGGGCTGCGCCTCCAGGATCTTGTCCAGGCTCGGCTCGGCCAGGGCTCCGACGTTGACGGCGTTCTTGGTCAGCGCGGAGACGTCGCCCAGGTAGGACGGGAAGCTCTCGTCGCCCTTGCGGTACGTCGTGTAGGCGGCCACTTCGGCCCCGAGAGCGAGCGCGGCATCCGTGTAGCTCGCGTCGAGGGTGGCGACCCGCAGCGGCTTGCCCTCCAGGGTGGTCTTGCCCATGGCGTGCTCGATGGTCTTGGGGAACTGCCCGTCGCCGGCGGAGGACGGAGAGGGGGCCGCGCTCGTGGAGCCGCCGCAGGCGGTGAGGGCCAGAAGGGCGGTGGCAGCGGCGGCGCCGAAGGCCGCGCGGGTGAATCGGGTGCGGATCATGAGTGCTTTCACTTACTGAGGTGGGGGACGGGCGGCCGGAGCGCGCACGCCCGGACTAAGGCAAGGCTTGCTTTAGCCATGTTGCTAGACTGTAGCGGCACGCATCGATTACGTGCAATTTTCCTTGCGTATTACCCTTGGGGGTCTGCTGTGACTGCTGTGCTTCCCCGCGTGCCACTCGCGGAGGGACGACGACGGCGCGCGCCCACCCGGGGCCTGGGCGCCGCGGTCGTGCTGCTGCTCGCCGCGCTGCTGGGCAGTGTGCTGATCGGCGGGCTCGAATCGAGCCTCGCGGACGTCTGGCACGCGCTGGCGACCCCCGACGGCTCCGTGGCGGATGTGGCCATCAGAGAGCTGCGCTGGCCCCGAACCCTCAACGGTCTGGTGGTCGGCGCGTGCCTGGGCATCGCGGGCTGCCTGACTCAAGCCCACACCCGGAACCCCATCGCAGACCCCGGACTCCTCGGAATCTACTCCGGCGCCGCGCTCGCCATCGTCACCGGCTCCCTGCTCGGCGGCGCCGCGCTGGAAGCCTCCGGTCCGCAGGCCGTGCTGGCGTTCGTGGGAGCCGTCGCAGCAAGTGCTCTCGTGTTCGCTGTCGGATCGGCCAGCCGGCACGGCGTCACGACTGTGACGCTCGTCCTCGCCGGTGCCGCCGTCACGGCGCTCGCCGGCGGGCTGGTCTCCGTCATCGTGCTGAGCAGTGACGCCGCTCTGGACACCTTGCGCTTCTGGCAGCTCGGCTCGATCGCCGTGCGGGGAGGCATGATCCCCGGGGTGTTGCCGTTCCTCGTGGTCGGTTTGCTGCTCGCGGCCCTGAACATCGGTTCGCTCAATGCCCTGGCTCTGGGGGAGGAGACAGCTGCCTCCCTCGGCGTCGACGTCAGGCGCTCCCGGACCGTGGGAGTGGCGGCGATCGCGGTGCTGGCTGCCGTCGCCGTGACTCTGGCGGGGCCCATCGCCTTCGCGGGACTTCTGGTACCGCACCTGGCCCGTCGTCTCGTGGGGCTCGACTACCGCTGGCAGGTCCCCTGCAGCGCCGTGCTCGGCGCCGCGGTGCTGCTTCTCGCCGATACGGCGGGGCGTGTCGTGGCGCGGCCCGGTGAACTCCCCGTGGGCGTCCTCCTCGCCGTGATCGGCGGACCCTTCTTCATTCACCTGGCCCGTCGGCGGAAGCTGATGTCCCTGTGAGCGCCGCGGCGACCTCGGCTCGCACTCGCCCTCGCCTGCGTCCCCAGGTGCTCCGGGCAGGCCGGGCCTCCTTCGTCCTCCGGCCGCGTGTGCTTCTGGTGGGGCTGCTCGCCGTGGCCGTCCTGCTCCTCGCGGTGCTCGCCCACCTCATGTTCGCGGGCCGGCCGCTGTCGCTGGGCGACGTCCTCCGCGGCTTGACCACCCCGGCCGGGACGCCACCGCGTCTCACTCTGCAGGTGCAGGAGTTCCGGCTGCCGCGGACCGTCGCCGGGGCCCTGGCGGGCGCCTGCCTGGCCGTGTCCGGCGCGCTCACGCAGAATGTTGCGCGCAATCCGCTGGCGACGCCCGAAATCCTCGGCGTGACCTCCGGAGCTTCCCTGGGCGCGGTTTCCGTCCTGGTGCTCGCCGGTGGCGGGGCCGGTGGACTGAGCGGCGTGGCTGCGGCATTGGGTCTGCCGCTCGCGGCCGCCGCCGGGGCCGTGCTCTTCGGGGGGGCCGTGTTCCTCCTGGCATTCCGCCGCAGTCAGGACCTTCTGGACAGCAACCGGATGGTGCTGGTCGGTCTGGGTGCCACGGCCGTCGCCACGAGCCTGGTGACCTGGATGCTGACGCTGGGGGACGTGAGCAATGCGGCTCAGGCCCTGACGTGGATGAGTGGCTCGCTCAACGGCCGGGACTGGGACGCGGTGATCCCGGTCGTCGCCGTCGCACTTCCGTTGCTCCTGCTCAGCGCCATGGCAGGCCGCTGGCTCCTGCTGGGGTCCTTCGACGACAACACGGCACGGAGCCTCGGGCTGCCGCTGCGCGTCACCCGCCCCGCTCTCCTGCTGCTGGCCGTGCTGCTGGCCGCCGCGGGCACGGTTCTTGCCGGGCCCGTGGCGTTCGTGGCGCTCGTCTGCCCGCTCGCCGCACGCCACGTGACCGGCGCCGTGGTGCCCCCGCTGGGAGTGACCGCGCTCCTGGGGGCCGCGTTCGTCGTCGTCGCCGATCTGGTGGCCGGCTTCCTGCTTCCGCATACCCTCCCGGTGGGCGTGCTCACGACCGTTCTCGGCGCCCCGGTGCTCATCGCCCTGGTGCTCCGCTCACAGAGGAGGACCTCATGACCCACTCCATCCTGGCCGCCGAGCGGCTGAGCCTGGGTTTCGAGGGACGGACCGTGGTGGAGGAGCTGAGCCTGCAGTTCGAGCAGGGGAGCGTCACCACCATCATCGGGCCGAACGGCTGCGGCAAGTCGACGCTGCTCAAGGGCCTTTCCCGGCTGCTGAAGCCCACCGCCGGACGGGTGCTCCTGGAGGGCCGCGACGTCCTGTCGTTCTCGCAGCGGGAGCTCGCCCGGCGCGTGGCGGTCCTGCCGCAGACACCGCAGGCGCCTTCAGGGCTCACCGTCACCGAGCTCGTCACACGCGGCCGTCATCCCCGGCAGAAGTGGTATCAGCAGTTCTCGGCGGGGGATGAGGCGGCCGTGGCTGCGGCCCTCGCGGCCACCGACATCACGGATCTGGCGGACATGGCGCTCGACGATCTCTCGGGCGGACAGCGGCAGCGTGCCTGGATCTCCTTGGCGCTGGCTCAGGAGAGCGACATCCTCCTGCTCGACGAACCGACCACCTACCTGGACCTGGCGCATCAGGTGGAGGTGCTGGAACTCGTGCGGCGGCTCAACCGCGAACTGGGCCGGACCGTGGTCATGGTGCTGCACGACATCTCGCTGGCCGCACGGTACTCGGACCGCATCGTCGCCCTCAGGGGCGGCCGCGTTGAGGCGCAGGGCGAGCCGGTGGACGTCGTCACACCGGAACTGCTGTGGTCCGTCTTCGGATTGCGGGCGCAGGTGGTGTCGGAGCCATCCGAAGGTCGGCCGCATGTCATCCCACTCGGCGCCGGCGCGGACGACGCCTCGCGTCTCGGGGCGGCCTGACACTCCCGGTCTGACACTCCCGGTCTGAGACCGCCGGCTCAGGACTCCGTCGTGGAGAGTGCGCTCTGCAGGACCTCGCGGTGGATCTTCGCGGCGTCCTCATGCATGCGGACCCCGGCGTCGGTGAGCCCGACCACGAGCGAGCGCCGGTCCTCGCTGCATGCCGAGCGGTGGACATAGCCGGCCTTCTCGAGCCGGTCGACGATCTTGCTCAGGGCGCTCTGTGTCATGGGGGAGACCTGGGTGAGGTCCTTCATCCGGCACTCGGCGTCCCCGTATTCGGCGAGGAGGTCCAGGGTCTCGAAGTCGTTGAGCCCGATCCCGAAGTGCGAGGCCAGCTCGCGGTCCAAGGTGTTGGAGGTCTTGAGATAGCAGCTCTGCACGGAGCGCCATTGCTCCACGAGGGCCGTGGCGTCTGTAGTTGACATGTCGCCATTTTAGTCCATGACGGAATATTTTTCCACGGAAACATTTTCCTTGTCATTCGATGATGTGTCATATAAGTTGTTGCCATGGATTCAGGAAGCACACTGACCGCAGCCCCCGTGACAGGGGCCGGCCCCCGGACCTCCCCGGCATCCGGCCTGGCTGTCTCCGACCTTCTCTGGAGCCGCCGCACCTGGCTGCTCCTCGTGACCCTTTGCATCGTTCTCGCCCTCGACGGCCTCGACGTCTCCATGGTGGGCGTCGCCCTTCCCTCCATCGGCCAGGAACTCGGACTCGGAACCGGCTCCCTCCAGTGGATCGTCTCGGCCTACGTCCTCGGCTACGGCGCCCTGCTGCTGCTCGGCGGCCGCATGGCGGACCTCCTCGGCCGCCGCCGGGTGTTCCTGGTGGCCCTGAGCGTCTTCGGCCTCGCCTCCCTGCTGGGCGGCCTGGTCAGCGACCCCACCCTGCTGATCGCCACCCGTTTCATCAAGGGACTGGCCGCCGCGTTCACGGCCCCGGCCGGTTTCTCGATCATCACCACCAACTTCGTCGAGGGCCCCGCCCGCAACAAGGCGATCTCCATCTACGCGACCTTCGGCGCCAGTGGCTATTCGCTGGGCCTCGTGGTGGGCGGCTTCATGACCGAACTGAGCTGGCGCTGGACCTTCCTGGTCTCTGTCCCGGTCGCAGCGGTGGTCCTGCTCATGGCCCTGCGGTTCATCCCGCGTGACCGTCCTGCGGCCGAAGGCGGACACGACATCTGGGGCGCCCTCACGCTGGCCGTCGGCATGCTCGGCCTCGTGTTCACCGTGGTCCAGGCGCCCGATTCCGGCTGGACCTCGCCGTTCACCATCGGTGGTTTCGTCCTCTCCGCCGTGATCCTGGCGCTGTTCGGACTCATCGAGACCCGCACGCGTCACCCCCTCATCCGCTTCGGAATCCTCCGGGAGGGCTGGGTGGCACGCGCCAACCTCGCCGCCGTCGCGCTCTTCGGCTCCTACCTGAGCTTCCAGTTCATCGTCACGCTGTTCCTGCAGTCAGTTCTCGGCTGGGCACCGCTCTCGATGGCACTGGCTCTCCTGCCCGCCGGACTCCTGGTGGTCAGCAGCGCCCCGTTCGCGGACAAGCTCATCGACCGCTTCGGCGCCACCCGCCTGATCGTGGTCGGGCTGACCGCCCTGACGGCCGGGTACGCCTGGTTCCTGCGCATCGGCCCGGACATCAACTACGTGGTCGACGTCTTGCCGTCGGTCCTCCTGCTCGGCGTCGGCTTCGCCCTCGGTTTCCCGGCCATCAACGTGCAGGCGACGGCGGGCATCCACGACGACGAGCAGGGCCTCGCCGCAGGCCTCATCCAATCGAGCACCCAGGTGGGCGCGGCGCTCGTCCTCGCCGTGACGACGGCGATCGTCACCTCGGGCTCGCACGGCGGTTCCCCGACCCATGACGCCTCCGCGATGCTCGCCCAGTTCCGCCCGGGCCTCGTGCTCAGCATGGTGATCGCGGTGGTCGGTCTCGCCATCGCGCTCTTCCCGCAGCGCCGCCGGTCGCGCGTCTGACCCAGGCGCGCCCGTCTTACCCGCGCCGGTCTTACCCGCGAAGTAACAGTTGATGCCCCCAAAACCCGGTTTTGGGGGCATCAACTGTTACTTCGCGTGGGAGAGGGGGCGCTCAGAGAGGCCCGTAGCTCGCGTTGCCGACGGGATCGCGCCACGTGGCCAAGTCCTGTTCCAGGAGGGAGCGGAGCTCCGGGTCGGCGGTGGCCCGCTTCCGGAAGGATTCCCGCGCGCGGCCCTGGACGGTCGAAGGGACCACGATGCAGGCGACGAGCAGCAGGACGAAGAGGACATAGGCGCCGACGAGGCCGGTCACGGTGGTGGGGCCGCGGGGCGCCGCGCCGGGGATGATCGCGGCGAGGACCGCTCCCAGCACTGCGGCGAGGAACCCCGCCATGATCAGCCCTCCTCGCGCGGAGCCCGGCCCACGGGAGATCAGCGTGCGGGAGGTGTCGGGCAACGCCGAACGGACCCGCTTCCAGAAGACGAGCCCCAGGACCAGCAGGACCGCACCCAGGAGGCCGGGCACCAGCACTGCTGCCACGGCGCCCGTCATGGCCGTGATGAAGGCGCCGGCGAGGATGAGGACGGGGCCCATGCCGATCGCACTGCTCCACGCCGCCGACAGCGTCCCCTGGGCATCGGCCAGCTGACGGAGCCGGGAGGGCGCGTTCGGCGGGCTGACCCGGGCGAGCTCCGGATCCAGCCAGTGGTCCAGCGGATGGGAGGGCTGCGGCAGCGGGGCGGGATGCACGCTGGCCATCAGACGCCGGCTCCCGGAATGTCCGTGCTGCCGGTCGTGGCGGACAAGGACGCGGGTGTGGGCACGGACACGGCCGCGGGTTCGTGTCCGTTCACGGGGAACGAGGGGGCATCGTCGTTCTGCGGGGTCATCGGGCCCCTTTCTCGGGTGCGTCGTCGTCTCGGTGTCTCCGGTCTCAGTCTAGGAAAGCGTGGCGCCGGCGCCCATCGGTGGCCGGGTGTGCGGCGTGGTCTTCGAACGTGACGCCGGTCGTTCGACGCCGGCGAGAACAGTGCCGCCGTGACCAGGCACGCTGTTACTGTGAGGGCATGTCACTCACGGTGTGGATCACGGCTGTCGAACCCCTCTCCGCAACGACCGTCCGGCAGAGCGAGGGACGCCGGTGACGGCGCACAGCCTGCCGCCGGGAGGCGGCTACACGGCGGGGTCCATCACCCAGAACGTGTCCGGTCCGTTGACCCGCTCCGCCGTCTTCCTGGTGCTGTCCGTCGCGGACGATCCGGGCGCGCTGGACACCGTCCGCGACGTCCTCTCGGACCTGGACGGCCTCGTCAAGACCGTGGGATTCCGTGACCTGAACGGCCGCCTGTCCTGCACCGTCGGAATCGGGGATCGCGTCTGGGCGCCACTGTCCGGCCTGCCCCGGCCCGCAGAACTCCATCCCTTCCGCGAGATCGTGGGCAGCACCCACACCGCCGTCTCGACTCCGGGTGACCTGCTCTTCCATATCCGCTCGGACCGCCAGGACCTCTGCTTCGAATTCGAACGCCTCCTGCTGGCCGCCCTCGGGACGTCCGTGAGCACCGTGGACGAGGTCTCAGGATTCCGGTACTTCGACGCCCGTGATCTGCTCGGCTTCATCGACGGCACCGCCAATCCCGTAGGCCCTGACCTCCCTGAGTCCGCCCTGGTGGGAGAGGAGGACCCTCAGTTCGCCGGCGGCAGCTACGTGGTGGTCCAGAAGTACCTGCACCCGATCAGCGCCTGGCAGGGCCTCACCACGGAGCAGCAGGAGAAGATCATCGGCCGCACCAAGGCCGACAACGTCGAACTCGACGATGCCGTGCACGGCCAGAAGTCCCACAAGACCCTCGCCACCATCACGGATGAGAACGGCGAGCACGACATCGTGCGGGACAACATGCCGTTCGGCACTCCGGGCGCCGGCGCCTTCGGAACCTACTTCATCGGGTACTCCCGGCACCTCTGGGTGATCGAGAAGATGCTCGAACGCATGTTCATCGGCGACCCTCCCGGACTGCATGACCGGCTGCTGGACTTCTCGACGGCGGAGACCGGCACCACGTTCTTCGTCCCCACCGCCGAGATGCTCGCCGGCCTGGGCGATACCGCCGCTGCCGCGGAAGCTCCGGCGCCGCCCGCCGAGGAGGACGTGCCCGCGGTGGCGGAGCCCGCCGTCGTCGCGCCGGAGGCGGCCGCTCCCGCCCCGGCGACCGCACCTGCCGCCGGTTCCCTGGGGATCGGTTCCCTCCGGAACGTCCCACTTCCTGATCGCCCCTGAACGCCCGCCCGTCGAAAGGACCAGCCATGAATCACCTGCTGCGCGAACACGCTCCCATCACCCGGGACACCTGGGCGATGATCGACGACGAGGCGAAGACCCGGCTGTCCGCGGCCCTGGGCGCCCGTCGTCTGGTCGACTTCGCCGGCCCTCTGGGCTGGCAGCACTCCGCGACGTCGACGGGCCGGGTCGGTCCGGTCGTGTCCGCGCCGGCGGAGGGTGTGATCGCCCGGCCGCGTAAGGTGCTGCCGCTCGCCGAGGTCCGGGCCGGCTTCTCGATGTCCCGCGAAGAGCTCGACGCCGCCACGCGCGGGGCCGTGGACGTGGACTTCGCGACCCTGGACGCTGCCGCCCGGAAGATCGCAGAAGTCGAGAACTCCGCGGTCTTCGACGGCTGGGACGAACTCGGCATGACCGGCATCGCCGCGGCCTCTCCGCACACCCCGATCCAGACGGGTGATGACCCCCGCCGTCTCGCCGTCCATGTCGCCGCCGCGGTGGCCGCGCTCAAGAACTCCGGGATCGGCGGCCCCTACGGGCTCGCCCTCGGCTACGACGCCTGGGTGAACGCGACGGGCGGCAATGACATGGGCGGTTCGCCGCTCCTCACGCACCTGCAGCGCATCCTGGAGGGTCCCGTGCAGTGGACCCCGGGAATCAACTCCTCCGTGGTGCTGAGCCTGCGCGGCGGGGACTTCATCCTGGAGAGCGGTGAGGACCTGGCCGTCGGCTATGCGGACCACTCCGCCGCGAGCGTGGAGCTGTATCTCCAGGAGACCTTCAGCTTCCGCGTGGCGACGCCGGAGGCCGCGATCGTCCTCGCCTGAGCGACGCAATCCGTCCGGAACCCGCTTCACGATAGAGTTGGACGCGTGACTTACGAGATTGAGATTGGCCGTGGGAAGCGCGGACGCCGTGCGTATGGACTCGATGACATCGCGATCATCCCCAACCGCCGGACCCGTGACCCGCAGGACGTGAGCGTGTCCTGGCAGATCGACGCCTACAAGTTCGACATGCCGGTGATCGCCGCTCCGATGGACTCGGTCATGTCCCCGACCACGGCCATCCGCCTCGGCGAGCTCGGCGGCCTCGGCGTGCTGGACCTCGAAGGTCTCTGGACCCGTTTTAAGGACCCGCAGGCCCAGCTGGACCGCATCGCAGAACTGCAGCAGGAGTCCCCGAGCGAGCTCGTGACCCGCACCCTGCAGGAGATCTACCAGGCTCCGATCCAGGCCGAGCTCATCACGCAGCGTCTTGCCGAGATCCGTGCCGCCGGTGTCACCGTGGCGGGTTCGCTCACGCCGCAGCGCACTCAGGAGTTCTACAAGACCGTCGTGGCCGCCGGCGTCGACATCTTCGTCATCCGCGGCACCACCGTGTCGGCCGAGCATGTCTCCAAGACCACGGAGCCTCTCAATCTCAAGCAGTTCATCTACGAGCTGGACGTCCCGGTGATCGTGGGCGGCGCCGCCGGGTACACCCCGGCGCTGCACCTCATGCGCACCGGTGCGGCCGGCGTCCTCGTGGGCTTCGGTGGTGGCGCCACCACCACGACGCGCCGCGCTCTCGGCATCCACTCGCCGCTGGCCTCGGCCATCTCGGACGTCGCCGCCGCACGTCGCGACTACCTTGATGAGTCCGGCGGTCGTTACGTGCACGTGATCGCCGACGGCGGGATGGGCACCTCGGGCGACATCGTGAAGGCCATCGCCATGGGCGCCGACGCCGTCATGCTCGGCTCCGCTCTGGCACGCGCCGAAGAGGCCCCGGGCAAGGGCTGGCACTGGGGCGCCGAGGCACACCACCCGGAGATCCCGCGCGGCGACCGCGTCCAGATGGGCACCGTCGGGCCGATGGAGGAGGTCCTCTTCGGGCCGGGCCACCACACCGACGGCACCTCCAACCTGATCGGCGCCCTGCGCCGGTCCATGGCGACCACGGGCTACTCGGACCTCAAGGAGTTCCAGCGCGTGGATGTCGTGGTGCGCCCGCGGCACTGAGCCGCCCCGCACCCGCTGCTCCACACGACGACGGCGCGGCCCCCGGATGGGGACCGCGCCGTCGTCGTCTTCGGGGCTGTTCCCTGCCGGGTGCGCCGAGATCGCTACCCAAGGTCTGAGCTCGCTGTCGGACGCAGCGAGGTCAACCTCGGAATAGCGAGTTCAGCTCACGCTCGCGGTGAAGGGCCGATCTCCGGCGTGCCGGCCGTTCGTGACGGAGTGGTGACTGGCGGAATTTCGGGAATTCCCGGCAAGGGAGTACGTTCCAGGGATATCGCACGTTCCTGGGGGGATCGAGTCATCATGAATTCTTCTGTCAGCAATCGCCGGACATTTCCGCAGTCGGCGAGTTCCGCGCGGCTGGCGGCTCTCGTCGTGGGAGCGGCTCTCGCGCTGACGGGATGCTCCGTCACGGTGCAGCGGGCCGGTGGTGCGCCGACTGCATCATCGTCTGCTTCGCCCACGGAGACATGTCCCAGCCCGGAGCCCACGGTGAGAGTCACGGCCACGGCGGGCGTCGAACCGTCGACGGTGGCGACCTCGGCACCCACCGATGACGCCCCAGCGCCCTGTCCGACCGCCACCGAGACCATCACCGTGGCTCTTCACCGGTCCGGCGAAGTGTGCGCGAAAACTGGTGAAAAGTACCTTGCCGTTGAGCCCGCGCTTCTGTGTTTCAAAGACAAGGCCGGCAAAGCACTGTGGATGACAGCCGCCCAGGTGCGTCAGACTCAGGCGGATGTCGCCAAGGCGAAGGCCGTGGCAGAGGCTGCGCGCAAGAAGGCCCAGGAGGCGGCCCGGCAGAAAGCTGCGGCGGCAGAGCTGCAGAAGGCTGCAGCAGCGGCCCAGCAGGCCGCCGCTGAGGCGCAGAAACCCCAGGCGCCGGCGGAGCAGACGCCTCGCCGGTTCGTGCCGGAAGCACCCCAGAACCCGCCCGCACCGGTGGCTCCCGCAGCCCCGGATCCGGGCTCGGTGTACTACGCCAACTGTGCTGCGGTGAGGGCGGCAGGTGCGGCTCCGATTCATATCGGTCAGCCGGGATACAGCCCGAAACTGGACCGCGACGGCGACGGAGTCGGCTGCGAATAGAGGGCTCCCTCCAGCGACGACGACGGCGCGGCCCCCGGATGGGGGCCGCGCCGTCGTCGTGTTCGGGGCTGTTTCGGGCTGGGTGAGCTGAGATCGTCACCCCGCCGTGCCCTGCCGCTGAGAACGCTATCGGGGGTCTGAGTCCGCTACAACATGTAGCGGACTCAGACCCCCGATAGCGAACTCAGCCGGGTTTCAGGTGCTCGCTCCGGGCGTCCAGCCGCCGTCGAGCAATTCCTGGATCCGGACGAACTCCCGCCGATGCCATTGCGCGTGCTGCTTCCGGCACGCGCTCGCGGGGACCAGGGACCACTTGCGGGGGTGATGAGTGCAGATCCGCTCCACCAGGGCGCCCTTCTCCGTCGGTTCGAGGCGGAGTTCGAATCGTTCCTCGGGTCCGCTCTGACCCCAGCTGCGGGCCACGATCTTCCGGAACGGGACTTCTTCGAGGATCTCGACCGCGGCGTGGAACTCCTTCCCCGCACGCTTGGCCACCAGGTGGCGGACTTCGCCGACACCCTCCGCCGGCGGATCCGCATACCCGCGAACGGCTCCGGGAACCAGCAGCGGCGCATATTCGGCGGGCCGGAGCAGGCCCCAGATCAGTTCGACGGGAGCGAAGATCTCGGCGCTGTCGCGCATCTCCACGACGCGGTGCTTTCCGGCGTCACGGTCTGGTCCTGAGGTCCACCACGGCATGGGGCCAGCGTATCCACTCCCGGATGCCGCGGCGAACCGGATGCCACAGCGAACCGGAAAGTAGACGCCCCGGGGCCCGGGAACATCAGACCCGGGTGAAGTACCGCTCGACGGCCGTCAGGTACTCCTCGTTCCACACGTGATGTCCGGCCTGATACTTCTCGAGGCTGACCGGGGCGTCAGGGCCATGGCTGAAGAAGGAGATGAGTGTCAGCTCCGTCCCTTCGCCCGAAGGCGCCAGATGATATTCCTGTCGGGACAGCGGATCGTGGCTGCCCCAGCCCCGGACGACCGCCAGACGGTTTTCCACCTCCTCGACAACGACGATGGCGCTGAGCTGCTCCTCGCCGTCGACCACGGCGAGGAAACACTCGATCGCTCCGCCGACCTCGGGCTGGGCGGGGGCCGAGAAGGTCCGGACGATGTCCGGATTCAGGAGCCGCGCCTTCTCCGCCGGACGGATCAGGTTCCAGACGGCGGGAGGGTCCGCGGCGATCGCCCGTGAATTCCGGACGGTGAACAGCGACGGCACGTCGGAAGGGCCGTTCGTCTTCGATCTGAACCATGGCATGGTGCCAATCTAACCTCAGGAGGCAGGACCGCGGCTCGCGGCGAGCGGTGTCGAACGGACCGCTTTCGCCCCTGCCCAAGGAGCCCCCGAAAGACTAGGGTGGAACCAAGTCTTAGCCACGCATATCGGGAGTCTTCCATGAGCCAGAATGCCAGCAGCAAGGTCCTCGGTCCGGAACAGCGCGAGTTGTCCATCGAGGCACTCAAGAAGACCACGGAGCCGGGTCAGGAACTCGACATCCTGATCGTGGGCGGTGGTGTGGTCGGGGCCGGCGCCGCCCTCGACGCCGTCACCCGCGGTCTCAAGGTCGGCATCGTCGAGCAGCGTGACTGGGCCTCCGGCACTAGTTCCCGCTCGTCGAAGCTCATCCACGGCGGTCTCCGCTACCTCGAGATGCTGGACTTCGCTCTCGTCACGGAAGCTTTGCAGGAACGCGGTCTGCTGATCCAGCGCATCGCGCCGCACCTGGTCCGGCCCGTGCCGTTCCTGTACCCGCTGTCCAAGAGGTTCGTCGAGCGCCCGTATGTCGGCGCCGGCATCCTCCTCTATGACACGCTCGGCATGACCAGCGGCAACGCCCGCGGCGTCCCCATGCACAAGCACCTCACGCGGCGCGGCACGCTCAAGGCGGCTCCGAGTCTCAAGGATGACGCCATGGTGGGCTCCATCCGTTACTACGACGCCCAGGTGGACGACGCTCGCCTGGTGGTGAACATCATCCGCACCGCCGCCGGCTATGGCGCTCACGCCGTCAACCGCATGAAAGTGGTCGAATTCCTCCGCGAGGGCGAGCGCGTGGTGGGCGCGCGCCTGGAGAACATGGAGGACGGCAGCACGTTCGACGTCGCCGCCAAGCAGGTCGTGAACGCCACCGGTGTGTGGACGGATGAGACGCAGGCCCTGGTCACCGACCGTGGTCAGCTCAAGGTCCGCGCGTCCAAGGGCATCCACCTGGTGGTTCCCCGGGACCGGTTCCAGTCGACGGTCGGACTGATCCTCCGCACCGAGAAGAGCGTCCTGTTCGTCATCCCGTGGGGCCGCCACTGGATCATCGGCACCACGGACACCGACTGGAAGCTGGACAAGGCCCATCCGGCGGCCTCCAGCAAGGACATCGACTACGTCCTGGAGCACGTCAACAAGGTGCTCAAGCGCCCTCTGACCAGGGAGGACGTGGAGGGCGTGTACGCCGGGCTCCGTCCGCTCCTGGCCGGTGAGAACGACTCGACGGCGAAGCTCTCCCGGGAACACGTCGTGGCCCATCCGGTGCCGGGCCTCGTGGTGGTGGCCGGCGGCAAGCTGACCACGTACCGCGTGATGGCCAAGGACGCCGTGGACGAGGCGGTGCGTGGCCTCGACGACCGGGTCGCCCCGAGCTGCACCGAGGGCATCCCGCTCCTCGGAGCCGAAGGCTACAAGGCCGCCTGGAACCGCCGTCATCGCAGTGCGGAGGAAGCGGGCGTGCATGTGGCCCGGGTGGAGCATCTCCTGAATCGCTACGGTTCGGAGACCCAGGAGCTCCTGGACCTGATCCGGGAACGGCCCGAGTTGGCGGAACCGTTGCCGGGAGCGGATGATTATCTGGGTGCCGAAGTGGTCTTTGCGACTACCCACGAGGGCGCTCGTCATGTGCATGATGTCCTCACGCGCAGGACCAGGATCTCCATCGAGTCCTGGGACCGTGGAGTCTCGGCGGTGCCCGTGGTGGCCCGCCTCATGGGCGAGGTGCTCGGCTGGAGCCCCGTCCAGGAGGAGAGCGAGATCAAGCACTACCTGGCCCGGGTGGAGGCCGAACGCCTGTCGCAGGAGCAACCGGACGACGAGTCCGCCGATGCGGCGCGGATCGGCGTGGACGACATCATTCCGCTCCGCTGAGGACGACGCCTGGAGGCGCCGTCCGGTGGTGACCCGCAGCGATGCGGGCCCGCCACCATCGACCGTTGACTGAAAGGACGCCCCCGTGGCTGAGGATCTTAACCGTTATGACGCTGAGCTCACCCTGCCCAGCATGGTGATCCTGGAAATGGAAGCCACGGACCGGGAGGACGCCGCGGCGCAGCTCGCGCAGCGGCTCTTCACGGCCGGGCGAGTGTCCAATCTGGAAGGCTTCCTCGAGAGCGTCAACTCCCGTGAGCACCAGATGGCGACCGGTCTGCCGGGCGGCATCGGGCTCCCGCATGCCCGCAGCGAATTCGTCACCCAGCCGTCGATCGCCGTCGGCGTCACCAGGTACGGGCACTCGCTCGACTTCGGCGCCGCGGACGGACCGGCCAATCTGATCCTGCTGATCGCCACCCCGGCCCAGTCGTTCTCGGAGCACCTCGAAGTGCTCGCGACGCTGGCGCGCTCGCTGTCCAAGGAGAGCTACCGTGAGTCCCTCCGCCGGGCTCACGATCCCGAAGTCATCGCCGAGCTGATCAACACTTCGCTGGTGTTCTTCGATCACTGAGGTTCCCCGGCCACTGAGCGGTCCACTGGCCCGTCTCGGTCGGAGCCACCCCCTCAAACGGACATTCCCCGGCGCTTCGGCGCCGGGGAATGTCTGTTTCAGCAGGGATGCGTCACTCGCTGCGCCATGACCGCCACAGGGCGGCATAGGAACCGTCGAGCGCCAGCAGTTCGTCGTGACTGCCGAGTTCGGTGATCCGGCCGTCCTCCACGACGGCGACCCGGTCGGCGTCGTGGGCTGTGTGCAGGCGGTGCGCGATCGCCACCACGGTGCGGCCGCTCAGCACGGCCCCGAGGGAGCGTTCCACACTCCGTGCCGCTTGCGGATCGATGAGGCTGGTCGCCTCATCGAGCACGAGCGTGTGAGGGTCGGCCAGCACCAGACGGGCCAGGGCGAGCTCCTGGGCCTGCGACGGGGTCAGCGCGTGACCTCCCGAGCCCAGCTCCGTCTCCAGGCCGTCCTTGAGCGCGGAGAACCACGGCGCGGCTCCCACATCGTCCAGGGCGGCGAGCAGCTCGGCGTCGCTCGCCTCCTCCTTGCCGAGGCGCAGATTGTCCGCCAGGGTACCCACGAACACGTGGTGTTCCTGCGTCACGAGGGCCACCTCGCGACGGAGCTCCTCCACCGGCAGGTCCACGAGCGGCACTCCGCCGACGGTGACTGCTCCGGACGACGGCGGGTTGATGCCGGCGATCAGGCGGCCGAGCGTCGACTTGCCGGCGCCCGACGGACCCACCATGGCGAGCCGCTCGCCGGGCACCAGTTCCAGATCCACCCCGTGCAGGACGTTCCGCCCCGCCCGGTACGCGAAGGTCGCCCCGCGGACCGAGATCCGGCTGCCGTCGGGGGTCTCGCCGCTCACCTCACGGTCCGCGGGAACCTCCTTGACGCCCACGATCCTCGCGAGTGAGGCGGCGCCGAACTGCAGTTCATCGAGCCACATGATGAGGGTGTTCACCGGTTCCACGAGGGCCACGGCATACAGCGCGACGGCGGCCACGGACCCCGCGGACACGGCGCCGACGGAGACCAGCCACCCGCCCCAGAGGACCACCAGCACGGCCGGCAGCCACAGGGCCAGCTCGGTCACCGGGAACAGCATCGAGCGGAGCCACAGCGTGTACTTCTCCGCTTCGAAGGCCTCACGGATCGCGGCCCGGGTGCGGTGGATCCGCTGGGGTCCGAGGCTGAGAGCGTCCACCGTGAGGGCGCCGTCCGCCGCCTCGGAGATGGTCCCATCGATGGTGCCGTACGCCGCGTGCTCGCGCTGGTAGCCGGGGCCCGAGCGCTTGAGGTACCAGCGGGTGACCGGGATGATGAACGGCGCGCTGACCAGCAGTCCGAGGCCGAGCAGCGGGGACACCACGAGCGCTGCGGCCAGCGTCAGCGTCACGGTGACGACGGCGACCAGGAGCCGGGGCACCCCGAAGCGCACCGCGTGGGAGAGCGCTTCGACGTCGTTGGTCGTGCGGGAGAGCAGATCGCCCGTGCCGGCGCGTTCCACGGTGGAAAGGGGCAGCGAGGTGACGTCGCCCATGAACTCCTCGCGGAGGTCAGCGAACACCTTCTCGCCGAGGACCATCGAACGGTAGGAGGCGAGCCGCTGCAGCAGTGCCTGCGCCACCACCGATCCCAGGAGGGTCACACTCAGAGCGGTCACGGTGGACATGGTGGTTCCCGTCGTGACGGTGTCGACCAGCCGCCCGATGATGAACGGCCCCACCAGGCCCATGATCGCGGCGGCCGCGTAGAACACCATCACGCCGACCAGGCCGCGCCGGTTGCGCCGGAGCAGCCGCCATGCCTCCGCACGCACCTGGGCGGACGCGGCGATGGGCAGGCGGTTGCCGGGGCGGGGGAGGGCCGCTGCTGCCTCGGGCAGGCTCTGGCGCGCCTCGTTCTCCTCCAGCAGAGGTTCCTCGAAGGACTCCACCGTGTTACTCACTGCGAATCACGACCATTCGGTACTCGGGACAGCGTTCCAGCAATTCGGCATGGGTGCCGGTCAGCGGTTCGCCGGTTTCGGGAAGGAAGATGACGCGGTCCATCGCATGCAGCAGCAACGGACTCGCGGTGGTCACCAGCGTCGCGGAGCCGCCGTGACCAGTGAGCGAACCGCGGGACTCGGAGAGCCCCTCCGCGATCCGCGCCTCGGTGTGAGCGTCCACCGCGCTCGTGGGCTCCACGAGCAACAGGAACTCGGGCTCACTCAGCAGCGCCCGGGCGAGGGAGAGCCGCTGGCGCTGCCCGCCGGAGAAGCTGCGGCCCTTCTCGTCCACCTCGTGGTCCAGGCCTTCCTCGAGCGCGTCCAGGATGTCCAGACCCGCGGCGGCTTCCAGCGCCTGCAGGATGCGCTGATCGCTGTGACGGCCCTGCGGGTCCAGCGCGCTGCGGAGGCTGCCCGTGAACAGCTGGGCCTCCGCCTGGCTGAACACGATCCGCCGGCGGATGTCCGCGAGCGGGTAGGCCTCGAGGGGCAGGTCGCCCCAGAGGACGTTGCGGGAGGCGGCGTCCTCGAAGCGGCCCAGACGCTTCGCCACCGCGGCCGAGCGGCCGGGATCCGAGCAGACCAGCGCGGTGAGCCCCTGCGGCGGGACCGTCACGCCGCTCTCGCCGTCCTCCAGCGGGGAGGACGACGGCGGCGCCGACGTCCCGCCGTCGCTCACGAGAGGCAGCGCCCCCAGGAGCTTGCTGACCTTGCGCGATCCCACCACGCCGCGGATGCCCACGTTGAGGGCCTCGGACCCCGTCCTGATCGGAGCGACGAGGAACACCGAGAAGCCGTACAGGGACATGAGCTGTCCCGGGGTGATGGTGCCGTCCAGGGCGAGTGCCGCGCCCGTGAAAGTGAAGAACACACTGAAGGCGCCGCCGATGAGCAGCTGCGAGGCTTCCAGGGTCGCGACTGACTTCGCCACCTCGATGCCCTGCTGACGCGCGTGCTGGGAGCGCTCGCGGTACCGGTTGACGAAGATCCGCTCACCGCCGATGCCGCGCAGCACCCGGAGGCCCGCGACCGTGTCCGCACCCACGGAGGTCATCTTGCCGGTCGCCTCGCGCTGGGCCTGCTGGCGCTTCTGGAACGGCTTGACCACGAAGACCAGGAGTGCGCCGAGCGCGGGCACTCCGATCAGGACGGCGATGCCGAGCGGCAGGTGGATGCCCGCCACGAGCGCGGAGACCACGAGGTAGGAGACGATCGAGCCGGAGAGCCGGGCCGTCACGTCGAAGAGCTGTCCGATACGCGGGGCGTCGTTGGACGCGACCGTCACGATCTCGCCGGTCGGCACGGCGCGTCCCACGGATTCGCCGCCGCGCGAGACCTTCACCCCGATGAGTTCCTTGGTGGTCAGCGTGGCCTGCAGCCAGTTGCTCACCGCGAGGCGGTGCCGGATGGTGGTGGTGGCCGCCTGGATCGCCGCAAGGCACAGGAAGATGGCCGTCCAGAACAGCAGCGCGTTGAAGTCCTGAGCGACCACGCCGAGGTCCAGGGCCTTGCCGATCACAAACGGTGCGAAGGCTTGTGACAGCATCCAGATGATGCCGAAGAAGAACCCGCCGATGAGGGTGGGCAGCTGAAGGCGACCCAGCCAGAGCAGGAATCGACTGGGGGAGAGACCGAAAGGCTCGTCAGGACGGGGGTAAGGGTACTCTCGCACAGCGCCAGCCTAAATGAGGCCTGAGTCACAGGGAAGTTCATGTGAAAGATTTCTTTCGGGAAATTCTGGAATAAAGCGTTCTGGCTGGTGGAAGGCCATTCTGTTACGGGTGCCGGCCCGGTCTCGAGGGCCTGCATGGACTCCGTGGGAGTCGAGTGGGCGAGGGGAGGCTTTTGGGGAATTCCGAGGTTCAGACAGTACGGTGGAACGGTGCTGAAAACTGCCCTCAAGCCGCGTTGGATCGCCGGATTGCTCTTCGCGCTGCTGGTGTCCACGGTTTTCGTGCTCCTCAGTCAATGGCAGTTCGGGCGTTCCACCGAACAGGAGCAGACCCCGGACAGTGCTCTGGAGTCCCCGCGGCCCCTCAGCGAGGTGCTCAAACCGGGCAGCTTCTTCCCCTCGTCCGTGGCGGATCAGATGGTCACGCTGACCGGGCACTACGACCCGTCGCGCCAGGTGCTGGTCAAGGACCGCCTGCTGGACGGCAGGAGTGGGTTCTGGGTGGTCACGGCATTCGCTGTCGACGGCGCCCCGCGCCTCGCCGGGGCGAAAGCCACTCCTGTCACGTGGATCCCCGTGGCCCGCGGATGGATCGCGTCCGAGGATCAGGCGCCCCGGGCGCCTCAGGGTCAGATCGCCCTCACGGGGCGGCTGGTTCCCTCCGAAGCCCCCACGGTGACTCAGAATCTCCCGCAGAGCAGCTATTCCAATCTGTCCGTGGCGGAACTCATCAACGTCTGGGACGTGTCGAGCTATCAGGGCTTCGTCGGCGCCAGCCAGGAGAAGAGCGCTGGCCAGGATGTCGGCGCCCGTGACGATGCGGACCTCAAGCCGCTGCGCCTGAAGGCGGCGCCCCCCGAGCAGGGCGTGAACTGGCTCAACATCTTCTACGCCGTGGAGTGGGTGGTCTTCGCAGGATTCGCCCTCTTCATCTGGTGGCGCCTGGTGAAGGACGACTACCAGCGGCAGCTCGAAGCCGAAGAGGACGCGGCGCTGTTCGCCCGCCATCAGTCCGCTTCGCAGAACACCCCCGATGACCACAGGAGCAGCGAATGATCGACCCCAAGCCCGCAGGCACCCCCGCGCCCCGTCCGCGGCGTTTCGGAGGGACGGAGCAGCAGATCCGTTCCGCGCTCAAGTTCTACAAGGTCCTGGCCTACGCCACGGGCTCGTTCCTGCTGCTGCTCTGCGTCGAGCTCATCCTGCGGTACGGCTTCGGGCAGTTCCTCTTCGCCGGTGGCACCAACGCCGTGACGGGTCAGCCGCACGTCTTCGGGCTGGCCAGTGCCGATCCGGCCGGCGTCGTCGGTGGGGCGAACCTCTCCATCATCGTGCTGATCGTGCACGGCTGGATGTACGTGCTGTACCTGATCTCCAACTTCCGTCTCTGGAGCCTCATGCGCTGGCCGTTCGGCAAGCTCGTGGTCCTGGCCCTCGGCGGCGTGGTGCCGTTCCTCTCCTTCATCGTCGAGAAGAAGACCCACGCGGAGGTGGAGTCCGAACTCGCGGCGAACCCCCAGGGCGCCAGCCGCTACTGAGCGGTCCGTTTCACCAGGTCATGACGACGCCGGGCGGTCGCGCTGAGCAGCCGCCCGGCGTCGTCGTGTGTCTGGACTCCGCGCGCGACGGCGGCCACGCGCCGCCGCTGTGACGGCCCCGGTTGTGAGCCGCACTACTCGGAGCCGGTCCGGTGTGCGGGGGAGGGCCGCGGGACCGTATCCTTGAGGGGTGACCAATTCCCCCGCAGCTCAGACTTCTCAGCGCCCCGTGCTGGTGGTTGACTACGGTGCACAGTACGCGCAGCTGATCGCCCGCCGCGTGCGTGAGGCGAACGTGTATTCGGAGATCGTTCCGCACACGCTCAGCACCGAACAACTTCTGGCCAAGAACCCCGCCGCCATCATCCTTTCGGGTGGTCCCTCCAGCGTTTACGCCGAAGGTGCCCCGAACGTCGGTGCGGACCTTTTCGAGGCCGGCGTCCCCGTCCTCGGCATCTGCTACGGCTTCCAGGCCATGGCCCGCGCCCTCGGCGGAGAGGTCGCTCAGACCGGTCTCCGCGAGTACGGCTCCACGGAGACCACCCTCATCGGTGAGCCCCATTCGCTGCTGGAAGGCGTGACCGACCACCGTTCGTGGATGAGCCACGGCGACTCGGTGCACCGCGCTCCCGAAGGGTTCGAGGTCCTCGCCACCACGGCAGGCGCCCCGGTGGCGGCTTTCGCCAACGAGGAGAAGTGCCTGTACGGCGTGCAGTGGCACCCCGAGGTCAAGCACTCCGAGAGCGGCCAGAAGATCCTGGAGAACTTCCTCTACAAGGGCGCAGGCCTGGACGCCAACTGGACCACCGGCAACATCGTCGAGGACCAGGTGGAGCGCATCCGCGAGCAGGTGGGCGACGCCCGCGTGATCTGTGGTCTGTCCGGCGGTGTTGATTCCGCCGTGGCCGCAGCCCTGGTGCAGCGCGCCGTGGGCGACCAGCTGACCTGTGTGTTCGTGAACCACGGCCTGCTGCGTGAAGGCGAGGCCGAGCAGGTGGAGCGCGACTTCGTCGCCGCCACCGGCGCCAACCTCTATGTCGCCAATGAGCAGGAGCGCTTCCTGAACGCTCTGGCAGGGGTCAGCGATCCCGAGACCAAGCGCAAGATCATCGGCCGCGAGTTCATCCGCGCGTTCGAAGAGGCTGAGCGCGCGATCATCGCCGAGGCGGCTGCCGACGGCGAGAGCATCAAGTTCCTGGTCCAGGGCACCCTGTACCCGGACGTCGTCGAATCCGGTGGCGGCGAGGGCACGGCCAACATCAAGAGCCACCACAACGTGGGCGGCCTGCCGGAGGATCTCCAGTTCGAGCTGGTGGAGCCCCTGCGCACGCTGTTCAAGGACGAGGTCCGTGCGGTCGGCGCCCAGCTGGGCCTTCCGGCCGAGATCGTGGGACGCCAGCCGTTCCCGGGCCCGGGTCTGGGCATCCGCATCGTCGGTGAGATCACCGCCGAGCGCCTGGATCT
Organism: Arthrobacter woluwensis; assembly: GCF_030816155.1. Classification (NCBI taxonomy): domain Bacteria; kingdom Bacillati; phylum Actinomycetota; class Actinomycetes; order Micrococcales; family Micrococcaceae; genus Arthrobacter; species Arthrobacter woluwensis. The sequence goes on along the minus strand of NZ_JAUSXR010000001.1, from coordinate 2,471,282 downwards.
GCTGCGCAAGGCCGACGCGATCGCCCGCGCCGAGCTGACCGCTGCCGGCCTGGACAACGAAGTGTGGCAGATGCCCGTCGTGCTGCTCGCCGATGTGCGCAGCGTGGGTGTTCAGGGCGACGGCCGCAGCTACGGTCACCCGATCGTCCTGCGTCCCGTGTCCAGCGAGGATGCCATGACGGCCGACTGGTCGCGCCTGCCATACGACCTGCTCGCCCGCATTTCCAACCGCATCACCAACGAGGTGGATGGCGTGAACCGCGTGGTGCTGGACGTGACCAGCAAGCCGCCGGGAACCATCGAGTGGGAGTGATCCCACCCGGCAGTTGATCCGTGACCGGTCCGCTTCTGCGGGCCGGTCACGGCTTTTTCCCCGGAATTCCGCTGGACTTTGGCAAGTCGTGGGCGTTGCAAGCCCCGGTGGCGCTCCGAGGCGGATACCCTCGAAGGTATGCCTATCTGGTCTAAAGCCTCACGCGCCAGTGCAGCCAGTGCAGAGAAGAAGGAACCCGTGCCGGAGAACCCACAACACGACGAACGCTCCGAGGAGCTGAGCCGCTGGCTCGCCGCGTTCGCGCCGGTGTCAGGTCCGGACACCCTGCTGCGCTTCTCACGCACGGCGGACGGCACCATCGACCTGGCGCACGCTCACCCGTCCGGCCTCGCCCAGCTGATGGCGGGCCGTAAGACCCGCCTGTCCACGCTGATCCGCGAGCCACAGGAGTACACCCGCGCGGCCAGGGCCGCCCGGAGCATCCGCGCCAAGGTTTACGAGATGGGCAACGAGCGGGGCATCGACGTCGGCTACCTCTCCGCCGGAACGGCCGTGTGGACGTCGGCCGTCGGCGGCAAGCCGCAGCGCGTGACGGCTCCGGTCCTGCTGGCCGCCATCAGCCTGAGCTTGCGGCCCAGCGGCGACGACTACGAACTCCAGGTTCTGGAACAGGCGCGGATCAATCCGGCCCTGGTCCGGCACCTGAAGACGGTGCACGGCATCATCTTCGACGTCAACGCTCTGGCACGTCTCGCCTACAGCACCGCCCGCTTCGATCCGCAGCCCGTGCTGGAGCGGATGGAGACGGTCATCGCGCCGATCCATGGCGCCGAAATCCTGCCTGAGCTGCTGGTCTCCACGTTCGCGGACCTCCCGCAGGATCTGGACGATCCGTGGATCAGCGACCGTCATGAGCTGATCACCGCGCTGGCGGACCCGAGCAGGGTGGAACCGCGGGTGCCCATCACGGCCGACGAGTTCGTGCCGCTGGATGAGCGCGATCCCGCGGACGAATTCCTGCTGCTCGACGCCGACGCGTCCCAGCAGCTCGCCCTCGACGTGGTCCGCGCCGGCGACTCCGTGGTGATCTCCGCGCCCCCGGGCACCGGTCAGACGCAGACGGTGGTGAATGCCCTCGGCGAGCTCGTGATGGCCGGGAAGTCCGTTCTGGTGGTGGGCGAACGCCGCACCTCGCTGGCTGAGCTCAACCAGCGGCTCGGAGCCCTGGGTCTGGAGAGCCTGGTGCTGCCGCTGAGCACGAGCGCCAATCCGGCGCAGCTCAAGGCACAGCTGATCCAGGCGATCGTGCGCAATGAGAAGGCCGAGGAGCCGCAGCTCGAACAGCTGCACAACACCCTGCGGACCCGCCGGCACTCCTTGGCTGAGCACGTCGCGTCGCTGCACAACGTCCGGTCGCGGTGGGGCTGCTCGCCGTATCAGGCGATGCAGGCTCTCGCTCGCGCCGTGGCCACCGACACGACGCCGGGCACGACCGTGCGCCTCAAGCGCAGCGTCCTGGACAGCATCAAGGACCGTGAAGCCACCGCGACGCAGCTGATCCGTGCGGCCGAGCTGGGCAGCTTCACCCGTTCCACCGTGACGAGCGAATGGCATGGCGCACGCCTCCTGACCCGCAAAGAAGCCCAGGAGGCCCACGAGACGGCGGCCCGCCTGAACACCTCGGTGCCGGAGCTTCGCCGCCGCATGGAGGAGTTCGCCGAGCAGGCGCAGCTCCACCTCGGGGCGAACTTCCACGAGTGGGGCGAGCAGCTCGGGCTGTTCCTCGGCATGCGTGACAGCCTCAGCCGCTTCTCCGTGGAGATCTTCGACCGCGACGTCCATGACTTCATCGCGGCCACGGCTCCCAGCGCCTGGCGCCGCGAGCGGGGCATCGAGATGACGAGTCTGGGCCGCGCCAAGCTGCGCAAGTACGCCAAGGAGTTCGTCCGTCCGGGCGTCCACATCCTGGACCTGCACGAAAGCCTCAAAGAGGTGCAGGTGCAGCGCGAGCAGTGGTCCAAGTACGCGGCGTCCCAGCGGCACCCCGTGGTGCCGTCCGGCCTCGCCGATCTGGACACCCGCTACACCGAGGTCAAGAAGGATCTGCTGACCCTGAGCCAGGCGCTCAAGGGGACCCGCGGCGGGACCGATCTGCAGGAGATGCCGCTGGGGGCCCTGGAGACCCGCCTGGCTTCTTTGAGCGGTGACACCGAAGCGCTGGAAACCCTTCCCGAGCGCACTCTCATCCTGGACAGCCTGCGGGGACAGGGACTGGATGAGCTGCTGGACGACCTGGCGGCCCGGGAGGTCCCGGCTGAGGCCGTCAGCGCCGAGCTGGACCTCGCCTGGTGGCAGTCCGTGCTCGAAGCGATGATCAGCGGCGACGACTATCTCGCGATGTCCGACGGCGACAGCCTCCGCACCATCGAAGGCGAGTTCCGCCTCGCGGACAGCGCCCACATCGCGAGCGGCGCCGGACGCCTGCGGTGGTCTCTGGCGGAGCGCTGGCGGGACCTCGTGCAGCGGGAGACCCGCCAGGCCGAGCTGTTGCGGAGTCTCCTCAAGGACGGCCGGGTCAGCATGGCCGCCCTCTGGGCGCAGGCTCCCCAGCTGCTCTCCAGCCTCGTCCCGATCTGGACGGTCAGCCCGCATTCGCTGTCCCGCGCCCTGCCGGCGGGCGTCCACTTCGACGCGGTCGTGGTGATCGACGCCGAATCCACCTCGCTGCGGAGCGCTCTGCCCGCCTTGGCCCGAGGCACCCAGGTGGTGGCCTTCGGCGATGCGAGCATCGGATCGCCCCGGGCTTTCTCGGTGGCCGTCGAGCGACCGGATGACCGGGCCGACGCCACTCAGACGGTCACGAGCGCTCTCGACGCCCTGAGCGAGGTGCTGCCCAGTGTCGAACTGCGCAATGCCTACCGCTCGGTGGATGAGGACCTGAGCCTCCAGCTGAGCCGTTCGTTCTACGGCGAACGCCTGAACCGTCTGCCCGACGGGAACGCGGTCACCGGTCTCGACCGGTCGATCGTGGTCGAGTACCTTCCGGACGGCACGGGCCTGCCGGTGCAGGGCAAGGAAGCCGTGGAGTCGGTGATGGCCGAGGTCAATCGCGTGGTGGAGCTGGTCTTCGAACACGCGAGGACTCGTCCGCGGCGCTCTCTCGCGGTTGTGACGAGCACCCTGAACCATGCAGCGCGGATCGGCGAGGCCATCAGGCTTCAGCTGCCGAACCACCCGTTGCTGGCGGACTTCTTCCATGGGACCGGGCCGGAGTCCTTCCGCGTGGTGGACCTGGAACGCGCCCGTGGCCTGGTGCGGGATCACATCATCTTCTCGCTCGGTTTCGGACGGACGCCCCACGGCCGGGCGCTGCACAGCTTCGGGCCCCTTTCGGCTCGCGGCGGCCGTGCCAAGTTCGCTCTGGCCATGTCCCGGGCGCGTCAGAATCTTCATGTCCTCAGCTGCTTCAAGCCGGAGGACCTGGACCGCAGTCGCCTGAGCCACGGCGCCGCGGACTTCTATGATCTGCTGGACCGTGAACTCGGGGGCAACTACTCCCTGGGCAGTCACGCGTCCCGTGCCGCGTCGAGCGACCCGAGCCTGGGGGAGGACGCCCTGGTGGTCGACCTCGCCGAGCGCCTCCGGGTGCGTGGCGCCCGGGTGTGGCACCAGTACGATGGCGCCATCGACGTGGTGGCCGCAGCCGACCCCCTGCACACCATGGGCAAGGACGACTCCGAGATCCCCACGCCCGTGGCCATCGAGTCCGACGGCACCGCCGCCTATCAGAAGCGGTCCATCCGTGAACGGAGCCGCCTGCGTCCCGAGCTGCTGGAACGGATGGGCTGGCGTCATGTCTCCCTCTGGACGATCGAGGTCTTCACGGATCCTTCGTTCTGCGCCGACCGCATCGCCTCCTTCCTCCACCTGGAAGGCGAGGAACCGGCAGGGACCGAGAACACCGCGACCGGCTTCATGACGCAGGTGCCCCTGGGCGACGACGGAGTGCTGTGAGCGGTGCGCCCGGCGACTCCGGGGGAGGCCTGGACGGCTCGCCGGACGCCACCTCGGCAGACTCCACGTCACCATCGGGGCCCGCGGGACGAGACGGCACAGGAACAGAGAGCGTGGACTCCACTGCTGCCGCGACCGCTTCCCGGACCGCCCCGGCCGGCGAGTCAGACCCAGGGCGGAACGAGTCAGGCACAGGGCGGAAGCGGCGGGGATCCCGTCGCGCCACGGTCCAGGTGACACGGCTGGACGTGGCCGTCGGCCAGTCGATCGTGCTGCCGTCGGCGAAGGCTCCGCGTGCGCAGCCGTCCCCACCAGCCCCTGGCCGTCCGGCCCCCGGAGGAGCCACCGCCGGAGGCACGACCACTGGTGGGCCATCCGCTGGAGACCCGGCCGAAGGGGACGCGACGCCGGATTCCGTGCGAACCGCTCAGCAGACTGCCGCGGCGTCACCGGTGGCCTCCACTCCGGGGGTGTCCACTCCGAAGGCCTCGGGGCGGAAGGGCATCCCGGGAAGGGATCCTGCCCGACAAGGCCGCCGAAGACCTGGACGCGGCCTGGGGCGGATCGACGGGCAATCCCGAACGGGACGACTGGCTGAAGGAACAGCGGCCTCCCCACTGGGACTGACGGTCGCAGCGCGCCGGCGCTCCACGTGGGGGTGTGATCCAAGCATGTTCCACGCAGTTTCATGGTCTGCGAACTCATCGGACCAGCACGAAGGACAGACGGCCCTGCCGCTGCACTCCGGCAAGCGCCCTCGACTGCGACGGCGTCGCTCCGACCACCACCAGGCCCGGTGATTCCTCGGTTCCGAGCCATGAGCCGGAACCTTTCTCCCCTTGTCCGATCCAGAGAACGGCGACCCGGCGCGCCAGAAGCCGCGAGCCCTGGTCCTCGGGATCCCGTGCTGCCTCCGGGCCGGGCTCGGGGCTGAAGACCACGTCGATGAGCTGTCCCGGACTCAGAATGCGCAAGGACGACGGATCGGCCATCCGGAGAGGCACAGCAGTGGTGCCGGGCGGAGTTCCTGCGAGGAGTCCGGGCCCGGTGAGCGAGGTGTCATTGAGTGCCTGACCCCGGCGCAGGGGTGTGGCCAACCGACGGCCCAGGAGGGCCGTCGGGTCCCGGTAGCTGCCCGGGGGAACCGCTGAGGGTGGCAGTTGCACCGTGGTGAGCTGGGTTCGTTCCAGCGTGGCCCCGGCCGGAAGATCAGCCGAGGCGGCCACCACCGACGTGCGTTGGGCAGGCCCGGGAGTGAGCTGGTACACCGCGAGACTTGCCGCGGCGGCGAGACTGGCGGCCGCGAGAAAACGGCGGTGCCGGATGGCCCAGGAACGGACTCGACGCGGGGCGGAGATGCGGCGTGGGCCTGACGGTGGATTCCTCATACACCGAGGCTAGGGAGCGGAGGGGCTCCCGACGGTGGGGAAATCCTCTATGTGGACAGACGGGGATGCTCCCGGGTTCCGTTAGGGGAGAGTCTCCCCTGTGGAAGGCGCCCGGGAGCGCCGGTCAGTTGCCGCTGCTGGCGGGCGCCGCCGCAGGGGCGGAGGAGCTGGAGGCCGTGGAGGACGCCGAGGAGGCGGCCGGGACGGTGCTCTGCGAGGAGGAACCGCGGGAGTCGGTCCGGTAGAAACCGGAACCCTTGAAGACCACGCCAACGCTGTTGAATTTCTTGCGCAGAGTTCCGCCGCACTCGGGGCACGTGGTCAGGGAGTTGTCACTGAATGACTGGACGATCTCGAAATCGTGGCCGCAGTCCTTGCAGGCATACGCATAAGTCGGCACGGATTCTCCTCAGTTCTCTGGGTCCTGAACGGATACGGATTAGCACTGTCAGGTTCCGAGTGCCAATTCTATCAAAGAGGTCAACGCACGGACGGTGGATTCACTTCCCGAACGCCCGCCACTGGCGCTCCGTCACGGCGGCGTCCACGGGGCGGTCGAGCGGGCCGACGGTGAAGGAGCCCTCCGGGACCAGCTCCGGCTCGAAGACCAGTGCCGCCATCGGAACGGCATGCCCGGTGTCCGCCAGCGTCGCCAGGAAACGATCGTAGTAACCGCCGCCCTGCCCCAGTCGGTTACCCGCTGCATCCACGGCGGTCGCGGGCAGAAGCATCACGTCGAGCCCAGGGCCGTCCGCAGCGAACAGCTCCTGAAAGCCAAGCCCTGGACCCACGGGTTCGTCGACCGGGGCGAGGGCACTGCGCCGGACCTCGATGCCGGGATGCCAGCGGACCCACTCCATCAGGTGCCCGGGAAGGCAGACCGGGACCAGGACCGTACACCCCCGGTCGTGGAGGGCGTGGAGCAGTGCGGCGGTGGGTGGTTCGACGGCGGCGTTCAGGTAGCACGCCACGCTGGGAGCGGACGACGAGTCCGCGGGCAGCACCGTGGAGAGCCAGGCCGAGGCCTGCTCGGCGAAGGCCGCACTCAGGCGTGCGGCGTCGTCGTCGGTGCGGAGAGCGGCGTCCGCACGCCGTCGGGTGCGCTGCGCGGATCGGAATTCCGCTTTTGCTGCTGGCATGGATAAAACCGTCATTCTGTCGCAGGAAAACCCGGGAGGATGGACTGGTGACTGTATCGGCTAGATTAGTCCTGTGACCGAACAGAAGCAGATCCGTAAAGCCGTCATCCCGGCCGCAGGCCTGGGAACCCGATTCCTGCCGGCCACAAAGGCCATGCCCAAGGAAATGCTGCCGGTGGTGGATAAGCCGGCCATTCAATATGTGGTGGAAGAAGCGTCCAGCGTCGGCCTGGATGACATTCTGATGATCACGGGCCGCAGCAAGCGGGCCCTGGAGGACCACTTCGACCGCGTCCCGTCCCTGGAAGCGACGCTGGAGGCCAAGGGCGACGCCCGCAAGCTCTCCGCCATCCAGGAGTCCACGAATCTCGCGGACATCCACTACCTCCGGCAGGGCGACCCCCTCGGCCTGGGCCACGCGGTGCTGCGTGCCCAGCAGCACGTGGGTCAGGAGCCTTTCGCCGTGCTCCTCGGCGACGACCTGATCGACGCCCGCGATGAACTGCTGTCCACCATGATGAAGGTGCAGCAGAAGACCGGCGGTTCCGTGATCGCCCTCATCGAGGTTGAACCGGACCAGATCAGCGCGTACGGCTGCGCCGACATCTCCCCGGTGGAGGGCGAGGACTTCGTCCGCGTCAGCCAGCTGGTCGAGAAACCGTCCGTCGAGGAGGCCCCGTCCAACCTCGCCGTGATCGGCCGTTACGTGCTGCATCCCGCCGTGTTCGACGTCCTGGCTCACACCGAGCCCGGCCGTGGCGGCGAGATCCAGCTGACCGATGCCCTGCAGACGCTCGCCGCCGGCGACGGCGAAGGGTACGGCGTCTACGGTGTGATCTTCCGCGGCCGCCGCTATGACACCGGGGACAAGCTGAGCTACCTCAAGGCCGTGATCCAGCTGGCTTCGGAAAGTGAGGACCTCGGTCCTGACCTCCGCACCTGGCTCGGCGAGTTCACCTCCGCTCTCTGACGCCGCCGCCGGTGCGTCAGGTTCCGTACTGGCCCGTCACCCTGGAACACGGTGACATCGTCCTCAGGCCCATCCGGCAGAAGGACCGTGTCGAGTGGACGACGGTCCGTCAGCGCAACAGGGACTGGCTGCAGCCCTGGGAGGCGAGCAACCCGAATCCGGGCGGCCGTCTGCCCAGCTACCGGGAGATGGTCAGCTCGCTCAGAACGCAGGCGCGTCAGGGCAGTGCGCTGCCCTTCGTGATCACCGAGCGCCGGCCGGGCCTGGCGGCTCCCGCGATCGTTGGTCAGCTGACCGTCTCCAACATCATGTGGGGGTCGGCCATGATGGCGAGCATCGGCTACTGGGTGGATCAGGACCGCGCGGGCCGGGGCATCGTGCCGACCGCGGTGGCTCTCGCGACGGACTTCTGTTTCGAGGAACTCGGCCTGCACCGGATGGAGATCAACATCCGTCCGGAGAACACCCCGAGTCTGCGGGTGGTGGAGAAGCTCGGCTTCCGGCCGGAAGGGCTGCGCCCGGCGTTTCTCCACATCAACGGCGAATGGGCGGATCATCTCAGCTTCGCTTTGACAGCCGACGAGGTACCCGGTGGTGTCCTGAACCGCTGGCTCACCAGCAGATGAGATCACGTCGCCGTCATTTCCTGGCGAGTTGGGCGACACACTAGGTCAAATGGTCAGGCGGGTGGTGACCACCCCCTAACGTGAAGACTGTGGATTTCCCCATGAGCAGCTCAGTGGTCCTGGTGGCTGCTGTCGCGTTCTGGCTCCTGGGGATCGCTCCATCCCTGCTGAAGCGCCGCGTCCGGGTCCGGACCGTGGAAGTGGAGGGGGAGGAGCATCCCGCTCACTTGTCAGTGGCAAGGATCGGGCCCACGGTGACAGTGCAGGACGGCAGCGAGGAGGAAGAGACCGTGCCCATGGAGAATCCAGGCCAGCAAGATCTCTCGGTGAACCCTGTCCGCCGTCCCAGGATCAAGAAGGGACGGGCATCGCTCGCGCTGCTCGGCGCCGTCTCCCTGGTCGCCGTCCCGGTGACAGCTGTCCTCACGCTGTTCTCGGTCGTCGCGCCGAGCGCACCCCTGCTGTGCCTGTTCGTGACCGCGGCATGCGTCGCTGTCCTGCGCCAGCTGGCCAAGCGTGACCGCCTGCGCCGGGTGGAGCGCGCCTTCCAGGACGCGATGTCGTCCCCTGCCTCTCCGGTGCGCGACGTCGCGGTGGAACGTCCGCTGTCGTCGCCCAGTGAGCCTTTCGACGGTTCGCCCGCGGAGCCGGTGAAGGAGACGGAGGAACCCCCGCTCACGGCGGCCGAGCTGCGGCTCGCGGCCCTCGCCGTCGCGCGGGAGATCGGTGACTCCGAGGCCGCGTCCGGCGAGACCTGGGAGCCGGTCGATGTCCCGAAGCCCCTGTACGTCGACGCGCCGCGTGCGGAACGTCCCGCTCCGGAGCCGCTCGACCTGCCCGAGGCACCCAAGCCCGAGGGTAAACCGATCATCAAGGACGCGCTGAAGCCGGATCTCGCGCAGGCCGTTCAGGCCGGTGCGGCGAACGTCGCCGTGGTGGGACAGGGCCAGTCCGCACTCCGGAATCTGGACGCGATCCTGCAGCGCCGGAGGGCCTGAGCCTCGCGTTTTTGAACTTGCGGCTGTTTCTTTGTAGTCTGATCCAGTTGGTTCCCGCGAGAGCGGGTCCGGGGCTATAGCTCAGTTGGTAGAGCGCTTCGTTCGCATCGAAGAGGTCAGGAGTTCGAATCTCCTTAGCTCCACAGTTTCACCGAAGGCCCCTCCTGCTCAGGAGGGGCCTTTTCCGTTGAGTGCGAGTTCTGGCTCATGAGTTCCGCTGGATGATGATCCCTTGAAACACGACAGGTGATTGAAGCGTGTCGGCAGAGTCATCACCGAATCTTGTGATGCGAGTTCCTCGCATCGTGGTCGCCGCTGCCGGGATGCCAGACGCGAGTACCGTTCGCGTCTGGGTGAAGGCGGTCTCTGGCGCTTGCCTGGTATAGGTTCCGCTGACAGAGCCAGCGATAGTCTGACTCCCTTCTGCGATCATGGGGCCGTGGTGAATGCCGAGTTTCACCTGTTGCCCGCTCTTACTCTGCGTGGGCGTCCAGACGAGGATGACGCTATAGCTTGACCAATGCGTTGGCAGAACGAAGTTTGCGATGACGGCGGTGGTTCCGTTTTCCGGCATGAGGCGACCGGCGGCGTAGGACGAATCGTTCGTGAACTCGGCCGGATTGCCTAAGTTTGGGATCAGTTCGTTGGGCGAGATGAAGATGCATTCAGTCTGGGGGCCGGAGAAATTGGTGACGTCAGGACCTGCGGTCACCGGTTGGTAGTCGATGGACGCACGCACGACATTGTCGATGTCGCAGCCTCCTCCTCCGCCCTCGAGCCGGACGCGTGAAACGTTCAGCTCACGGACCTTGTTGGTCAGGAGGCCTCGTGCGTAGAGCCAGGTCTCACAGGATTCGACGGTGGTTCCGTAGAGGAAGATTCCATTGACGTCCCTGCTGTTGGCTCTGAGGTCGAATGCGTCCTTGCAGAAGGCGACCGAGCACCCGATGAAGACGAATCCCCTGGAGTCCACGATCTGAAAGCCTGGACGTCTTCCAATGACGGTGCCGCCGCCGTAGGAGCCGATGGCCTTTGTGTTCTCCAATACGACTTCTTGGCATTGATTGAAGTAGTAGAGGGGTTCTGTACCCAAGCCGTCGTGTGAACGAGCGTAGACGTTCACGAAAGTCATGGTCTGGCTGATCTTCAGGCTGCCGTCGCTGGGGATGAAACGAAAGGCGTTTACCGTGCCATTCACGTCGACCACTCGAACGTTTTCGAACAGGATGTTGTCGTAGAGACCGGCTCCGCGGATGGCCACTGCAGGTTTGTTCTGCATGTTGATGAGCAGGTTCTTCACGCCTGCTCCTGGCGCCAGCATGAGGTTCGGATCGTGCACAAAATCGAATATCACGTCGTCGGTGAAACCGGTGTCGGGAACAATAAGCGTCGAGGCTGGCCCGGCCCCCTCGATCACGATGGCCTTGTTCACAGTAATTTTTTTCGACACCTTGAGCAGACCAGAAGGAAGCCGTACCGTGCCGCCGGACTGGCCCTCTATGTCGCTCTTCGCGGGGAGCACTTCAATACACTTCTCAATCGCAGCGGTCCAATCGCCCGCCACGACCAAGTCAGAGTACTGAGTGGCCGAGACTTCAGCAGTCTCGAAGAATGCGGTGTGTGTCATGAGCCGGTCCTTTCGATGCGAGAGTGTCTGCCAAAACTTCACGCAGCCCGTGGCAGACCTATCCGGCGCGAGTGAATCCGCTCAGGATAGTGCGGTTCAAGTGGGCGGGAAAGGACCGCCTGTGTTGTGGAATGACGCTGAGAACGGGCTCCGTGTGCCGCCGCTGCGCCGCCGCTAGCCGCCCCGCGAGGTCACCGCTGCCGTTTGGCGGCCTTCTGCGCGAGCTTGAGGAGGCCCGCGGCCTCGCGGAGCTCCTCCGGGCTGAAGCCGAAGTGATGCGCCGTGCGGATCCAGGCGTAGGTGTCGGCGGCGGAGCGGTGGTCGCCGAGGTGCGCGAAGCAAGTGGCCAGCGCGAAGGCGGAGGACCGTGCACGCTGCAGAACGGCGGGCTCCGGGGCGGTGCCCGCGATGTCCAGGACCTGCCGGTGCGCCGTGGCGGAGTCCGCGAACAGGGCGAGCCGGTCCAGCAGCAGGCTCTTGTTGCGAAGGGCCTTCACCGCTCGGAGCCGGCGTTCAGGGGACGGCACCGACGCCTGCTGAACCCAGAGGAGGCGGTCGTAGGCCGCCAGCGCGGCGTGGACGTCCCCCAGGTCGTCGAGCAGCACGGCGCGGTTGTAGAGCGCCGTCTCGCGCGCGCTGACGATGTCCCCGTCCTGTGAGCCGTCGGCGAAGCGGTCGAGGGCGTCGTAGACGTTCAGGGCCGAGGCCGGATCGCCGAGCTGGGCCTGCGCCCGGGCGAGGCGGAGGTGCGCCCGCGCGTTGATGCGGGCGGCGCGCGTGTCGAGGTCCGGGCGCGGTGGCGCGGCGCGACCCGCCACGAGGGAGAGCTCCTCCCAGCGCCCCGCATCCTCGAGGATCCCACCCAGGCCGTCGAGCGCGGCCAGCACCAGCAGGACGGTCGCCTGGTCGGTGGGGCGGGCGCCGGCGTCGTCGGTGATGGAGCGCAGCACCGCCTCGGCGTGCGCGAGGTGGCCGCTCTTGACCGCCCGGTCCGCTTCGTCGAGGCGTGCCCGCAGATCGCGGTAGCGGGCGCCGGACGCGCTGTCCGACTGCGCCACGGCCGGCACGCTGAGGATGCCCAGATTCTCGCGGGCGAGGCGCACGGTGTCCTGGACGTCAGCCTCGCTGCTTTCGCCGTGCCGTGCGACGAGCGAGTTCAGAAGCGCGACAGCGGTGTCCTTCCGGCCGCGCTCCGCCTCGTCCGTGGCCTGGAGGAGGAGCCGACGGGCGTCGAGCCCGCGGATGTGAGGATCCTCGTCCTGTCCGAACAGGACACCGAAGCGTGCCCGTGCGGCTTCCTGTTCCTCCGGCGACACGTCCGGGGACTGCCAGAGCGAGAAGAGGGAGTTCGCGGCCTGGGCCCTCTGCCGGGGGTCTTCCGCTGTGGCGAACCGCCCGAGGAGCTCTTCGATGACGGCACGGGACTCGGCCAGGTGCCCTGCTTCGCGGAGCTGCCGTCCCTGCCAGTACAGGGCCTGAGCGATGACGCCCGAGGCATCCGGCAGGCCCTCCGCGTTGGCGAAGCGCCCCGGGATCGAGGCCAGGAGTGCCCGCGCCTCCTCGCGCCGGCCCACATCGTCCAGACGGAGGGCCCGTTCCAGCTCGGCGAGCGCGAACGGCACCCGCAGTTCGGGATCCCTCTCGGCGCCGGGGAAGCGCCGTGCCAGGTCTTCAGAGAGCGCGACGGCGCGCACCGGGTCCCCGAGCGCGGCGGTCGCTTCCGCCACCCGGGCCGCCAGCCGCAGCCGGGCGGCGACGGTCACCGTGCTGTGGTCCCCGGCGAATGCGGCGTCCGCGTGACCCAGAACCCGGAGGGCCGTGGCCGTGCGGGATGACTGCTCGCCCTGCCGGCCGTAGCGGAGCAGGAGGGCCCACAGCAGGCCGTCCCGGAGTTCGTCGTCGGGATGCGCGCCGAACCGGTCGATGAGAGCTCGGTGACGGGCTTCAGCCTCGTTTTCCTGGTGCTCCTCGGGGACGCGGAGGAGCACCTCCTCCAGGAAGGCGCGGTGCTGTGCGAATCCGCGCCGTGTTTCCTCTGTCAGAGGCAGGGCGAGCGCGGCGTCGGCCCTGGAGCGTGCGGATGCCGGATCGTCGTCCTCGGCGTCCAGAAGCAGCAGCGCGGCACGGTGAAGGAGGGGTCGTGCGTCGGGGAGGCCTTGCGCCTCTTCGATCACGCGCTGCAGCAGCTCGAGGCTCTCGGCCCGGCCGTCGTCGAGGTTCAGCCGGGTTTTCGACGCCTCGTACAGAGCGTGGAGGCGGACGGTCCGGAGGCGCGGATCGTCCTCGCCGGTCAGGGACAGGGCCAGGTGTTCGAAGGCGCGTGCCACGTCATTCCCCGGCCGGCCGAGGTGCCGCACGAGCAGGCCGGCGGTCAGCAGGGCCTCGGCACGGGCGCGCCGGATGACCAGCGGTTCCGTGGGATCGGAGTACCGCGCGGCGTACGCCTCTGCGGCGCGCAGCACGTCCACGAGCACGATCGCGTCGGGATCTGCACCGTGGATCCACTCGATGGCCTCCAGCTCCGCGAGAGCACACGCTTCCCGGACCGCGGGGGTGGGCACGCTGGCGGTCAGCTCGCCGAGCCGCAGGAGGTGTTCAGTGGCCAACGGATAGGTCTCGGGGGTGGTTCTCAGCCGGAGGAGGAGGCCCACGGCCTCGGCCAGGGCGACCGCCTCCGGTTCGGTCCGGGCCGGCGCGGCATCCGCGAGGGCGGCGCTGAGCAGCTCGACGGCCTGCTCGTCGTCACCGCCGTCGGACAGGACACGGACGAAGGTGAGGAATTCGGCGTCGATGCTCATGGTGCTCCCTACATCCAGCCCTTCTTCTTGAAGATCAGATACAGCAGCGCGGCGAGGGCGACCATCATGCACACGGCGAGCGGATAGCCGAAAGGCCACTCGAGTTCCGGCATGTCGTGAAAATTCATGCCGTAGATCCCGGCCACGATGGACGGGGCGAAGAAGATCGCTGCCCAGCCGGAGATCTTCTTGACCTGCTCGTTCTGGGCGAGGGTCACCTCGTTCATCCGGTTGGCCGTCAGGGTGCCGTCCAGGGTGAGGGCGTTCTGGAGGATTTCGCGGAAGGAGTTCACTCGGGCGATCACGGATGCGACGTGGTCGCGGACGTCCCGGAGATTGCGCTGCAGTTCGACGTTGACCTGGTATTTCGTGAAGCCCCGTTCCAGCACCTCGACCATGTCCGGGAGCGGCTGGATGGCCCGCTGGAACTGGATCACCTCACGGGTGAGCTCGTAGATGCGCCGCGGGAGACCGTGGAGTCACCCGCGAACAACTGGTCCTCGATCTCATCGATGTCGTTCTCCAGACCGGCGACCACGGGGGAGTAGTCGTCCACCACCTTGTCCAGCAGCGCGTACAGCACGGCCTCCGGGCCCATGCTGAGCAGCTCGGGATTGTCTTCCAGCCGTTTGCGCACGGCCGCGACGCCCTGGGTCTCGGCGTGACGGATGGTCACCACGAAGTCCGGGCCGGTGAAGATGTGGAGCTCGCCGAACTCCACGGTCTCCGTGGAGTCGATGTAGCGTGCCGGGCGGAGCACGGTGAAGAGGGTTGAGTCGTACCGTTCCAGCTTGGGGCGCTGATGCGCGGTGACGGCGTCCTCGACGGCCAGGGGGTGGAGGCCGAACTCCACCGCGATGTCCTTCATGTCCTCCTGGCTCGGGCGGTACAGGCCGAGCCAGGCCATCCCGCCGGTCTCCTCCATGCACTCGCTGGTCTGCAGCACGGACTGAGGTTCGAGAATCCGGCGGCCGTCCACGTAGACGGCGTTGTCGATGATCGTCACGGCTTCATTATGGATGAGCGGAGGCCTGGGCGCGCGCTGCGCGGGCATTCTCCTGCACATCCAGGGCCCGGCTGAGCAGCGGTTCGGTGCGGTAGGCGATGTGGGTGTGGAGGGCCAGCACGGTCTCAGTCCTGATCACGCCCTTGATGCGGACCACCTGACGGAGCGCGGACTGGAGCTGATGGGTGTCCGTGGCGGTGAGCCGGACCCAGAGATCGCCACGACCCGAGATCTCGTGGACTTCCAGCACCTGCGGGATGAGCCTGAGGGCGGCGATGACGGAGTCCAGTTCGCGGTGGGTCACCTCGATCGTGACGAACGCGACGACGTCGTACCCCACCGCTTCGAGGTCGATCTCCCGGCCGCCTCCGGTCAGGACGCCGGAGCGCTGCAGGCGGCGCAGCCGAGCCTGCGCGGTGTTGCGGGCGATGCCCAGGACCTCACTGAGTTCGCTGACCTGGATCCGTGGCTCCCGGACGAGTTCCAGCAGGATCTTCAGATCGGTGGCATCGAGATTGTTCAATTGCGCACTCCAGCTCAAGAGACGGCGAATCTGTTGAATGTTTTGCGCAATTTTCTCTGCGCATACTGATCGATAGTACGTGAATGCCTCATGATCTGAACAGGCCTCAACCCAGGGCCTGAGAGCTTCGCGACGGCACACCCACCGTCCACAGCCGCGAGGAAGATCCCGATGACCGTCATCAGTGAACTGCGTATGCGCCCGGCCGCCCGTGAATGGGGCTGGGAAGCGTCCACCACGGCCCGCCTGGTGCTGTCCGGCGTGGTCATCTTCGTGCTCCTGGTCGGAGCCAATCTGGCCACCCCGCTCTACCCCTCGCTGCAGGCCGAGCTGGCCCTGGGACCCTTCGGCACCACGGTCGCCTTCTCCAGCTATGTGATCGCCCTCGTGGCCACCCTCGTGCTCGCGGGCCACTGGTCCGATCACATCGGACGGCGTGCCGCACTGGTGGTCTCGGTGGTGGTCGGACTGGCCGGCACCGCGGTGTTCGGCCTGGCTCAGAATCTGCTGATGCTGTGCGGCGGGCGGGTGCTCCAGGGCATCTCGATCGCGCTCGCCACGGGAGCCAGCGCCGCGGCCCTGCGGGAACTGCTGCCGAGCCGCCCGGAATGGGCCTCCCGCTTCACCTTGCTCTCGTCCTCCGGGGGAGTCGCGGCCGGGCCGGCCATCGGTGGTCTGCTCGCCCTGCTGCCGGGTGGCCGCACCGCGCCGTTCGTCGTGCAGATGGTGGTGCTGGCGCTTCTTCTCGTGCCGCTCTGGCTCATCAAGGCCCGACCCGCCATCATGCGCGCCGAGCACGGCTTCAACCACCGGGCCCTCGCTCCTCGGCGGCTCGGCGTGCCGTCAGAGGCCCGCGGACCCTTCTGGCTCGCTGCGCTGGTCGGATTCCTCAGCTTCGCGATCTTCGGCTTCCAGCTCTCCCTCGCGCCCGGGTTCTTCGCCCAGGGGATGCACCTCAACTCCCTTCCCCTGGTGGGGGTCCTGGCGGGCCTCTCCCTCGGCGCCTCGGCCCTGAGTCAGCTCACGGGATTCTCTGGCAAGGCGACCGTCCCCGTGGGACTCACGGTGCTCGGACTCTCGATGCTCCTGACCGCCTGGGCCAGCAATACCTCCGCACTCTGGCTGCTGGTGGTGTCCTCGGTGGCCGCCGGCTTCGGCCAGGGTCTGTCCTTCCGGACCGTGTTCAACCGTGCGGCGATGGCCGTGTCACCGACCCAGCACGCACAGATGGTCTCCACGGTGTACGTGGTGACCTACCTTGGGAGCGCGGTGCCGGTGCTCGGTCTCGGCCTCGCCGCCGCGGTCTGGGGGATGACGACGGCGGTCACCGCCTTCGCGATCCTGTCCGCCGTAGCGGCGTTCCTCCTGGCCCTCGCCTCACTGCGCGGTTCTCGCCGGGTGTGAGGGGCGGACGGGCGCGTGAACGCCCACGAGCCTGAAGTCCACGGCTCCGCCCGTGCCCGAGCCCGCGTCTCCGCCCGTACCCGAGCCCCGGCCGTGCCCGCCCTCAGTCGAGCAGGCCCGAGTTCCCGTCCATGTGCTCGAACACCAGGGTGGTCTCGGTGTGCCCGACCACCGGGTCCGTGGCGAGGTTGTCCAGGACCCAGTCACGGAGTTCCTCGGTGGTGGCCACCGCGATGTGCAGGAGGTAGTCCACCGAGCCCGAGGTGTGGAAGGTGGACAGCACCGCAGGGAGGCGCGGAACGCGTGCGGTGAACTGATCGATCTGATCGCGGTCGTGCGCCCGGAGGCGAACGGCGATCAGCGCTTGGACGCTGCGGCCGATCGAGGCGAGATTGAGTTCGGCGGTGAAGGACTTGATGATGCCGCGTTCCTGGAGCGTCCTGGTCCGCATCAGCGCCGTGGAGGGTGCGATGCCCACGTCCTCGGCCAGCTGCTTGTTGGAGATGCGGGCGTCCTCCGAAAGAATCCGGATGATTTTCCGGTCCACGTCGTCCAAGGTTTCGCCAGTAGCCCCTGGATTGCGAAGATTCTTCGCTGAATCGGCCATTGTTCCTCCGCTTCGAATGTCACTACATGATACGGCCGGGCGGCGATTCGCGAAATGCCGGTTCAGCGCTCGGATGCGACGGCGAGGAACGGCGCCAGGACGTCGCGCAGCGGAGCGGTGGAGGCCTGCCGCCAGCCGGTGCCGGCCCAGAGGTTCACGCCGTCCGCGAGTCCTTGCCGGGCCGCCTCGGCGCGCAGCGGCGCCGTGAGGTGGTGAACGGCGGGGTACGCCTCCGGTGCGAGCGCGTCGTACTCTCGCAGGAAGGCGTTCTCGAGCCCCCGGGCCCGCCGTCCCGTGAAGGCTCTCGTCATCCGGGTCGCGGCGAAGCGGGGGTCGCCCAGGGCGTCCTTGTGGAGCGGGCGCGCCCCGGACTCCGGCGTCCGCAGCAGCGCGGTGCCGAGCTGCACCGCGGAGGCTCCGGCGTCGTACGCCGCACGAGCGTCGGCGGGCGTCATGATGCCGCCGGCGGCGATGAGCGGCAGGGGGATGTGCCGGGCCAGCTCGGCGACGAGGCCCGCGGCGTCGTCCGTTGCGGGCGGTTCGCCCGGGAGGAAGCGACCCGAATGGCCGCCCGCACTTTCGTGCTGGACCACGAGGGCGTCGACGCCGAGAGCGAGCGCAGCCTCGGCCTCCGCGCGGTGGGTCACCGTCGCCCAAAGCCGTGTGCCACGGGCCTGGAGCGCCTCGGCATCCTCGGCGGACGGCAGGCCGAAGGTGAAGCTGACCACCGGGATCGGGTGATCCAGCAGGAGGCGGATCTTGGCGGGGTAGTCGTCATCGTCGTCGAGGACCGGCTCGGGCACCGCGACTCCCAGACGGTCTGCCCAGGGACGCAGGGCCTCGGCATAGCCGAGCACGGCCTCCGCGTCGACGGGAGCGGTGTCCGGGACGAACAGGTTCACCCCGAACGGGGCCCCTCCTAGCGCGGAGGAGCGTTCCACGACCTCCTTGAGCTGAGCGCCGAGCGCCGTGGCACTCCGGTAGCCGGCGGCGACGAATCCCATGGCTCCGGCGTCCAGCGCGGCACTCACGAAAGCGGTGCTGCTGGTTCCTCCCGCCATGGGCGCCGCGATCACACGGGACGGCAACGGCATGCCGCTGGTGGTTCCTGACATGGGGTTTCCTCCTGCGTACCCTTGGACTCGTGACTACTCCAAGCCATCCTGCCACCGAGCTGCCCGAGACCGCCTCCCACGAAGCCGTGGCCATCGACATCGGGGGCACGAAGACCCGCGGCGTGCTGCTGCGGAACGGCCGGATCGCGGGTGATCTGACCGTGGGCAGTGCCAATGTGCAGAACGTCAGCGTCGAAGCCGCACAGCAGGCTTTCGCCGACTTGTTCGCGGGCCTTGCCCCGACGGCCGTGGACCGCGTGGTGGTCGGTGCGGGCGGCGTCGACACCGAGCAGGACAAGCACGCCCTCGCGTCCCTCATTCAGCCGCATGTCCCGGGCGCGCACATCACCGTCGTGCACGACTCCGCCCTCCTCCTGGCCGCTGCGGGTGCGACGGCCGGCGTCGCCGTCATCGCCGGGACCGGCACCGCGGCCTGGGGCCGTGACATCTCGGGCCGGGAGTCCCGCTTCGGCGGATGGGGCTATCTGCTGGGCGACGAGGGCAGCGGCTACTGGCTGAGCCGCGAGGCCGTGCGCCACTCGCTGCGCCGCTTCAACTCCGGCCTGGAAGCCGACGCGCTCGCTCTGGCCTTGTGCGAGTCGGTCGGAGCGCCCGACGTCGCCGGGCTGATCGCCGCTTTCCATCACCCCGACAAGGGCCGCCGCTACTGGGCGGAGCGGAGCCGCGTGGTGGTGGACGCCGCGCGGGGCGGCAACGAAGGGGCCAAGGACATCCTGCGCCGCGCCGCTGAAGAACTCACGACCCTCGCTCTCGGCGTACTGGACAACCTCGGCATCGAGGGCCCTGTGGTGCTCGGCGGCGGCCTGGGACAGCACGTCCCGGAGATCTCGGTCCCATTCCGCGAGGGCCTGGCCGCCCGCGGTCACCACGACGTCCGAGTGCTGGACCAGGAGCCGGTCTTCGGCGCGGTCGCGCTGCTCACGGCGGGGTGAGCGGTGGCGGCCAACGAAGTCCTGTTCTCCATTGTCGGTGCCACGGCGTACCTTGTGGTTAGGATCCGAAGAGGAGCACGTGATGGAAGACCAGCGATTGAACGCCAGGGAGCGGTGGCCCGGGGCTTTCGAAGGCCTGAGCGCACTGCAGACGCATGCCCTGGAACAGGCCCTCGTGTCCTCCTGGCATGAGGGCGTCGAGCCGACGGCGGACCTTGTCCGGGACATCGCTGCCCGCGCCCGGAGCGAGATCAGCTTCGATGAGTTCAAACACCGGGTGCTGCGACGCGCCGGAGTCCGGTGATGGAAACTCTGCCCGGCCCGGAGGCCGCTGCGCAGGAGGACTACGTCTATCCGGAGACCTATGACCCGGCCACGGGTCGCGCGGTGCTCCGGAACCTCCACGGGATCCGGGACTTCTCCACCCTCGCCACGGTTGAGTCAGAACTCGCGACCGCCCGGTTCCGGCAGCTGCTGCAGGGCGTGGTCCGGATACCGATCGAACCGGACACCGCGTACCTGCAGGACGTCCACCGGCACCTGTTCCAGGACACCTACGCGTGGGCCGGTGAACTGCGGACCGTGAACCTCACCCTGGGGGAGAGTGCGTTCCCAGACAAGAACCTTCTGCGGACTCATCTCCGCCCGCTCCTGTGCACGGCGGCCACCACGGACTGGCGCAGGATCGATCACGACGGCTTCGCCCGCATGGCGTCGATCCTCTTCGCGGGGCTCAACCACGTGCGGCCTTTCCGCACGGGCAATGGGCGGATGATCATGGCCGTCCTGCATGAGATCTCGACCCTCAGCAGGTTCGAGTTCGACTTCGATCGGGTGAGCCGGCGCGCCTGGGACGCCATGACCCGGGCGACTCTGCCCGCCCGGGGTGAGTTCATGCCCCGGGCGACGGAGGCCGTCGCCGTCTTCCGGGCGGCCTCGGTCATCCGCACGACCCCCGTTCCGAACCGCACCATCCAGGCGATGCGCGAAATCTCCCGCAGGAGTTCCTCCGGACGCTTCACCAGCCCGGATGCCCTCAGGGCTCGCCGTGACGAGGCGGAGCACCGGCGGTATCACGGCTACGGCGAGGAACGGCCCAGAGAGCACTGAGCCCGACGACGGCGGGCCTCAGCGGCGCCGCACGCGCGGTCTGAGCGTCACGCCGGGCAGCGGTGGCGCGGGGATGTGCCCGACTTCCGCCTGCGCCGCGGCGGTCGCGCCTCCCTGGTGACCCGCGACCCAGCCGAAGCGTGACCCGGCGACCTCCGCGGCCGTGGGCTCGACGCCGTCGTCCGTATAGAGGGTTCCGCTCGCTTCCCAGTCGTCCCGGGCCTGCACGATCTCCTCGTGGTTGCGGCCCACGAAGTTCCACCACATGAGGAGGTCCTCGCCGAGGGGTTCGCCGCCCAGGAGGAAGAAGCGGGCGCCGGTTCCGGCGTCGACGGTCAGGCTCGTGCGCTGCCCACCGAGGTAGAGCAGGGGGCCCGGTCCGAGGGACTGTCCCTCGACGCTGAGGGTCCCGTCGATGACCAGCAGGGCATGCTCGAAGCCCGGGTCCAGCGGGATGACCGCGGATCCCGCGGTGTCCACCTGTGCGCCGACGAGGGGACTGAATGCGCTCGCAGGGGAGGTGACGCCCGCCAGCGACCCCATCACGACGGTGGCCTCCCAGCCCTCACCCGAGGCCACGGGCAGGTCCTGGTGCTGTTCGAACGCGGGTTCGCGGTGCCGGTGCTCTTCGGGCAGTGCCACCCAGAACTGCAGGCCTTCCTGCACCGGGATCTCGTCGCCCTCGAAGCACGTGAACTCGGAGTGGGCGATCCCGCGGCCGGCCGTCATCAGGTTGAGCTCTCCGGGGCGGACGGTCACATCGCTGCCCAGGCTGTCCCGGTGGCGGATCTCGCCCTTCAGCGGCCACGTGACGGTCTGCAGGCCGATGTGCGGATGAGGCAGCACGGTCATGGCGACACGGCCCGGGCCGAACCGGTCCAGGAAGCACCACGCCCCGATGGTGGGAAGATCCTTGAGGGGGAGCGTCCGCTGGACGGTGATGGCGCGGATTCCACCGAGGGGCACGGCGCGTTCGGGCCAGAGTTCGAGGCACGGTTCCGGCACGGTGGTCCGGGCCGGGCAGGCCTGCTGGTCCGGGGACGGGTCGAGGTTGGTCACAGCGCCACTCTACGCCGCCGGAGCGGCCCGGGCAGTGGGCCTATGTGTGCGTAATTGTTTATTTTGTATCGATTAAGTGTGGTGCCACTTCTAGACTGGTGCCATGCCCACTCCGATTCTCAGCTACCGCGATGCCCGCCTCTTCAAGGGCGACCGCGAGCACCGCATCCTGGCCGGCGCCATCCACTATTTCCGTGTTCACCCCGAGCTGTGGGAGGACCGCCTGTCGCGTCTGAAGGCGATGGGCGCCAATACCGTGGACACGTATGTCGCCTGGAACTTCCACCAGGAGCGGCGTGAGGATGCCCCGGACTTCAGCGGCTGGCGGGACCTGGGCCGGTTCATCGACCTCGCGGGCGAACTCGGCCTGGACGTGATCGTCCGCCCCGGACCCTATATCTGCGCCGAATGGGACAACGGCGGGTTCCCGTCCTGGCTTACCGGGGCCCCCGACATCATGCTCCGCTCCACCGATCCGCGCTTCACCGGGCCTGTCGGCGAATGGCTCGACCACCTGGTCCCCGTCATCGCGAGCCGGCAGGCGGCGCAGGGCGGGCCCGTCGTCGCGGTCCAGGTCGAGAACGAATACGGCAGCTACGGGGACTCCGCCGAGTACATCCGCTGGAGCGCCGAGGCGCTGCGGGAGCGGGGCATCACCGAGCTGCTCTTCACCGCGGACGGCGGCAGCGACTACTACCTCGACGGCGGCGCCGTCCCGGAGATCTGGGCGACCGCGACGCTGGGCTCCCGCGGCGCCGAGGCGATCGAGGTGTGGAAGCGCCGCCGGCCCGCCGAGCCGTTCTTCAACGTCGAATTCTGGGGCGGCTGGTTCGATCACTGGGGCGAAGCCCACCACGTGCGTCTGGGCAGTGAGGCGGCGGCGGAGATCCGCACGATGCTCGACGCCGGCGGCTCCCTCTGCGTCTACATGGCCCACGGCGGGACGAACTTCGGGCTCGGTGCGGGAGCGAACGAGGACGGCGGCATCCAGCCGACCGTGACGAGCTACGACTCCGACGCCCCCATCGCCGAAAACGGAGCCCTCACAGAGAAGTTCCACGCCATCCGCGCCGAGTTCCTGCGCGCGCAGGGACTGCCCGAAGACGAGTGGCCGGCCATCCCGGCGGAGCTCCTGGAAAAGGCGCCCGTGCTGCCCGCCCGCACTCTGGAGCTGTCCCCGGCCCGTCTGCCGCTTCTGGACTCCTTGCGCGCGGGGCTCGACTCCGCCGTCGCGGCCGGGGAGCACCACCCGAGCGAGCGGCCGCTGAGCTTCGAGGAGATCGGCCAGCACCACGGCCTGCTCTTCCACCGCGCGACGGCGGTCCTCCCGGGCCGCGAGGACGCTCCCCAGGAGTGCCTCCTCAAGCTGCCCGAACTCCACGACCGCGCCCAGATCTGGGTGGACGGCGAACCGGTGGGCATCCTGGACGATAAGACCGGCGCGGCGGGCCTGGCGGTGCAGGGCCACGGGCGCGAAGTGGTCCTGGAGATCCTGGTGGAGAACCTGGGCCGCATCAACTACGGCCCGCACACGGGCCAGCGCAAGGGCCTCCTGGGCGGGGTCCTCGTCAACCAGCGCTTCACGCTCGGCTGGGAGCACCTGGTGGTCGACCCGTCACGGTTCGGCGCGGACGAGCTGGCTGAGTTGGCGGCCGCCGATTTCGAGGCGGAGACCCCGGCGGACACGTACCTCGCGCTGCCCGGCTCGACCAAGGGCTTCGTCTGGGTCAACGGGTTCCTGCTGGGACGGTACTGGGAGATCGGGCCACAGGAGACCCTGTACGTGCCGGCGCCGCTCGTGAAGGCCGGCCGGAACACGGTGCATGTGCTGGAACTGGGCGTCAGCGGCGGCACGGTGGAGTTCCGGGAGGCGCCACAGCTCGGGGCCACCCGCGTGGACGTCCTCACGGAGGCCGAACTCGCCTGAGCCGGAGCACCCGGGATCGGTGCGGGGCCGCGGGATATGCTGGACAGGCTCTCGCACCGTCCTGAACGCCCCCTCGAAGGAGTGCCCCCATGGCCCCGCTGCGTCCGTCTGCCGTCGTCCGGACCGTGATGGCCGCCGCCGTTCTGGCCTGCCTGCCGGCCTTCACCGCCTGCACGCCCGGACAGCCCGCCCCGAGCCCGGCCGTGGCGAGCGCCGCGCCCCAGCGGCCCGTCGTCGTCGGTGCGCTGGACACGGCGGAAGGCGCGCTTCTCGCGGAGCTGTACTCCGGCGCACTCCGCTCGGCCGGGGTGCCGAGCAGCGTGAAGCTCAATGTCGGCGGACGCGCCGCGACGCTGGAAGCCCTCCGCTCCGGCAGGGTGCAACTGGTCCCGGCCTACACCGGCAGCCTCCTGGAAGCGCTGGGCGGCACCACCAAGGACACTGGCGACGACGCGGTGAAGACGGGGATCAACGCCGCCTTGCGCAAGCCCCTGGCCCTCCTGGACGCCTCAGGCGCGCAGGACCGTGAGGTCGTGGCCGTCACCAAGGTGACGGCCGAGAAGTACCAGCTCAGGACGCTGGAGGATCTGGGGAAGGTCTGCTCGCAGACGGTGTTCGCCGCGGCGGCGGATTTCAGTGGCGGACCCTACGGCTCCCAGGCGCTGAAGACCGCGTATTCCTGCACGCCCAAGCGCGTGATCACCTATGGCATGACGAGCGGACCCGACGGCGGACCGTCGCTCCCGAACTCTGACGCTCAGCCCAATGCGGCGCTCCCGCAGCCGCTCAAGTCGCTCCTCGAGGACGAGGCTCAGGTGGCGGTCTTGCTCAGCACCGATCCCGCGATCGTGGACAACGACCTGGTGGTCCTGGAGGACAACCGCAAGGCGCTGCTGCCGGAGCAGGTCGTGCCCGTGGTGGACGAGGCCGCGTTGCCGGACCGGGCTCGGGACGCCGTCAACAACGTGTCGCGAACTCTCACCGTGGACGATCTGGTGACCATGAACCGGGCCATCCGGGGTGACCAGGCCCGCACGCCGCACGATGTCGCCCTCTCCTGGCTGAAAGAGAGGGGGATCACAGGGTAGAGGCTGTGTCATATGGCATATTTGGTGAATGGCAGAATTCAAGCAGTCCACCAAGCTTCACAACGTCCTCTATGACATCCGGGGACCGATCCTTGAGGCTGCGCAGCAGATGGAGGCCGAGGGTCACAAGATCCTGAAGCTGAACATCGGAAATCCGGCGCCCTTCGGCTTCGAAGCGCCGGACGCGATCCTGGTGGACATGATCCGCCATCTGCCTCACGCCCAGGGGTACAGCGACTCCCGCGGCATCTTCTCCGCCCGCACCGCCGTCTCGCAGTATTACCAGACCCGCGGCATCCAGAACATCGGCGTGGATGACATCTACCTGGGCAACGGCGTCAGCGAGCTCATCACGCTCTCCCTCATGGCGCTGCTCAACGACGGCGACGAAATCCTGATCCCTACCCCGGACTACCCGCTGTGGACTGCGTCCGTCAGCCTCGCGGGCGGCCGCCCCGTCCATTACCTCTGTGTGGAGGAAGAGGGCTGGGCGCCGGACATCTCGGACCTCGAGTCCAAGATCACCGAACGCACCAAGGGCATCGTCCTCATCAACCCTAACAACCCCACGGGCGCCGTGTACTCCGAGCGCACCGTCCGGGCGATCGTCGAGCTCGCGGACAAGCACGGCCTCGTGGTCTTCTCCGACGAGATCTACGAGAAGATCCTCTACGACGACGCCGTGCACGTGAACACGGCCAAGATCGCGGGGGACGACGTCCTCTGCCTCACCTTCAACGGCTTGTCCAAGGCGTACCGCATCTGTGGTTACCGTGCCGGCTGGATGGCCATTTCGGGCCCGAAGGCCGCCGCCAAGGACTTCCTGGAGGGCATCAACCTCCTGGCCAATATGCGGCTGTGCGCCAACGTCCCGGGCCAGCACGCGATCCAGACTGCTCTGGGCGGGTACCAGAGCATCAACGATCTGATCCTGCCCGGCGGCCGCCTCCTCGAACAGCGGAACAAGGCGTACGAACTGCTCAACGCCATTCCCGGCGTGAGCACGGAACAGGCCCACGGCGCCCTGTATCTGTTCCCGAAACTGGACCCCGAGGTCTATCACATCCGGGATGACGAGAAGTTCGTCCTGGACCTCCTGCGGGAGCAGAAGATCCTGGTGTCGCACGGCCGCGCGTTCAACTGGGTCCGCCCGGATCACTTCCGCATGGTCACGCTTCCGGCGGTCCCCGACATCGAAGAGGCGATCGGGCGCATGGCCGATTTCCTGAGCCGGTATCCCGGCAACTGACCGGCCTCCGGTCACCCAATAGCCCGCACATCCCTGGGGAAGGAACGGAACATGGCGTCGAAGAAGAGCCTGGTGGACTTCACGAAAGATCCTGCGAAGACCTTGAAGGTGAAGGAGGGCTTCGCTCTCGCGGACGTCGATCCTGACTCCTCCCCGGGATTCCCGGGCCGGAAGAGCGACGGCGCCGCACACCTCGAGCGGCAGGACGCCCTGCTGGAGGGGCTGCAGGAGCGGCTGTTCGCGGCGTCCAAGGGCGGCGCCCCGGATCGGGTGCTCCTGGTGCTGCAGGCCATGGACACCGCGGGCAAGGGCGGCATCGTCAGCCACGTGGTGGGCGCGATGGATCCGCAGGGTGTGCGTCTGAAGGCGTTCAAGGCCCCCACGGAGGAGGAGAAGTCCCACGACTTCCTGTGGCGCATCGAGAAGGAGGTGCCCGGCGCCGGGATGGTCGGTGTCTTCGACCGCTCCCACTATGAGGACGTGCTCATTCATCGTGTGCACGGCTGGGCCGATGACGCCGAGCTGGAACGCCGCTACGCCGCGATCAACGAGTTCGAGGAACGCCTCATCGCGGAAGGCACGCGCGTGGTCAAGGTCATGCTCCACATCTCCAAGGACGAGCAGAAGGAACGCCTGCTCGCCCGGCTGGAGGATCCTGCCAAGCACTGGAAGTACAGCACCGGGGACCTGAAGGAGCGCGGTTTCTGGGAGGACTACCAGGCCGCCTTCCAGGCCATGTTCGAGAAGACGTCCACCGCGGCGGCGCCGTGGTACGTGGTCCCGGCGAACAAGAAGTGGTACGCCCGCATCGCCGTCCAGCAGTTGCTCATCGACGCGCTGGAGGACATCGATCCGCAGTGGCCGGCCGCCGACTTCGACGTGGCGGAGCAGATCGCCGCGGTCGAGGCCTCCTGAGGGAACCGTCCAGGTGGGTGCCCTGAACGTGGTTCCCCCGAAGTCAGCGGTCGGCTGACCGCTGCCGGGTCAGACCTCGGCGTCCGGCTGGGCGGCCTTGAGCCGGGCGCGGGCGCCTTCCAGCCACTCCTCGCAGCGTGCGGCCAGAGCCTCGCCGCGCTCCCAGAGCGCCAGCGAGTCCTCCAGGGTGCTTCCACCGGCCTCCAGGCGCTGCACCACGAGGAGCAGTTCTTCACGGGCCTCCTCGTAGCTGAGAGCGGTCACGTCCGGTGCGGTGGTGGTCTTCTCGGCCATGTCAGTTCCTCACGTCCTGGGAAGCGGTGTCGCTTCCGGGCTTCTTCTGCTGGGTGGTCTTGTCCTGCTGGGTGCTCTTGCGGGCGCGGGTGGTGGTCCCGGACGAAGCCCGAGTGGTCGCCTGTGCCGCGAACTTGCCTCCGGCGACGCGGATGAGCAGGTCCCGCCCGCCCTCGGTCTGTGCCGGGTCCCGGACGATCGCCCCGGAATCCTCGCCGCCTTCCAGATGCACGACGGCGTACCCGCGGTCGAGCGTCTTCTGCGGCGACAGCGCGAGCAGCTGAGCCTGGAGGTGGGTGATCTGATCCTGACCGCGCGCCAGGGCGGAAGTGAGCGCCGTCGTGGACGTCTGGCGGAGGCGCCGGAGCTCCTCGGCCCGTGAGTCCACCATGGTCAGAGGCTGCGCCAGCACCGGGCGCGAGCGGAGCTGTTCCAGGCGCTCGGACTCGCGGTCCACGCGCTGGTGGATGACGCGGCGCATCTGGTCCCGGGCGTAGGCGAGACCCGCGAGTTCCTCGGCGACGTCCGGAACGATCCGTTTAGCGGCATCGGTGGGGGTCGACGCACGCAGATCGGCCACGTAGTCCAGCAGAGGCTGGTCCGCTTCGTGCCCGATGGCGCTGACCACCGGTGTGGTCGTGCGGCTCACGGCCCGGATGAGCTCCTCATTGCTGAACGGGAGCAGGTCCTCCAGCGAACCGCCACCGCGTGCGATGACGATGACGTCCACGTCGGGGTCGGCATCCAGCTCGGCAAGGGCGGCGGTGACCTGGCCGACGGCCGTGACGCCCTGGACGGCGACCTCGCGCACGTCGAATTCGACCGCCGGCCAGCGGAGCGCGGCGTTCCGGAGCACGTCCTTCTTGGCGTCTGAGTCCCGGCCGGTGATGAGTCCGATCCGGTGCGGCAGGTAGGGGAGGGGCCGCTTCAGCTCGTCGGCGAACAGGCCCTCGGCGGCCAGGGCCTGCCGCAGCCGTTCGATCCTGGCGAGCAGATCGCCCAGGCCTACGGGGCGGATGTCCCGCACGGACATGTTCAGGCGGCCCGTCTTGAGCCAGAACTCCGGCTTGAGCTGGGCCACCACGCGGGAGCCGCGCTCCAGGGTGGCGTCCAGCCGGTTGAGGTTGTTCGCCCAGATGGATGCCGGGAGCGAGACTTCGGCGTCGACGTCGCGCAGGGTCAGATACGAGGCGCTGCCGCGGTGGTTCAGCTCGATGATCTGGCCCTCGACCCACGCCATGGGCGTCCGGTCGATGTGGGCCTTGAGCTTCTCCGACAGGAGGCGCAGGGGCCAGGGGTTGTCCGGGGAGGTCTCGCCCGCGGTGGCGGGCAGGGCCGCAAGGCTGTCCTGCGGTTCACTCATGTGCTTTCCTCACTCTCGCCATTCTTTCCTTCACCCTATCGAGGAGCGAGGACATTTTCGTGCCGACTAGACTGGCTGGTGACCCCGGCGACCCACCCGCGGGTTCCTCCGCCCCGCTTCCCCGCCAATAGAAAGGCCACGGTGCGTACCACCATCGCCGTCCTCGCGGCCATCCTGTCCTTCGTCCTGACCCTGATCGCGGGTCCCGTGCTGTGGCTGGACAAGAATGTCGTGGACCGGGCTGGATTCGTGCAGACCATGAGTCCGCTCGGCCAGGACGACTCGTTCAAGAGGGATCTCGCGACGGCCATCGGACGGCGCGTGGCGGCCGAAGCCCCGGTTCCGGAGCAGGTGGATTCCGTGGTGAGCAAGGCCGTGACCGTCGCGGCGAACGGCATGTTCGACCTCCCGGGGTATCCCGAGGCCTGGAACGCCACTCTCGAGCGGAGCCACGCCCTCACCATCGGCGCGGAGTCGAAGACCTCCACCACCGCCTTCACCCTCGACGTCGCGCCGCTGGTGGACCTCGTGGTGAAGGAAGCGAACAAGAAACTCCCGGTCAAGGTCGCGGGGCCCAAGGTGGCGCTCATCAGCATGGGTGATCTCAGCCAGCGCCAGATGATCGAACCCGTCCTCAAGGTCGCGCCGTACGGCACGCCGCTGACCGTCGGCGCCGTCATCGCATTCCTTCTGGCCCTGGTCAGCGCGCGACGGCGGGGCGCATTCCTCATGGTGGCAGGCGTCGGCGCGGTGGTCATCGCCGTCATCTGGAAAGTGGTCACGTTCGCCGGCGTCACCGTCCTGGGTCAGCGCATGGGCGGCGAACTCGAAGGGGTGGTCCTCACCCGCGTCGGCGATGTCGTCACGGCGCAGGTCGACCAGGCCTTCTGGGCCTTCGTCGTCGCCGGGCTCGCCGGATTCCTGGCCGGCATCGTGATCGAGTCGGTCCGTCGCCGGAAGGAGATCCGCCGGGTCGGCGCTACCGCGCCCCGCGAGGACGACTACGACGACGACGGTTTCCTGCCCGGCCGCTGACCGTCCCTGCGGCGGTTCACTCCGCCGTCGCGGATGCCCAGATCTCCGGTGACGGGGTGATCTCCTGGGCCATCTCCTGCAGGAAGCGGATGACGACCTCCCGCTCGGCCGGTGTCAGCCCTGCCGCGACGCCGAACCGGCGCGCCTGCTGACGGCCCACCGTGTTCATCGCGGCCGCGCGGGTCTCCTCGGTGACGGTGATGGCCAGGGCCCGGCGATCGCTGGGGTGCGCCTGGCGCAGCACGTGTCCCGCTCGTTCCAGCCGGTCCAGGAGCTTCGTGGTCGAGGCGGTGGAGATCCCCAGATGCGTCGCGATGCCGCCCGGGGTGGCAACGATGCCCTGATTTCGAGCCACGATCAAGTAGTGCAGCGCTCGCATATCGGACTCATTGAGCTTCATATAGCGGCGTGAGGCGTCCGACAACTCGTTTTCCGCTGTGCGGAGTGCCGCCAGCGCCTCCATGACCCGGTTGATCTGCTGGAGGTCTTCGGGGGACACGCCCGACCGGTCGACCAGTTCCTGGTGCGGATCGGTGGTCTCAGCGTGATACATGGACGCGGGTCCGAGGCCCTCCTCGTCACCAGAGAATGTCATCCCTCAAGTTTACTCTCCGGCTTTCTTTCAACTCGTCTAATTGCTAGCCTGGCTAGAAACAAGGCAATGGAAGTATATTGGTGGCCGAACCGGAACGCTTCCGATCGGGATGACGAGGGCAGGACATGAGAATGCAGCGGACCCAGGAACAACCTCTCCGAGAGGGCGTGGCGCCCCCATCTCCGAGCGCCACGAGGACTCCGGCGCGCTGGATCAGGATCCTCCTGCCGGCGTTGCTGATCGTCGGCTGGCTCGTGGCCGGAAGTGTCGGAGGCCCGTATTTCGGCAAGGTGGACGAGGTCTCCTCCAACGACCAGACCACGTACCTGCCGTCCTCGGCGGAGGCCACTCAGGTCCAGCAGCTGCTGCCCGCCTTCAATGAGCCAGACCGGATCCCCGCGATCGTCCTGTTCACCGCGGACTCGGCGCTCACCCAGGACCAGACCACGAGAATCTCCGCGGCGCTCCAGGACCTGAAGGGGCCTCAGGGTGTCGCGGGGGACATCTCCCCGGCGATCCCGTCGGAGGACGGGAAAGCGGTCCAGGCGTTCGTGAGCATCGACTCGACGTCAGAGGTCGGCGCCGTGGTCGAGGAGTTGCGCCAGGACCTGCGTCAGAACACGCCCTCCGGGGTCAGCGTTCAGGTGACGGGGCCGGCAGGGTTCACCGCGGATCTCCTGGAAGGCTTCTCCGGGATCGACGGGCTGCTGCTGGCGGTCTCCCTGATCGCCGTGCTGATCATCCTGGTGGTCGTCTACCGTTCCTTCCTGTTGCCGCTGGCGGTGCTCCTGAGCAGTGTCTTCGCCTTGTGCGTGGCCCTGCTGACCGTCTGGTGGCTTGCGAAAGCCGGCGTGCTGCTGCTCAACGGCCAGACGCAGGGCATCCTGTTCATCCTGGTCATCGGCGCGGCCACCGACTACTCACTGCTCTACGTGTCCCGCTACCGGGACGAACTGGCCCGTGGCCACGAGCGCTGGGCCGCCTCTCGCACGGCTCTGCGCCGCTCTCTCGAGCCGATCGCGGCGTCCGGCGGTACCGTCATCGCCGGTCTGCTGTGTCTTCTGCTGAGTGACCTGAAGTCCAACAGCGCCCTCGGTCCGGTGGCGGCGATCGGCATCGTCTTCGCGATGCTGTCGGCTCTGACGTTCCTTCCCGCGCTGCTCTACGTCATGGGCAGGGCCGCGTTCTGGCCGCGCCGCCCGCGTGCCGTGGACGACGACGCCGACCCAGCCTCGGCGCCCACGCGCCGGACCGTCTGGGACCGCCTCGCCGTGGCCATCCGGCGTCGTCCGCGGCTGATCTGGAGCAGCACGGTGGTGCTCCTGGTCGCCGCCTGCTTCGGGCTGGGCGGGCTGCAGGCGTCCGGCGTGCCGCAGTCGGATCTCGTCCTGGGGGCGTCCGAGGCCCGGGATGGCCAGAAGGCCTTGGGGGAGCACTTCCCCGGAGGGTCAGGCAGCCCCGCGCTGCTGGTCGTTCCCGCGGATCGCTGGACCGATGCCGCCGCCATCGCGTCCCGGGAGCCGGGAGTCCAGTCGGTGAGCGTGAGTTCCAAGGACGCCCCAGGCGGGTCGATTCCGTGGACCCCGCCGGGGGAGAAGCCAGCCGGAACAGCGCAGGGTGGTGCCTCGCAGGGCGGCGCCCCGCAGGCCGCCAAGGCCACCCCGACCGAGGCCGACGGCCGCGTGCTGCTCCAGGCGACGCTCCGGGACGCCCCGGATTCGCAGGCCGCGGAGGACACCGTGGTGGCACTGAGGAACGCGGTGGGCCGGGAGGTCCCGGGGAGTCTGGTGGGCGGCGTCACCGCCACCGCCCTGGACACCAACACCGCCTCGGTCCACGACCGGAATCTCATCATCCCCGTGGTGCTCGGGGTGATCTTCGTGATCCTGGGTCTGCTGTTGCGCTCGATCGTGGCGCCGCTGCTCCTGATCCTGAGCACGGTGCTGTCCTTCGGCGCCGCTCTGGGGGTGTCGGCTCTGGTGTTCAACCACGTGTTGCACTTCCCCGGAGCGGACGCGTCGGTGCCCCTCTACGGGTTCGTGTTCCTCGTGGCACTCGGCATCGACTACAACATCTTCCTCATGAGCAGGGTGCGGGAGGAGATGAAGAAGCACGGCTCCCGGGAGGGACTGCTCCGCGGGCTGAAGGCGACGGGCGGGGTGATCACCTCGGCAGGTCTGGTGCTGGCAGCGACCTTCGCGGCGCTTGGCGTGATCCCGATCCTCTTCCTGGCCCAGATCGCCTTCATCGTGGCCTTCGGTGTGCTGCTGGACACCTTCGTGGTCCGGTCGCTGCTGGTGCCGGCAGTCAGTTACGAGCTGGGCCGGTGGATCTGGTGGCCTTCGCGCTGGTCGCGGAAGCGGTGAGCCCGGCAGGACGTGCTGTTCACAGTCGATGGGGGACCGTGACGGCACGCCGGCGGCCTCCGGGGGAGGGCTGGGACGCAGCTCACCCCCGGAGGCCGGGTCCGGTTCAGTAGAATGGATGTCATGACCTCGGCCGCCATCTCAGTGCCCATGCCCTCCATCCCGCGTAAGCGCCGGACCCGCGAGGATGTGGAGGCCGCTGCGCCCGTCACCGCGCCGAAGAAGGTTCTGCTGGCTGCGCCGCGCGGCTACTGCGCCGGCGTGGACCGTGCCGTGATCGCCGTCGAAAAGGCGCTGGAGCACTACGGTCCTCCCGTATATGTGCGCAAGCAGATCGTCCACAATGTGCACGTGGTGACCTCTCTCGAGGAGAAGGGCGCGATCTTCGTGGAGGAGAACGATGAGGTGCCCGAGGGTGCTCTGGTCATCTTCTCCGCCCATGGCGTTTCTCCGGCCGTGGTGCAGTCCGCCGAGGACCGTGGCCTGCGGACCATCGACGCGACGTGCCCGCTGGTCACCAAGGTTCACCGCGAGGCCGTCCGCTTCGCGAAGGACGATTACGACATCCTGCTCATCGGTCACGAAGGTCATGAGGAGGTCGAAGGCACCGCGGGTGAGGCTCCGGAGCACATTCAGGTCGTCAACGGGCCCCACGAGGTGGACCAGGTGACGGTCCGTGACCCGGACAAGGTCATC
Source organism: Arthrobacter woluwensis (assembly GCF_030816155.1). NCBI lineage: Bacteria > Bacillati > Actinomycetota > Actinomycetes > Micrococcales > Micrococcaceae > Arthrobacter > Arthrobacter woluwensis. The sequence continues at coordinate 2,438,143 of NZ_JAUSXR010000001.1, read as the reverse complement.
TGGCTCTCGCAGACCACCCTGAGCGTGGACGAGACCATGGAGACCGTGCGCCTGCTCCGCCAGAAGTTCCCGACTCTGCAGGACCCGCCCAGCGACGACATCTGCTACGCGACCACCAACCGCCAGGTGGCCATCAAGAAGGTCGCCCCGCAGGCCGACCTCGTGATCGTGGTCGGTTCGGCGAACTCCTCCAACTCCGTCCGCCTCGTCGAAGTGGCGCTGGAGTACGGCGCCAAGCGGTCCGAGCGCGTGGACTATGCGAACCAGGTCGATGAGGCATGGTTCGAAGGCGTGGCCACCGTCGGCGTCACCTCCGGTGCGTCGGTCCCCGAGGTCCTGGTGCAGGACGTCCTGCGTCTGTTGGCCGACTACGGGTACGGCGATGTCCAGGAAGTCGTGACGGCCGAGGAGGACCTGCTGTTCTCCCTCCCCAAGGAACTGCGCGCGACGCTCAAGGCGGCCGGCGATTCCAGCCGGGCCCTGGGCGGCCGCGGCAACCGACCCTTGAGCTGACGCGCCGTCGTTCGCCGTCTGAAACCCCCTGGATCACCGTTGCGTGATGCAGGGGGTTTCCCCGTTTCGGGCAGGCGCGGCCGAAAGCCCGCTGACCTGCGCTGATGCCTGAGAATCCGGTCATTTCCAACCCTTGCCGGCTGATAGCCTCGAAGGATGAGCAGGCGTTTCAGGCAAGTGGATGTTTTCGGCACGTCACCACTGGGTGGTAACCCGGTGGCCGTGGTGCTCGACGGCGAGGGGATGACCACCGAGGAGATGGTCCGCTTCACCGCCTGGACCAACTTGTCCGAGTGCACCTTCGTCCTGCCGCCCACCACCGACGAAGCGGAGTACCGTGTCCGGATCTTTGCCCCGGGTTCCGAGTGTCCCTTCGCGGGTCACCCGACGCTCGGAACGGCACGGGCCTGGCTGGATGCCGGCGGGGTGCCGAAGACGCCCGGGGTCATCGTGCAGGAGTGCGGCGCCGGTCTGATCCAGGTCCGAGAAGAAGAGGGCCTGCTGGCTTTCTCGGCCCCGGGTCTGATCCGTGGCGGTGAAGTGGAGGAGTCCTATCTGCAGGACGTCGTGGAGATCCTGGGCATCGAGCGCGACGACGTGGTCGAGGCCCGGTGGATCGACAACGGTCCCGGGTGGGTGGGAGTCCTCCTGGCGGACGACCGCGCCGTGGTCAACCTTCAGCCGAATGCGAGCCGTCATCCCGGACGATGGGACATCGGTGTCCTCGGCCCGTGCGCCGACGGTGACCAGGATGCGTTCGAAGTGCGGGGCTTCTTCTCCGACGGGCTCGGCGGCCCCTTGATGGAAGACCCGGTGACCGGCAGCCTCAACGCGTCGGCATCCCAGTGGATGATCGAGACCGGTCGCGCGACGCCTCCGTTCACCAACCGGCAGGGCGGCTGCATGGACCGGGACGGCCGCGTGCACCTCAAGGACGTCGACGGCGAGCTGTGGGTCGGCGGCACCGCCGAAGTGGTCTTCAGCGGAGAGTATCGCGGCTGAGTCCCGTGGGCTGAGACCCGCAAGCTGAGGCTGGCGGGCTGAGGCCCGTGGGCTTGACCTCGTGGGCTTCGCCGTCAGGAGGCGGCCCGATCCTCCTCGTCGAGGAGCTCGGCCGAGGTGAGCACCCTGGGCGTCGTTTCGATGGTGGCCGGGGTGCTGAACTGTTCCGCGTCGCCGAGGTTCAGGCTCGTCATCTTGCGGGCGGTGCTCAGGACCCGGGTCTCAAGGGTGCCGACGAAGCGGTTGTAGTTCTCCACGCTCGATTTCAGCGACGTGCCCATCTTGGAGATGTGGCCGCCCATGGTTCCCAGACGGGTGTACAGCTCCTGGGAGAGGTCGTAGAGGTCCTTGGCGTTCTCGGTCAGGAGCTCCTGCCGCCACGTGACGGCGACGGCCTTGAGCAGCGCCATCAGGGTGGCGGGTGAGGCGAGGGCGACGTTCCGGCTGAAGCCGTAGTCGAGCAGGCTGCCGTCGGCTTCCAGCGCTGCGGCCAGGAAGGACTCCGCGGGCAGGAAGCAGACCACGAGTTCGGGACTGGCGGGCACGGCATCCCAGTACCGTTTGCTCGCGAGGGCGTCGATGTGGGCCCGGACAGCCTTGGCGTGGGCTTTCAGGAGGTCGTTCCTCCGCTCCGGTGAGGACGCTCCGTTCTCCTGGGCTTCCAGGAAGGAGCTGAGCGGCACCTTCGAATCCACCACCAGGTACTTGCCCTGGGGCAGCTGCACCACGAGATCGGGACGGACCGCCGCGTCACCGGACACCGAGCTGAACTGTTCGTGGAAGTCCACATGGTCCAGAAGGCCGGCGGACTCGACCACCCGGCGGAGCTGGACTTCTCCCCACCGTCCGCGGCTGGCGTTGTTCTTGAGGGCCGAGGCCAGTGAATGCGTGCTCTCCAGCAGGGCCGCCTCCACTTGACGGGCCGATTGGAGCTGCTCGGAGAGCTGGCCGAACTGGTGCTGCCGGTCCCGTTCCAGGAGGGCGACGTGCTGCTGGACGGCGGCGAGTTTCTCGGCCACGGGCGCCAGCGCATGCAGGACGGTGTTCTCCTGCTCGTCGAAGCTGCTGAGGGCCCTGTTCTGGCGTTCGAGCAGTTCAGCACGCGCCCGGGCGTCGGCGAGGGATTCGCGGCTGAGGCCGAGCTGCTGTTCCGCATCCCGCAGCTGGGCGCGCAGGAGGGGCGCGCCGTCGTCGTTCCGGGAACGTCCCCAGAGGAAACCGGCGGCGAGTCCGAGCAGCAGTGCGAGAAGAACGAGCAGGATGTTTTCCATACTTTTCACTGTGCCATGGGGGACTGACATTAATGGCGGCGGCGGGCCGAGGGGCGGTTCCCGGTATGATGGTTGACCGTGGCTCTTACTATCGGCATCGTCGGACTTCCCAATGTTGGCAAGTCAACGCTCTTCAACGCACTGACCCGCAACCAGGTCCTCGCAGCGAACTACCCGTTCGCGACGATCGAGCCGAATGTCGGCGTCGTCAACCTCCCGGATCCGCGCCTCAACCAGCTCGCCGAGATCTTCGGCAGCCAGCGGATCCTGCCGGCCACCGTGTCCTTCGTGGACATCGCCGGCATCGTGAAGGGCGCATCGGAGGGTGAAGGCCTGGGCAACCAGTTCCTCGCCAACATCCGCGAGGCCGAAGCCATCGCCCAGGTGGTGCGCGTGTTCGATGACCCGGACGTCATCCACGTGGACGGCAAGGTCGACCCGCGCTCCGACATGGAGACCATCAACACCGAGCTGATCCTCGCCGATCTGCAGACCATCGAGAAGGCGATCCCGCGCCTGGAGAAGGACATCCGCGCCCGCAAGCGCGAGCAGTCCGAGCTCGACGCCATCAAGGCCGCCCAGGCCGTCCTCGAGCGCGGCGACACCATCTTCTCCTCGATCGCCTCGGACAAGCTGGACCTGGACAAGCTCAAGGAACTGAGCCTGCTGACGGCCAAGCCCTTCATCTACGTCTTCAACGCCGACGAAGGCATCCTGAGCAGCGAGGAGAAGCAGGCCGAACTGCGGGCCCTGGTCGCGCCGGCCGACTGCATCTTCCTCGACGCCAAGCTGGAATCCGACCTCGTGGAGCTCTCCGAGGAGGAGGCCCGCGAGATGCTGGAGATGAACGGCCAGGAGGAGTCCGGCCTGGACCAGCTCGCCCGCGTCGGGTTCCACACGCTCGGCCTGCAGACCTACCTCACCGCAGGTCCCAAGGAGGCCCGGGCCTGGACCATCCGCCAGGGTGACACCGCTCCGCAGGCCGCCGGTGTGATCCACACCGACTTCCAGCGCGGCTTCATCAAGGCCGAGGTAGTGTCCTTCCACGACCTGGTCGACGCCGGTTCCATGTCCGAGGCGAAGTCCCGTGGCAAGGTCCGCATCGAAGGCAAGGAATACATCATGTCCGACGGCGACGTGGTGGAGTTCCGCTTCAACGTGTGAGTGCGCCTCTTCGTTTCCTCGTCTAAAGTTGGTTTTTACTATGCATGATGAGCCAATAATGTTGCCTGCGGATTCAAATTTCCTTACTGGAGACGAGGGGGATGATCATCCCGAACTGGAGCTGAACTTTGCGCCTAAGGTGCTGACATCGGATCTCTATCATTACACCTCTTCTGAAGCGGCAATTCTGGGCATTCTCGCGACTCGCACCATTAGAATGTCTCCATTTCAGGGCACTAATGACCTGTGGGAATCGCGTCCTCTAATTCCAAATCTTGAGGGGGGCTTCGAAGGCTTGCCTTCGGACGCGTACGACTATTCGAAAGTCTGGACTGACATTGATCAGTTTATTCGAGGCTACTCGAAGGTGGCGTGTTTCACACAAGACTGGGAGATCGCTCAGCGCGTAATTCATCCGGATGCGCTCCGAGGATGGGGGCATCTATCGTTGTGGGCCCACTACGGCGCCGGGCATGCAGGCGTGTGTCTGAAATTTGATCGTGCGCGCCTCATTGAGTCTTTTGAGAAATCTCGTGGCGGCGCGATCCATCAATTTTATGGGCCAGTGCGTTATCGACGCGCGGAGACGGGAAGCGGCCCGTACGGTATTAGTCTTGCCCAGGCTGAGGAGTTCGGGATCGACGCCGTTGCACTTCGTTATGCGCAAGTCCATCGTGACCGCGTGTTCTTCCGCAAACATGCTGATTGGGCGAGTGAGTCCGAATTCAGGTTAGTTAGAACAGACCTGTCCACTGAGCCGTTCTACTTCGATATCACCACTGCCCTTCGCGGCGTCGTGCTGGGAGATGCGTTCCCGCGTGACCGAGTTCCAGCCTTGCGCGCGATGTTGGCTGGCTTTGACGATGTTGAAGTGCATCAAATCAGGTTCCATAACCGTAATCTTTATCTGTGTCCGGTCGACATACTCGAAGAGGCGGGCCGTAGGACCATTCCCGTTCCTGCGACCATTTCGAATATCTCGCCTCGACGTTCGGGTGATCTCACTCAAAGACTAAGCTCACTCGACGAGGTCGAGCGAACTGCGGCTATCGCTCGGGAAGTCGCGACGCAGCTTGCTGCGCCCGTGTTGCGGATGTGGCATGACCACCTTATGAATCAGTCCCGGCTACTTGAGAACTGGACGAATATGCTAACCGGTGACTGGGGGTCCTCGACGTCTGAAATCCCCAGTGGGCAACGTCAAACCCGACCTGGCGTTCGTGGAGACGAAATTGTTTACGAAGGTGGAGTGGGAACTATCGCGGAGCAGGATCCGGCGTACAGTTTCACTTGGGTTGCACAGATTGCGCTTCAGCTCAGATCGGATGGCAGTGGAGTCGTCCATGCGTGCATTAGTTCTGAAGAGTGGATCGATTCCGGCAACAAACGGCAGGACCTGTATCGAGGGCAACGCGATTTTTCTGAGCAGGATTTTTCAGTTGTCGCTCGTAAGGCGTTGGAGGAATTCATCGATGAAATACCCAAGGCTCGTTTGAAGTTTGATATTCTCCGCGGTTTGATTTGCCGCGATATTCGCGCCGTCGATTAGGGCATGATGGTTGTATTTTTCGGCGAATTTGTTTCCTTTCCGGCTAAAGCATAGTCTGGTCTTCTTCCGGCGGTGTTGCAATGTCCATTCGTGGCCCGCGACGCGAGATCCTGTAGATCTACTTCCACTGACCGGGACCAAGCATCCCTTTAAGGGGCAGCCGTCAAGTTGCACGGTCAATTTAGGCCTTGGTGTTGTGCACGAGTGCATCCGGCACTTCGTGATCGACAGAGTGACATCCAGACGACTGTGAGCTGATTGCGTGGACGTCGTTCGTGCTTCCTGCGATGAGTCCGGACTGGGTGATACCTCAACGGGAATCCCCTCGAGTGCTTGGCGAAGCCGGGATCCGCTTGATTCGCTGGCTCCTTCGTATCAGAGATGCAATCAAGCGTGCGAACTCTGGGCGAGCTTGTCGTCGATTCTGCTGTGAGTGCTAGGGGTACTGTTGAGTAGGTGCTTTTCAGATTTAGAATTGGTGGTGTGCCCAAAATCGAAACATCCCGATACGCGGTTTTCTTGGGACGTGCATGCGGCGACGTGGTGGAGTTCCGCTTCAACGTGTAGTTCTGCGCACGGAAAGGCCCCGGCAGCTTCAGCTGCCGGGGCCTTTCCCGTTATTCAGTGGTCAGCGGTACGTGACCGTGACCCCGTAGCGCGGATGCCAGGTGAGGTATCCGTGCTGGAAGAACTGCCGGGAGCCCCAGACGTTGTTCGGGTAGGTCCGGCCCATGAGCAGCGGCTTCTCCTCCGTGGTGGGGTACCCCAGACGGCCCCACGCCCACTTCAGGGACTGGTAGACCTTCGCGTCCGGCCCCATCACCCGCTGGGCGCCGGTCGTGGGGGACCACCAGATCATCCCGTTCTGGAACCACTGGTAGCAGCCGCGACCGGGGGCCGTGCACTGCTCATCGCCGATCGGGTAGCCCAGGGACTTCCCGGTGTACGCCGACGACTTGTAGTCCGCCCACACGTAGTTGGCGCGCTGGTAGGCGCCCAGGACCGCGCCCCGGACGGCGCGGGCGCCGCTCGCCTTCGACCACCAGATCATCCCGTGCTGGAAGCGCTGGTAACAGCCCGACTTGTTCACGGAGTTCACGATCAGACCGAAGCACTGTTCGACGGCGGTGGGATACCCCAGGTACCCCTTCTCGCCGCCCAGGGACCGCCACTTGGTGCGGATGGCGCCGGCGACGGGCTGGGCGCCGGTGGTGGGGGTCCACATCACGGTTCCACGGGCGAATTCCTGGCTGCAGCCCTTCTGGACCAGACCGCACCGCTCGTCGGACAGCGGCGCCCCGTACAGACCGACGTTGACCCTGTCGCCGTCCCAGCGGAACATCGCTCCCCGGACCACCGCGAGTGATGTCCCCTTGGTGTAGATGGAGGCGTGCTGGAACGTCGTCTTGCAGTAGCCGACCGCGTATGTCAGGTCGCACGTCGAGTACAGCGGATAGCCTGCCGCCTGGCCTGCTTCGCCGCCGAGGGCCCGCCAGCGCGTCCACTCGGGGCTGCCGACCGCGATGGAGCCTCGGACCGAGGTCCCCAGAGAGTACATCTGGACGATGACGCGGTTTCTCACGCTGTTCGCGTAACCCACGAACCGGGCGGAACAGCCTCCCTGGGCCAGACCGCACTGCACCGGAGACAGCCAGCGGACGCCGCTGTCGCTGGAACCGCGCGGCTGCAGGTACTGGACGATCGGCTGGCTGCGGTCGAGCACGAAGGCGGCGGCCCCGTCGGGCGCGACGATGATCGCCTTGTCGAAGAGCTGCTGGGTCGAACCGGGCACCGAGAGACCGGGCTCGGTCCACTGGTAGTCCGCGAGGTCACCTTCCGGCATGCCGTACTTTGCGTATCCGCCGCCCTCAAAGTACTTGGCGCCCACCGCCGTCGTCCGCGAGACCCCATGGGCTCCGAGGCTGTTGTTCCAGTAGGCGGTGCCGTCTTCGAACTCCTGCGTGCAGAAGGTGGCGGACGCGCACACCTGGGCGGCGACCGGTTTGCCGAACCGCGGCGGAATCTCGTAATACCGGTACCACTCGGCGAACTTGTCGCCGATGGCGACGGGCGTCGGTGTGGCGGTCGGAAGCGGGGTGGGTGCCACGGTGGCCGTGTCGCTGGGGGAGGGCGACTGTGTCGGCTCCGACGACGGCGTGGCGGTCGGTGCGTCAGTGCTCACCGGGTCCGTGGCGGGGGCGGACTCCGTCGGGGAGGGTGTCTCCGACGGAACAGAGGTGCTGCTGACCTCGGGGGTGGGCGATTCCTCAGCATTCGCAGAGGCCACCGGGGTGACCAATCCGCTGCACAGAGCGATCGCTGCGGTCACCGAGAAGAGAGCTTTCAGCCCTCGACGCCGAATGCTGGGCAAATGTGCCATGGTCCCCCAAAAAATACCGTACGGCCGGATTGCTGAACGGATTCTATCGGGTGGGAGGGCCCCTGGGAAGGGTGCTGCGTGAGCGTCAGGCGCGCGGCGCGAGGAGTCCGTCTGCGAGGACGTCGAGCATGGCGGTGACAGATTCCGGAGGCAGGCCGCTGTTGTCGGCGACGGCGGCCACGCCACCCACCAGGCGGCACATCTGCAGGGCTTCCGCGTCGGGCCGGAGGTCGGACCCAAGGGCGTCGATGACCCGCTGGTTGGCCTGCATATAGGTCTGGCACTTGGCCTCGTAGGGGGACCCGGCCACCCCGAGTGAGGCGGTGATCCGCGCGGCGGCGCCCTGGTGAGCCGTCAGCATCGCGGTGTACTCGCGGAGCCACAGGGCGAGTCGTTCCCGCGGAGTCCCCGGCGCCTCCATGGCGGCGTCCACGGCGGCGTTGACCTTGTCCGCCCAGGCCTCGATGACGGCGTCGTGCAGCGCGTCCTTGGTGGGGAAGTGGCGGTAGAGCGTGCCGGCGCCGATGCCGGCCTTCTTGGCGACCTCATCCATGGTCAGCGCATCGTAGCCTTTGGCGCGGGCCAGCTCCCGGGCCACTTCGACGATCCGGTCACGGTTCCGACGGGCGTCAGCGCGCACCTGAACACTTCCTTCGAGAAAAGTCTTGCGAAAACGGAGAGTGTCTCCGTATAGTTCTAAGCGGAGCAACTCTCCGATTAGTGTACGCCAGTCCCCGTCGTCAGAACAGGACTCCCCATGGCTCCCCTCACAGACACCCTTCTGCCCACCCGGAACCGGGCCACAGCCCGGACCACTTCCCTCGGGCTGGGCCTCGTCATGCTCGCCCAGCTCATGCTCGTCCTCGACGCCACCGTCGTGAACGTGGCGCTGCCCCGCATCGCCACGGACCTCCACTTCTCCCCGGCTCAGCTCAGCTGGGTCCTGAACGCCTACGCCCTCGCCTTCGGCGGCCTCCTGCTGCTCGGCGGTCGCGTGGGCGACGTGCTCGGCCGCCGCCGGACCTTCCTGGCCGGCGTCGCCGTCTTCACTCTCTTCTCACTCCTCGGCGGCCTCGCCACCGACCCGCTCTTCCTGGTGGTGGCCCGCGCCTTCCAGGGCGTCGGCGCCGCATTCGCCGCGCCCAGCGTGCTGGCCCTCATCACGACCAGTGCCCGCGATGACAAGGCCCGCAACCGCGCCCTGGCAATGTTCTCCGCGATCTCCTCCATGGGTGGCGCGCTCGGTCTCATCCTCGGCGGCATCCTGACCTCGACGGCGGACTGGCGGTGGACGCTGTTCATCAACGTCCCCATCGGCGTGGCGATTCTCGTGACCGTGCCGAGGCTGGTGGCGGAGACCCCGCGCCAGACCGGGCACTTCGACGTCCTGGGAGCCGTCACGGCAACCGGCGGCGCCGTCGCGATCGTGTGGGCCCTGATCCAGGCGGCCGAGGACGGCTGGTCCAGCCCGCTCACCCTGACGGGACTCGCCGTCGGCGTCCTCCTGCTTGTCGCGCTCGCCGTGACGGAACGCCGGGTGGCCCATCCGCTGCTCCGGCCCCAGCTGCTCCGCAGCCCCAGCCGGGTGGCGGCGCTGGCCGCGATGGCGGCGACCTATGCCGGGATGCTCGCGATGTTCTTCCTGATGGTGCAGTACCTGGAGGACTCGAAGGGGTACTCGCCGCTCGTCACGGGCCTGATGTTCCTGCCGATGCCCGTCGGGGTGTTCACGATGTCCCGCATCGTGCCACGCCTGGTGGAGCGATTCGGCGCGGAGCGTCTGGTGAACGTCGGCGCCGCACTCCGGGTGGCGGCCTTCGTGCCGCTGGCTCTCATCGGTCCGCAGACGCCGCTCGCGGTGGTGATCGCAGCGCTCGCTTTTACGGGCATCTCGGCCGGTCTCACCTTTATGCCGTTGACCACGCTCGCCCTGCGCAACGTCGATCCCGAGGAGGCCGGTGCCGCATCGGGCCTGTTCCAGACCATGCAGCAGCTCGGCGGGGCGGTGGGCCTGGCCATCGTGGCGTCCGTCTTCGCGGCCTTTGCGATCCCGGGCGACTTCTACGCCGGCGGACGGGCGGGCTTCCTTGCGGCAACGATCCTCTCGGTCATCGCGCTGCTGTCGGTGCTCGGCCTTGCGTTCCGGACGCGGACTGCACGACCGCTGACGGCCGACGTCGACGCCGCCTGAGCCCTCCGTTGTCCGTTCACGCCCCGACGGGACCGACCCCGACGCCACCTGGTGCCGGGGTCTTTCCGTGTCGGGAGTCGTCGGGCGAGGTGACCGTGGTCGCCGCGGAACGGGAGGTCGTGTGGCAGGCTCGTGCTGTGGCACGGTCGGAGGCTGCCACGACGACGGCGACCCGTCGCCTCACGGGGCGCGGCAGGGAAAGGGCGTGACGCCATGTCAGAGGTTCCTCGCGAGTCCGGATCCCTCGAGGTCACCGATGGCCAGCGGATCTACTGGGAGGAATGGGGCGACCCTCTGGGAACTCCTGTCCTTTATCTGCACGGAGGTCCTGGCGGAGGGCTCGGCGCGAGTGGTTACCGGCGTCGGGTGGACCTGGAACGGACCCGGGTGGTGGGTTTTGAACAGCGAGGGTGTGGGCGCTCGCTCCCACACGCCTCCGATCCGCTGACAGACCTCGGGGCGAACACCACGGCCCGCCTCATCGGGGATATCGAATCACTTCGTGCCGACCGCGGGATCGACCGCTGGGTGGTCAACGGCGTCTCATGGGGTTCTACTCTCGCACTGGCGTATGCCCAGACCCACCCGGACCGGGTGCTGGGGCTTGTGCTCGTGGCGGTCACCACCACGAGCCGCCGTGAGGTCGAATGGATCACCGAAGGGGTCGGCATGATGTTCCCCGAGGCCTGGGACAGATTTGCCACGTTCGCGGAGGATTCGGGAATCGGATACCGGCGGGGCGAGGGGCGATTGATCGACGCCTATGCCCGGCTCCTGCAATCGCCGGACAGTGCGCTTCGCGATGCGGCGTCGAAGGAGTGGGCCCTGTGGGAAGACACCCACGTGTCCATCGGAGCTGGCGGATTCTCCCGGGACCCGCGATGGGAGTCCGACGCCTACCGCCTCGCGTTCGCGACGCTGACGACGCATTACTGGTCGAACTCAGGGTTCTGCGAGGCCGGGCTCCTGGCTGGTATGGCCAGCATCGCGGACATACCGGGCGTGCTCATCCACGGCCGGAACGACGTTTCCGGTCCGGCGGTGACCGCCTGGGAAGTGCACCGCGCCTGGCCTGAGTCCCGTCTGGTGATCGATGAGGGGGAAGGCCATGGAGGCGCCGGGATGATCGAGGCGTGGTCGCGGGCGAATGCCGAAATCCTGGCGGCTGCCCGAGTCCGGGGCGCGGCGTGAGTGGCGCAGCGCGCCGGGAGACGCGGGTGGTCCAGAAAGCCGTCGCCTACGTCGTCCACCGCGGACGGCTCCTGGTCTTCACCCACGACGACGTGCCGATCGAGGTTACGGGCGTGCAGGTTCCGGCGGGAACGGTCGAGCCCGGGGAGACTCCCGCGGAAGCCGCCGTCCGAGAGGTGTTCGAGGAGACCGGCCTGAGGACCCGTGTTGTTCGTGACCTGGGCACGGAGTTCTACGATGTGAGGCCGGCTAAAGACGAACGTCACGAACGTCATTTCTTCCAGCTGGCACCGGTGGAGGACTCTGTCCCGGAACGATGGCACGCCGGCGAGGAGCATCCGTCCGAGGGGCAGGCGCAGCGCTGGACGTGCTGGTGGGCGCCCTTGGAGCAAGGTCACGTGCTGTGCGCGGGCTTCGGGGCCCGGCTGGGGCGGGTCGAACCTGAGAAAAATCCGGTTGGTGCGTCTGACCCGGAATCGGAGAACGCCATCCCTGGAAACCCCGAACCCGTGGACGTGCGGACTTACCTTCGCCCCTTGGCCGGGGGAGACGTCCCGGAGGTGCTCACGGCGTTCCGTTCGAGCCCGGACATGGACCGCCAGGGTCAAGTGACGACCGTGGAGGAGGCTCAGCGCTACGTCACGAATCTCGTCTCCGCGGACTCTCCGCATGAACCCTGGGCGATCGTGGACGGTGGGCGCCTGGTGGGGCTGGTCTGTGTGAGTGTGGATCCGGACAACCGCTCGGGCTGGTTCTGGTACTGGATGAACGCCGCCGCCCGCGGTCGGGGTCTCATGAGCCGTGCTGCGGCGACCATCGCCGACCGTGCTTTGTCGCAGAGCGGCCTTGAGCGTCTCGAACTCGGACATCGAGTCAACAATCCGGCGTCGGGTGCCGTTGCGAATGCGGCCGGCTTCGTCCGGGAGGGAACCGAACGCGGCAAGTTCCTGATCGACGGACAGCGGATCGACGTCGCGACCTACGGCAGGTTGCTGTCCGATCCCTGGCCTTCCTTCGACCCTCTCGACGTGCGGTTGCCGAAGGGATCGCAGTCCTGATCGAACCTGACCGGAACTATCGGGTCCCTTCCCCGGCCCGCCCCGGAGAATCATTGGTGTCAGGAGGACCACATGATCGCCACGCTCAACGCCCTGGTCGACCACATCGAGGAGAACCTCGGTGAGCCGGTCGACGTCGCCGGATTCGCCCGGCGGCACGGCACCACGGAGTATCACCTGCGGAGGATGTTCGCGTCTCTGGCGCAGGTGCCGCTCTCGGAGTACATCCGCAACCGTCGGATGACCCTCGCCGGTGCCGAGCTGGCCTCGGGCGCGCCGCATCTCCTCGATGTCGCCGTGCGCTACGGCTACGGGTCGGTCGAGGCGTTCGGCCGGGCGTTCCGTTCCGTGCACGGCGCCAGCCCGTCCGAGGTGCGACGTCAAGGTGGTCCGCTCAGCACTCACACCACGCTCAGGTTCCGCCTGAGCGTAGAAGGGGGCACGTCCATGGACGTCACCATCACCGAACTGCCCGGCCTCATGCTCGTCGGGCATGCCGTTCGGGTCCCGCTCATCCATCGCGGGGTCAACCCTCACATCCAGGCGCACATCGCCGCGATCCCGGTCGAGGAACACGTGCGGCTCAAGGCTCTGAGCAACGCCGAGCCGTCGGGAATCCTCGCGGTCACCGACGGCGCCGAGCCGGACGCTCCGGAAGGATCCCCGCTCACGTATCTGCACGGCGTCGCGGTGGAGTCCGGCACGGAGGTGCCGGAGGATCTCGACGCTCTCCCGCTTGATCCCGGCACTTGGGCGGTGTTCGCCGCGCGGGGCCCGTTCCCGGGAACGCTGCAGAATCTGTGGGCCGCGACGGCGACTGAATGGTTCCCGTCCAACCCGTGGCGGTTGCGGCCCGGGCCGTCGATCGTGCGGTACCTGGAATTCACGGAGAACTTCGCCTCGTGCGAGCTCTGGTTGCCGATCGAAAAGGGGTGAGGGAACAGCTACGCGGCCGACGTCGGTCATGGCAGGATCAGTGTCCATGACCGACGTCGAGAACATCACGGATGGCATTGCGCTTCTCCGCACCCTGGAGACGATCCCCACGTGGAGGAAGCCCCGGTGGGGAGATCTTGGCGTGCCCGTCGTCGACCGAGGTGACCATGCGATCTTCCCTCTCGCGATAGCGCCCTTGAGTGATTCCGGTGACGCCGGCGCGCTTCTCGAGACTGAGACCACGCTGAGGCGTCACTGCATTCACTTCTACGGCGGCGACTCCTTTCACGCCGAGTCGGTCCTGAGCCCGGACGACGGCTACGGGCGGAAGGTGCTCGACGCCGGGGCCATTCCCCACGGGAGCGCTGTGCTGTGGTGGGGGATTCAGAATTTCGCGGTCGTGCTCGTCCGCGCTGTCGACGAACGGGGGCGATTGGAGACTCTCGCCCTCCATGTCCTCCCCAAGGACTGGGTCTGGGAATCAGCGGTGCCACCGTCCACTAAGCGCGCTGCGTCTCATGCCCGGCGCATGGCCCGGGACTGCAACGCTGCTGATGCGCACTGGTCCTGGCCGTTGAGCTGAGACCGCTGGTCGCCTGTGGTGGAGTGGAGCCTGCTTCGCCGCGTTTCGAGTTGTCCACGCAGGACACCTTGTCCACATAGCGCACTTCACCAGGCGACGAGGCGATGCGCCTGGACGAAGCTGAGGGTATGAGCATCAGACAGTTCATCCGGCCACAGGTCTTCGTCCCGGGAGCCCTGCAGGGGACCAACTCGCCCTATCGGTCGCTGGTGACGTGACAAGTTCTGGGTATAACGCATTGCGTTAATAACGCGATGCGTTATACGCTGGCGCTGTGATCAGGTCGTTCCGCGACTCCGCCACCGGTCGCCTGTGGCGGAGGGAGCGCGTGCCGTCGATCGATTCTCGGATCCATCGTGTCGCCCTGCGAAAGCTCCGTCAGTTGGGAGCGGCTGAATCACTCGCTGATCTGCGCGTTCCGCCTGGCAATCGCCTGGAGGCGCTCGCGGGAGAACGTGCAGGGCAACACAGCATCAGGATCAATGACCAGTGGCGCATCTGTTTCCAATGGACGGACGCTGGTCCCGAGGAGGTCGAGATCGTTGACTATCATTGAGCGGCTCGCGCCGGTCCACCCCGGTGAAGTGCTCCTGGCCGACTTCATCGAAGCCTTCAGCATCACGCAGAACAAACTGGCAGTCTCGATCAAGGTGCCTCCGCGAAGGATCAACGAGATCGTGCACGGAAAGCGGGCGATCACGGCTGATACCGCGCTCCGGCTCGCGCGGTACTTCGGGACCACGCCCCAGTTCTGGCTCAATCTCCAGATTCAGTATGAACTGGACCGTGCCGAGGATCGGGTGGCCGGGCAGATCGCCGAGATCACGCCGTTGCAGGTGGCTTAGCAGAAGCGTGCTGTCGCACTCCCGTTCCGAGCCTCAGATCCCCAGACCTCGGGCGATCAGCGCGTCGAAGGCGCGGTCGGGGAGCATCGCCCGCAGGAACACCAGCGGCTTGGCGCCGAAGCCCGGAAGATACCGCGTCCGGGGGTGCTTGGCGGTGGCGGCCTTCACGACGGCCTTGGCGACCACTTCGGGCCGGGAAGCCAGGCGCGCCGTCGGACCCGAGCTGCCACCGATCGTCACGGCCATGGCCGCGGCCTGTCGGGCGTACGGCCCGTCCCCGGAGACCTCCTGAAGGTTCCCCGCGGCGATGCCGCCCCACTCGGTCCGGATGGATCCCGGTTCGATGAGCACGACGTCGATCCCGAAGGGCGCGAGCTCCATCCGCAGGGCGTCGCTGAGTCCCTCGACGGCGTATTTGCTGGCGTGATACCAGGCGCCCATCGGCATGGCGAAGCGGCCGCCCATGGAGCTGACGTTGAGGATCCGGCCGCTGCCCTGAGCGCGCATCCCCGGAATCACGAGTTGCGCCATCCGCGCGAGCCCCAAGACGTTGACGTCGAGCTGCGCCTGAGCCGTCGAGAGCGACACCTCTTCCACCGAGCCGTAGGACCCATAGCCGGCATTGTTGACCAGCACGTCGATCCGGCCTTCCGCTTCCAGGATCGCGACGATCGCGGCGGCGGACGACTCCGCGTCCGTGACATCAAGGGCGATCGTGTGGATGCCAGCGTCGGCGAGGGCGGCCATGCGGTCGAGGCGGCGGGCCGCCGCATAGACGGTGAAGCCCGCCGCGTGCAATGCGCGGGCGGCGGCCTCGCCGATCCCCGAGGAGGCTCTCGTGACCACTGCGACCTTCTGCGTCATGTCCTCGTCCTTTACTGGCGTGTGGACTCCCCGCCGGATCGTCCGGGCAGTGAGGTGAAGCGCTTGCTCACCTCATTCTCACGGAGTTTCCAGGGACAATCCTGACTGCCGCAGAATCTCCTGGATGACCGTGTGCAGATTGGGGCCGTCGGCGGCCGCCGCCCGGACCACGAGCGACACCTCGCGGAACGAGGCTTCCCCTGTGAGGGGCACCGCGGTGACGCCCGGTGGCAGGGGGCCGCGACCGAGGCGGGGGACCGCGCCCACGGCCAGGCCCGCCGCGATGTACTCGATGATCGACTGGAATTCCGCGGCCTCGTAGACGGGCCCGGTGGGATTGCCGAGTCCGCCCTGCGCGGCGATCCACTGGCGATACGGTCCGTCATCAGGTGTCACGGCCCACGGCTCATGCCGCAGCTCCTCCATGGACACGCCTGGCCGCCCTGCCAGCGGATGGCCGCTCGGCAGGATCGCGTCCACGCGGTCCACCCCGAGCGAGATGCGCCGCAGTTCGGGATCGGGTGCCTCCTCCGCGAGACGGCCCCACGTCTTCACCAGCGCCAGATCGGTCAGGCCGGTCCGGACGAAGAGCAGGGATTCCTCGGGCTCGAGCTCCAGTGGTTGCACCACCAGGGCGGGATGCGCGGAGGCGAGGGCCGCGACGGCGGGGATGATCAGCCCCCGCAGCGCCGTGGGGAAGACGGCGATCCGCACCCGGCCCGCCGGTTCGCCGTCGTGCGCCGCCGCCAGGTCGTCCAGCGCGAGGACGATCGGACGTCCGCGCTCCACGAGGGACCGCGCGTACTCCGTGAGCACCACCCCGCGCCCCACCCGCTCCAGGAGGGCGCATTGAACGGTCCGTTCGAGCCGGCGGATGTGCTGGGTGATGTTCGACGGCGTGTAACTGAGCAGGGTCGCGGCCGAGGTCACCGATCCCGTGTCGGCCACGGCGATCAGGGCGCGGAGCGAGAGGACATCGATCATTCACAAATTCTACGATGAAAGGCCTAGAAACTATTACTGGTGCTAAAAGAAATTCGCGCTCATGATCGATACATGACCTCCTCCGCAGACCTCACCACCAACCGCCGACAGCCTCCATCAGGCTCGCCGTCAGCCTCTACGGTGCTGCGCGCCAAGATCTGGCTCGCGCTCGCCATGGCCGGCTGGGGCACCATCGGCGTGTTCAGCATCCAGGCGGGGACCGACCCGATCACCACCGTCGCGTGGCGCTGCGTCTTCGCCTCCGGCGCGCTGCTGCTCCTCGCGCTGGCGACCGACGCGTTCCGCCAGAGCACGTGGACGGTGAAAGCCGTGCTGCTCACCCTCGGTGGCGGGGTGGCGCTCGTCGCCAACTGGGTGTTCCTCTTCCAGTCCTTCGCCACCACCACGCTCACCGTCGCGACCGTCTCGTACCACATGGAGCCCTTCCTGCTGGTGGCGCTCGGCGCGCTGATCAGCCGCGAACTGCCGAGAAGGCGGGACCTGATCTGGCTGGTCGTGGCCTTCGGTGGGCTTCTCCTGGCCACGAAGTTCATCGGGCCCGGAGGAATCGAGAGCCTCGCGCCACGCGAGATCGGAGGCGTCCTCTCGGCGCTGCTCGCCGGACTCCTCTACGCCCTCGCAACGCTGGCGGCGAAGCACACCTCAGGCATCCGGCCGTACGTCATGACCCTGATCCAGTGCGTGACCGGCGCCCTTCTGCTCCTGCCGTTCGCCGCGCAGCTGCAGTGGAGCGGCACCGGCTGGTGGTGGATCGCGGCGATGGGCGTGATCCACACCGGCCTGCTGTACTCGGCCCTGTACGGCTCGGCGCGGGTCCTGTCCACCATGGCCCTCGCGGCGCTGTCCTTCGTGAATCCGGCCGTGGCGATCTTCGCGGACATCGCGGTCTACGGCCACATCCCGGACCTGGTCCAGCTCGCCGGCATCGTCCTGATCGCGGTCGCCACGCTCACGATCACCACCGCCCGGAAGGACAAGGCCCTCGATTAGTGTGGTCACTGATCCGTTCCCGCCCGTTGCAGCGGCGATCCGGCCCTGACAAAGGAGTTCCCCGCGATGTCTTCCGTGCTCATCCGCGACTGCCGCGGACCTGAGGAGTACCCCGGGCTGGTCGCCATCTGGCGCAGTGCTGTGGACGCGACCCATGACTTCCTCGCGGCCGCGGACCGCGACGAGATCGAGGCGCAGCTCGCGAAGGCGTACTTCCCGCAGGTGCGGCTGAGCGTTGCAGAGCTGGACGGGCGGGTGGTCGGCTTCGCCGGGACGGCCGAGGACCGGCTGGAGATGCTCTTTGTCGACGCCTCCGCTCATCGGCAGGGGATCGGAGGCGCATTGCTGGAACACGTGATCAGCGCGCAGGGCGTGCGGTCCGTGGATGTCAACGAACAGAACGCCGGAGCCGCCGCCTTCTATGCGCACCGCGGCTTCGTCGTGACGGGGCGCAGCGAGACCGACGACGCCGGGCGCCCGTATCCGCTCCTCCACCTCGCCCTCTCGACGGTGCGGCCCGTGCCGCACCTCGTCCGGCGGGGCGAGGGCACACCGCTCCTCTTCGTCCACGGCAACGGCATCGACCACCGCCTGCTGCTGGATCTGGATGACGTCTTCGACGACGGCGGCTGGGAGCGTCTGTACCTCGACCTCCCCGGGTTCGGCGGCACTCCCGCGCTGGCCGGTGACGGCGACCTGCCGGCCCTCGCGGACTGGCTCGACACCGCGGCGGGTGAGCTGACGGGCGGGCGGCCGTTCGCCGTCGTCGGCAACTCCCTGGGTGGCCTGCTGGCGCGCGAACTGGCGGCGAGGCGGCCCGACCAGGTGCTCGGACTGGCGCTGCTCGCGCCCGTCGTGGACCCGGTTCTCTCTCATCGCACGCTGCCGGAGCAGACCGTGCTGCGGCGCGACGAGGACCTGCTCCGTTCGCTGAAACCCGGCGAGGCCAAGGCGTACGAGGAGCTGTCGGTGGTGCAGTCGCCCGAGAACTGGGAGAGGTTCCGGACTGCGGCCCTGCCCGGGCTGAAGGCCGCGGACACGCGCGCAATGGACCGGCTGGCCGAGCGGTACGTCCTGGACCCGGCGCCGGAGGCCCGGCTGGCGGGGTTCGCCAAGCCGGTGCTGATCGTGGCCGCGCGGCAGGATCACGTGGTCGGTTTCGAGGACCAGGAAGTCCTCGCTCAGAGCTTCCCGGACGCGCGGTACGCGGAGCTGGATGAAGCCGGCCACAACGTCCACCTGGACCAGCCGGAGAAGGTCCGTGAGCTGCTCCGCGAGTGGGTGGCGCGGGTGCGGCGGTAGGGAACCGGGCCGGTCCTGTCGGCCCCGGCCCGGGCCAGGGCGCGTTTCAGTAGGAGGCCGTGGCCCCGCCGTCGTCGCCCCCGGACTGAGGGATGAAGCGCGCGGCGAGAGCCTCGGACGCCCTGGCCGTCAGCGCGACGTCGGCCCCCACGAGCAGGAAGGTCGCCCCGGCCTCCGCATAGTCGGCCGCGGCCTGAGGGTCGAAAGCGTTGACGCCGACGGGTTTCCCCGCGGCCGTCACGTCGGCGAAGGCGCGGCCCACCGCGGCGACGACCTCCGGGTGACCCTGCCGGCCGAGGTGGCCCAGCGACGCGGCCAGATCGCTGGGACCGACGAACACGCCGTCGATCCCGTCCACCGCCGCGATGGCACGCGCATTCTTCACGCCCTCGCCGGTCTCCACCTGGACGAAGACCGACACGTGCTCGGCGGCGTTCTGCAGGTAGTCCGGGACGCGGTTCCAGCGGGCGGACCGCGCCAGGGCGCTGCCCACACCCCGGATGCCGTGCGGCGGGTACTGGGCGGCGGCCGCCACGGACCGCGCCTGCTCCTCGGTGGAGACCATCGGCACCAGGATGGTCTGAGCGCCCAGGTCCAGGACCTGCTTGATGATCACCGGATCAGCGGACGGCACCCGCACCACGGCCGTGACCGGATACCCGGAGACGGCGTGGAGCTGGGAGAGCACGGATTCGAGACCGTTGGGCGCGTGTTCCATGTCGAGGAGGATCCAGTCGAGGCCCGAGCCGGCCATGACCTCCGCCATGACGGGCGAGC
This sequence comes from Arthrobacter woluwensis, assembly GCF_030816155.1. Classification (NCBI taxonomy): domain Bacteria; kingdom Bacillati; phylum Actinomycetota; class Actinomycetes; order Micrococcales; family Micrococcaceae; genus Arthrobacter; species Arthrobacter woluwensis. Next base: position 2,418,522 of record NZ_JAUSXR010000001.1, on the reverse strand, counting down.
CCGAGCAGACCCAGCCGCCGAACAGGGGCCGGTCGGACTCGCGCAGTCGGTGGCGGAGTGTGGGGCTCAGAGGAAGCGGCATGAGATGGTTCCCAACGGTCCGTAGTCGCAGAGCACGCTGTCGCCCCGGGAGATCCAGACGGGCCGGGTGAAGGACCCGGCCAGGATGATCTCCCCGGCCTCCAGCCGGTCTCCGTGGTGGTGCAGCTTGTTCGCGAGCCACGCGACGCCCGTGGCCGGATGGTTGAGGACGCCCGCGGAGACGCCGGTCTCCTCGATGGTCTCATTGCGGTACAGCAGGGCGGACACCCAGCGCAGGTCGATCGCGTCCGGCTTGGTGGGATTCCCGCCGAGGACCATGCCACCGTAGGCGGCGTTGTCGCTGATGGTGTCCACGATCGTGCGCCCCTCCAGCTCAAGGTGGGAGTTCAGCACCTCCAGCGCCGGGGTGACGTACTCCGTGGCCCGGAGGACGTCCATGACCGTGCAGTGCGGTCCTTCCAGAGGCGCGTTGAGCACGAAGGCCAGCTCCACCTCGATCCGCACATTCGAGTACGCGTCGAAGGGCAGGACGGAGCCGTTCTCCCACACGGTGTCATCGAACATCACGCCGTAATCGGGCTCCGAGATCCCGGTGGCCTGCTGCATTGCCTTGGAGGTGAGCCCGATCTTGCGGCCCACCAGCCGGCGGCCCGCAGCCAGGTTCTTCTCCTGCCAGACCCGCTGGATGGCGTACGAATCGTCGACCGTCGCCTCGGGGTGCCGTGCGGTGATCCGGGGGATCACCGCACGGTCGCGTTCGGCGTCGGCGAGTTCCTCCGCGAGCCGGCTGATCGTGCTGTCGTCGAGCATGGTCCTGCCTCCCTCTCCGATGACTCTAGAGCTGGTGACCCAGCTTGTACTCGCCCTGCTTCCATTCGGGCATGGCGTCCTGGTCATCCGGGCGGGTGTAGGAGAAACCGTCCGCGCCGATGGTCACGGCCATCTCGCTCGCATCCGTGCGCGCGACGACGGGCTGCGGGTTCCCGTCCAGGTCCAGGACGAGCGACGCCTCGGTGTACCAGCTGGGCACCACGGGATTGCCCCACCAGTCACGCCGCTGGTTGTCGTGCACATCCCACGTGATGACGGGGTTGTCCGGATCTCCCGTGTAGTAGTCCTGGGTGTAGATCTCCACCCGGTGCCCGTCGGGATCGCGCAGGTACAGGTAGAAGGCGTTGGACACGCCATGCCGGCCCGGACCGCGCTCGATCGCGTCGCTGCGGCGCAGGGCACCGAGCTTGTCACAGATCGCCAGGATGTTGTGCTTCTCGTGCGTCGCGAAAGCCACGTGATGCATGCGGGGACCGTCGCCGCCCGTGGCGGCCGTGTCATGAACGGTCGGCTTGCGGCGCATCCAGGCGGCGTAGACCACCCCGTCCTCGTCCTGGATGTCCTCGGTGACCCGGAAACCCAGATCCTGGTAGTGCCGGACGGCGCGGGGGACATCCGGGGTGACCTGGTTGAAGTGGTCCAGCCGGACCAGCTCGCCCGGCGTCTGGAGGTCGTAACGCCAGGACAGCCGCTCCACGTGGTCGGTCTGGTGGAAGAACTCGTACGGGAAGCCCAGGGGATCCTCCACGCGGACCGAGTCGCCGATTCCCTTGACGAAGCCCTCCGGGCGGCGCTCCACCCGGCAGCCGAGCTCCGTGTAGAACGCGACCGCGCGGTCCAGGTCCTCCGGTGTGCGGACACGGTAGGAGAAGGCGGCGACGGCGGCCACGGGTCCCTTGCGCAGCACCAGATTGTGGTGGATGAACTCCTCGGTGGAGCGCAGGTAGATCGCGTCCTTGTCCTCCTCCGTCACATGCAGGCCGAGCACGTCAACGTAGAAGACCCGCGAAGCCGCCAGGTCCGTGACCACGAGGTCCATGTACGCGCAGCGGAGGATGTCCGGAGCGGGGGAGGTCGGCGTGGTCACGGGGTCCGTGGCGTGGATCGGGGCCTCCTGGCTCACGTAGAAGCCGGAGGAGGTGAGGGTGCGGTCATCCAGATGCGTCATGTCATGCGTCCTTGCGTGAGATGGGGCGTGCGGCTCAGGCTTTGCCGAAGGTCGGGTTGTGGACCTTGCCGAGCGTGATGTGCACGGCCTGCTGGTCGGTGTAGAAGTCGATCGAACGGTAGCCGCCCTCGTGGCCGAGACCGGAGGCCTTGACGCCGCCGAAGGGGGTGCGCAGATCGCGGACGTTGTTCGAGTTCAGCCAGACCATGCCGGCCTCCACGGCCTGCGAGAAGTTGTGGGCGCGCTTCAGATCGTTCGTCCACACGTAGGCTGCCAGGCCGTACTTGGTGTCGTTGGCCAGCGCGAGCGCCTCCTCCTCCGTGTCGAAGGGGGTGATCGCCACGACCGGTCCGAAGATCTCCTCCTGGAAGATCCGGGCGTCCGGAGCGACGTCGGCGAACACGGTCGGCGCCACGAAGTTGCCGAAGGCGAAGCCTTCCGGCTGCCCGCCGCCGGCCACGAGGCGGCCCTCACCCTTGCCGATCTCGATGTAGCCCATGACCTTTTCGAAGTGCTCGGGGTGCACCAGCGCGCCGACCTCCGTGGCGGGATCGTGCGGATAGCCGACCTTGACCCGCTGGGCCTGGGCGGCGTAGCGCTCCACGAATTCGTCGTAGATGCCGCGCTGGACCAGGATGCGCGAGCCGGCGGTGCAGCGCTCGCCGTTCAGGGAGAAGACACCGAAGATCGTGGCGTCGATCGCGGCGTCCAGATCGGCGTCGTCGAACACCACGGCCGGGCTCTTGCCGCCCAGTTCCATGGACAGGCCCTTCAGGAACGGCGCGGCGTTGCCGAAGATGATCTGGCCGGTGCGGCTCTCGCCCGTGAAGGAGATGAGGGGCACGTCCGGGTGCTTCACCAGGGCGTCGCCGGCGTCCTCGCCGAGCCCGTTGACGAGGTTGAACACACCCTTTGGCAGGCCGGCCTCCTCGAAGATGCCGGCCCAGAGGGACGCGGAGAGCGGGGTGAACTCGGCCGGCTTGAGCACCACGGTGTTGCCGGTGGCCAGGGCGGGGCCGAGTTTCCAGCTCTCCAGCATGAACGGGGTGTTCCACGGCGTGATGAGCCCGGCGACGCCGATCGGCTTGCGGTTCACGTAGTTGATCTGGCGTCCGGGGACCTTGAAGGTGTCATCGGCCTGCGCCACGATCAGGTCCGCGAAGAAGCGGAAGTTCTCCGCGGCGCGGCGGGCCTGGCCGAGAGCCTGCGTGATGGGCAGGCCGGAGTCGAAGGACTCCAGCTCCGCGAGGCGCTGATCCCGGGACTCGACGATGTCCGCGATGCGGTGCAGGATCCGGGAGCGCTCGCGGGGGAGCATACGGGGCCACGGCCCCTCGGTGAAGGCACGACGGGCGGCCGCGACGGCGCGGTCGATGTCGGCCTTCTTGCCCGCCGCTGCGGTGACGTAGCTTTCGTTGGAGACGGGTTCGAGGACGTCGAAGGTGTCTCCGTCGAGAGAGTCGACGAATTCCCCGTCGATGTAGTGACGGATGCGCTCGGGGAGATCCGCGGGGACGTGCCGCTGATCGAGGGCGGGTGAGGTCATGCTCTCCTCCAAGGATGTGATCGTGACACCCGGATGGGTGCTCAGGCGGTGTGCCCGTCGCCGGGATGGCGTTGGGCGAGGTAGGCGTTCATCGTGGCCCAGCGGTGGTCGCGGGCGGCCATCTCGATCTCGAGAGGGCTGGCGTTGCTCCGGATGAGCTCGATGATGTGGTCGTGTTCCTCCACCGACTCGCGGGCGCGGCCGGGGATGAAGGAGAAGGTGGAATCGCGGACCCCGGCCATGCGGGCCCAGCCCCGGTGCACGAGGTCCAGGATGTGCGGATTCGGGCAGGGCTCGAACAGTACGGTGTGGAACTGCTGGTTCACCACGGTGAAGAGGTGGGGGTCGAAGTCGTCGAGGAGCCGGCGCAGGCGTTCGTTCATCTCCGCCGCCCGGTCCAGGTCGATCGAGCCGAGGTGTGGTGCGGACAGCGAGGTCGCGACACCTTCCACGACGCCGAGCGTCTGCATGGTGTGGACGTACTCCTGCTCATCCACGAGCGTCACGCGGGCGCCGACATTGCGTTCGAACTCCACGAGTCCCTCGGCTTCGAGACGCCGCACGGCTTCGCGGACCGGGACCACACTCATGTCCAGGGAGGAGGCGATCGACCCGAGCACGAGCCGGTAACCGGGCCCGAACTCGTGGCGGGCGATGCGCTCGCGGATCCACTCGTAGGCGATCTGGGACTTGCTGAGGGAGGTCACGGTGCTGCTCATGACGTCATTCTCCCGTGCCGTGGTCGGCCTCGAAGCGGGCCCGCCACTCGGCGTTCAGGGGGAACAGCCCGTCCACGGGATGACCGTCGGCCACCTGACGCGCGATCCAGGCGTCCTCCGCTTCCTGGGCCAGGGCCGCGTCCGCCACCTCTTCGGCGAGCGACGGCGGCAGGACGATCACGCCGTCGTCGTCGCCGACGATGATGTCGCCGGGCTGGACGGTGGCACCGCCGCAGGAGATGGTCAGATCGCTGTCCCACGGCACGTGCTTGCGCCCGAGGACCGCGGGGTGGGGGCCCTGGCTGAAGACCGGGAGGCCGGTCTCCGCCACCGTGACGTAGTCTCGCACGCCGCCGTCGGTCACGACGCCGGCCGCTCCCCGGACCTGGGCGCGCAGCGCGAGCACGTCCCCGAGCGTGCCGGAGCCGCGCTCACCGCGGGCCTCGATGACGATGACCTCGCCTTCGCCGACGCTGTCGAAAACGCGCTTCTGGGCGTTGAAGCCGCCGCCGTGGCTGCGGAAGAGGTCCTCGCGGTTCGGGACGAAGCGGAGCGTCTTCGCGACGCCCACCATCTTGGTGCCGGGCACGGAGGGCCGCACGCCGTCGATCGCCACATTATTCAGGCCGCGCTTGCGCAGCTGCTGCGAAAGGCCCGCTACCGGGGTCTCCAGCAGCTTGGCGCGCAGGGCGGGGGAGAGGGCGGGGCCGGGTTCGCCGAGACCGGCGGCTTCACGGGAGCCCCAGGCCTCTTCGCGCTGGTGGTCGTCCACGGAGGGCAGCGAGCCGAGGGCGGGGTCGAAGGCGCCCGGGCCCTCGACTACGCGGGAGACGAGGCGTCCGGTGGACGGGGCGCCGTCCACCGTGGGTGCGTCCACCTCGACCTCGATGACATCGCCCGGCAGGGCCACGGAGGAGCCCGCCGGGGTGCCGGTGAGGATCACGTCGCCGGTCTCGAGGGTGAGGTGCTGGGAGAGATCGGCGATCAGCTGCGAGAACGGGAAGATCATGGCGCCCGAAGTGTCGTCCTGAACCAGCTCGCCATTGCGCCAGGCCCGGACGCGGAGGGCGGCGGGGTCGATCGTGCGCGCGTCGATCAGCTCGGGACCCACGGGCGTGTAGCCGTCCCGTCCCTTGTTCCGCAGATTGGAGCCCTTGTCATTGGACCGGAGGTCGTACAGGCCCCAGTCATTCGACGCCGTCACCCAGGCGACGTGGTTCCAGGCCTCATTCACGGAGACCTGGTGCGCGGGCTCACCGATGACGAGCGCGATCTCGCCTTCGAAAGCGAGCAGTTCGGTGCCGGCGGGCCGCTCCACGGTGCTGCCGGAGGCGCTCAGGGAGCTCGTCGGTTTGAGGAAGTAGGAAGGCGAAGCGGGTGTCCGGCCGCGCTGCGCGGCACGCGACGCATAGCTCAGATGCACGGCGATGATCTTGCCGGGAGTCACCTGAAACGGCGTGGTTTCCTTGGTCGGCACGGGCGTCCCTTCATTCGCTGACGGAGGTCGTACACCAAATCATATACGATCTGGATTCCCTGACAAGGGGGTTGTCAGGTCATATCTGAAATCGTATATTTTCTGGTGCAATGCGATGGTGCATCGCCCGAACTCGCCCCTGGAGCACCAGATGAACGAGAAATCCCCTGTCCTCACCCGCCCGGAAGCGTCCTCCACGGACCGCCGGCGGGTCCTCTTCGCCACCGTCGTCGGAACCACCGTCGAGTGGTACGACTACTTCATTTACGCCTCCGCCGCGGGGCTCGTCTTCGGACACCTGTTCTTCGAGCCCGCCGGGAAGGGGATCGGGACCATCCTGGCCTTCCTCACGGTGGGCATCAGCTTCCTCTTCCGCCCTCTCGGGGCCTTCCTCGCCGGGCATTTCGGTGACAAGTACGGCCGCCGGATCGTCCTGGTGGTGACGCTGATCCTGATGGGCGTCTCGACCGTGCTCATCGGCCTGCTGCCGGGCTACGCGCAGGCGGGTCTGCTCGCACCGATTCTTCTCATCGTCCTGCGGATTCTTCAGGGGATCTCGGCCGGTGGCGAGTGGGGCGGCGCGGTGCTCATGGCCGTCGAGCACGCCCCGCGGAACCGGCGAGGGCTCTACGGGGCCATGCCGCAGATCGGCGTGCCGATCGGGCTGCTCCTCGCCAGCGCGATGCTCGCCATCATGAACGTGCTCTTCCCGGGCGAAGCCTTCCTCGGCTGGGGCTGGCGCATCCCGTTCCTCTTCTCGGTGGTCCTGATCCTCGTGGGCTACTGGGTGCGCCGCCGGGTGGAGGAGAGCCCGGTGTTCACCGAGATCGCCGCCCGCAAGGAGCAGACAGGCATGCCCGTGGTGCGGCTTTTCGCCCGGTTCACGCCGCTGGTCCTCCTGGCCGCCCTCGTGTTCGCCGGCAACAACGCCGCGGGGTACATGACCACCGGCGGCTATGTGCAGAACTACGCCACCAATCCGGACGGGCCGGTGGGTCTGGACCGCGGTTCGGTGCTGTGGGCCGTGACCGCGTCGTCGGTGAGCTGGCTCGTGTCCACCTTCGTGGCCGGCTGGCTGAGCGACCGCATCGGCCGCAAGAACACCTATCTGATCGGGTGGGTGCTCCAAGGATCGGCGGTCCTGGCGCTGTTCCCGCTGGTCAACACCGCCAACCCCGGCCTGCTGGCCCTGGGGCTCATCCTGCTCACGCTCGGGCTCGGGTTCACCTACGGCCCGCAGTCGGCCTGGTACTCCGAGATGTTCCCGGCGTCCGTGCGCTTCTCCGGTGTCTCGATCTCGTACGCCATCGGGGCCATCGTCGGCGGCGCCTTCGCTCCGACCATCGCCGCCTGGCTCCAGCAGACCACCGGCACGTCCCAGTCCGTGACGTGGTACCTGCTGGGCATGACCGTCGTGGGTCTGATCGCCACACTGCTCCTCCGGGACCGGCGGGGCATCGATCTCAGCCCCACCGCGGAGGAGGAGCAGTCGCGCGGCGTCTACGCCTGGCAGCGCTGACTAGGACGGCGAGCAGGGCGGCGAGCTGAACGCGAGGCCCGGCGCCGGCGTCGTGCGTGGTTGAGAAGGCACTTTCTCGGGCGGAACCTCGCGGTTTCCCCGAGAAAGTGTCACCTCGACGACGACGCCGGCCCCCGGCGTCAGCTGTTCACGCGGATGACTTCGCGCTGGTACGGCGCGATCACCGAGCGCGAGATCCTCAGGTCGAGCACGAGGAAGGGGCGCTCTCCCGCCGGACGGGAGGCCCACTCGGCGAGCCGGTCGAGATCCTCGATGCGCCGCACCACCACGCCTTCGGCCCCCACGGCGCTGCCCAGGGCGGCGAAGTCCACATCCGGGATGAGCATGGGATCCTCGGCCAGGCCTTTGAGACCGTAGAGGTTGACCTCGGCCCCGTACGCGCCGTCGTTCCAGACCACGCACAGGCCCCGGCCGCCGGCGGTCCGCACCGCGGTCTCCAGATCGGACAGCGCCATCAGGCCGCCGCCGTCGCCGGTCGTGAGGACGATCGTCGCATCAGGGTCGGCCTGAGCCGCGCCGGCGACGCTGGGGAAACCCAGCCCGATCGACTGGTACGCGGTGCCGACCATGATCATGCGGGTGGGCGAGGCCACCGGCCAGAACATGTTGGCCCAGGCGATGAAGTGCCCGCCGTCGCTCACCACGATCCGGTCCTCCGGCAGAAGTTCGGCGATCCGCGCGGCTGCCAGCCGGGGATCAAGCCGGCCGTCGGCCAGCTCGGACTCTCCGGGGTCCTGCGTGCGGAGGGTCGCGACGTCCACGGTGTCCCGCCAGCCCGACGCCCGTGCGCCGTCGAGGGCCGCGGTGAGTGCTTCCGCCACCAGGCGCGCGTCACCCTGCAGATAGTCGCCCACGCGGGGATGGGTCGCGGCCGGAGCGATGTCCACCTGCACCACGCGGGTGTCCGGCGCGAACAGCTCGCCGAACCGCATGGTGAAGGGGTTCAGCGACGCGCCGAAAACGATCGCCACGTCCGCTTCCCGGATGAGCTCCATGGCGCCAGGCGCCCCGAAGCCGCCGGTCACCCCGAGGTCGAATCGCTCGTCGGGGAAAACGCCGCGTCCGAGCGCGCTGGAGGAGGTGACGGCCCCGGTGGCGTCCGCGAGAGCTCCAAGGGCGGGGCCGGCGCCGGCGAGATGCGCTCCGCGACCGGCGAGCAGGAGCGGCCGTTCGGCCTGAGCGAGGGCCTCGGCCACGCGTGCGATGGCGGCCTCGGTGAAGGGGGCCGGCGCCTGGGGCTGCGGGAGGCGGAGCGGGGGGGTGGCGGGGACGTCGCCGGCCTCCAGCGTGGGCACGTCGTAGGGGATGGCGAGGACCACCGGGAGCCGGTACGCGAGGGCGTGTTCGATCGCGATGATGGTGGTCGCCGCCGCGTCGAGGCGCCCCACGGTGTACGTGCGGACCCCGACGGCGGACGCGAGGGCGATCTGGTCCACATCCCAGGGGCGCGGGCCGGAGGTCGGCTCGTCCCCGACGATCAGCACCAGCGGGATGCGGGCCTGGGCCGCTTCCGCCAGGGCGGTCAGCGTGTTGGTGAACCCGGCGCCGTAGGTGGTGGTGGCCGCGGCGATGCGGCCGGATGCGCGGTAGTGCGCATCCGCCGCCACCACGGCGCCGGCCTCGTGCCGCACGGCGGTGAAGGTGGCGTCCGTGTCGCGCAGGATCGAATCCAGGAAGTAGGCGTTCCCGTTGCCCATGAGGCCGAAGACCTGATCGATGTGACGGGAGAGTGCGATCGCGACGTGCTGAGAGACGGTGGGCATGGTCGTGCCTTTCGAGACAGACGGAGAGGTGGTGTCCGTATGTGTCTCGCGCGTGCTGCCTGCACGGCTTCGTGCCCCTTTTTCGGGCACCGGGCTCAACCGCCTGCGGGGCTGGCTGTGCCGGACGTCACACATCATACCCAAGAAATTGGATCGTATACGTTCTCTTGTCGCGCCGGTTCCCGGCGGTTATGCTCGCATCATTCGATAAAGGAATAGCAAGTTCAACTATCGAACTTTGAAAATCAGCAACGTCTGTCACCACACAGCGACGTGAGGAGATCCACCGTGCAGTTCCACCACCATGGGTACGTATCCGGCGACCCGCGAATCCAGCCGGCCGCGGGCGTCGGGCTCGATCGCCCGGATGAGCTGCCGGATGAGGTGGACGTCCTCATCGTCGGCACGGGGCCCGCGGGCATCACCCTCGCCGCGCAGCTGTCCCAGTTCCCGGACGTCACCACCCGCATCATCGAGCGCCGTCCGGGCCGGCTCGAAGTGGGACAGGCCGACGGCATTCAGGCGCGCAGCGTCGAGACCTTCCAGGCGTTCGGCTTCGCCCAACGGATCACCGAGGAGGCGTACCGGATCACCGAGATGGCGTTCTGGAAGCCGAACCCCGAGCAGCCCGGCGACATCATCCGCACCGCCGTGGCGCCGGATGACCCCAGCGGGGTCAGCGAGTTCCCGCACCTCATCGTGAATCAGGCCCGCGTGCAGGACTACTTCCTGGAATTCATGAAGAACTCTCCCACCCGCAACCGGCCGGACTACGGCTGGGAGTTCGTGGGCCTCGAGGTCGCTGACGACGGCGGCGACCACCCCGTGTCAGTCACGCTGCGCCGCACCGCGGGTGCGGAGGAGGGTTCCGAGAGGGTGATCCGGGCCAAGTTCGTGGTGGGCGGCGACGGCGCGCGCAGCAAGGTCCGCGACGCCATCGGCCGCAAGCCGGTGGGCGATCAGGCCTTCCACGCCTGGGGAGTCATGGACGTCCTCGCGGACACCGACTTCCCGGACATCCGCCGCAAGTGCGCCATCCAGTCCCACGACGGCGGCAGCATCCTTCACATTCCCCGGGAAGGCAACCACCTCTTCCGCATGTACGTGGACCTCGGCGAGGTGCCGCACGACGACTCGGGCAAGGTCCGTCTGACCAGCCAGGAGGAAGTGGAACGCCGGGCCAACCAGATCCTGCACCCCTACACCCTGACCGTGCGGCATGTCGCATGGCGGAGCGTTTACGAGGTGGGGCACCGTGTCACGGACCGCTTCGACGACGTCCCTGCCGAGGAGGTAGGCTCCCGGACGCCGCGGGTGTTCATCATGGGCGACGCCTGCCACACTCACAGCGCCAAGGCCGGGCAGGGTATGAACGTCTCCATCCAGGACGGCTTCAACCTGGGCTGGAAGCTCGGGCACGTGCTGGAAGGCCGGGCGCCGCTCTCCCTGCTCGACACCTACTCCGCCGAACGTCAGGTGGTGGCGCAGAATCTGATCGACTTCGACAAGGAGTGGTCCAGTCTCATGGCGGCCCGTCCGGACGAGATGGCCGATCCCGCGGAACTGGAGCGTTTCTATGTCCAGACCGCGGAGTTCCCCGCCGGGTTCATGACCGAATACACCCCGTCGCTGATCGTCGGGACCGCTGACCACCAGGATCTCGCCACCGGCTTCCCGCTGGGCAAGCGCTTCAAGTCCGCCGAGGTCACCCGGGTGTGCGACGGCAACCCCGTGCACCTCGGTCATCACGCCCGGGCCGATGGCCGCTGGCGCATCTACGTCTTCGCGGGCCGTGACGGCCTGGATCCGGCGTCGGAGACCGCCGGACTCGGGCGGTGGCTGGGGGAGTCCCCGGACTCACCGCTCGCCGCCACCCCGGCCGGTCTGGACACGGACGCCTGGTTCGACGCCAAGGTGATCTACCAGCAGCCCCATCTGGACATCGACATCACCACGGCGCCGGAGGTCTTCCTACCCCGCACCGGGCCGTTCCAGGTCGTCGACTATGAAAAGGTCTACGCCGCCGATCCGCAGCATGACGTCTTCGACGCCCGCGGCATCGACCGGGACGGCGTGATCGTCGTGGTCCGCCCCGACCAGTACGTCGCGCAGGTCCTTCCGCTCACGGCTCGGGACCAACTGGCCGGATTCTTCGCGCAGGCCTGCCCGAAGCCCTCGCACTCCTGACGGGTTCGGCGGCCTGGGCAGCAGGTGTCCTGAAGAGCAGAGTACTGAGGGGCAGAGTCCTTAAGGGCGGAGCGCGCTCAGGCCCCGTACGCGCGGGCGATCCGCTCGCCCGCGGCCTTGAGCCGCTCGGCGATGCCGTCCTCCTCGTGGGGGAGCGAGACGTGGATGACGGCGATCGACGCCGGCGGCTGGCCCGGGAGGGTCAGCGGCACCGCGACGGACCAGAGGGACGGGACCACCTCGTCGTGGCTCACCGCGTACCCGCGCCGCCGGCTGAGGTCGATCTCTGCGCGGAGCTGCTCGTCGACGTCGTCGGGCCAGGCTTCGGCCGGGAGGGAGAGCAGGATCGCCTTTCCGGGTCCGCCGCGGGTGATGGGGTGACGGTGCCCGGGGCGGTAGGAGACCACGGCCACGGTCTGCCGCGGTGATGCGCTGATCAGGGTGACCGCCTCCTCGTGGTCCAGCTGGACGGCGAGGAGGCAGGTCATCCCGAGTTCGTTGGCCACCGCGTTGAGCTCGGGGAGAGCGGCTTGCTGGAGGTCGCGGGACACGCCCGCGGCGAGAGCGGCCAGACCGGCGCCGAGCACCACCCTGCCGGAGGCGTCACGGGTCGCCAGGCCATGACTTTCCAGAGTGAGGAGGAGCCGGTAGGCGACGGAGCGGTGGACGTCCAGCGCCGCGGCCAGTTCCGCGATGGTCGGCGGACGGTCGGACGCGGCGATGATCTCCAGCAGGCGGATGCCGCGGCTGAGAGTCTGGGATCCGGGCGTGCTCGTCTCACTCACACGTTCGATAGTAGAACAGGCGCGGCCTGGATCCCGGCCGCTGGAATTCAGTGGATGACGGTGCGCGCCTGAGCACGCGCCAGCTCGACTTCGCGGCGGACGGTCTCGGCCTCCTTCCGTGCGCGGTACTCGAGATCCAGACGGTCGCGGAGCAGGTCCCGCTCGCGCGGGGAAAGGGAAGGCTGGAGGGTGTGCCGGGGGATGAAGCGGGCGAGGGACGGGAACAGGCGACGGCGGAGGGATGGGCTGGAGTGAAGGGGTGAAGTGACCATGTCCCCAGTGTTCGTGGGCCGGCCGGTGGAGTCCTCGATTCGGCTCAGGCCGAATCATCGAGGCCGACGGCGCACCGTATTAGTCTCAAGCCATGCTGCTGCAACTGACCCCGGCGGACCTCACCCGGATCCGTTTCTGCGTCTCGCCCTGGTGGGAAGCGGTCACCTCGGTGCTCACGCTCGCCAAAGGGGTGCCGATGCACCGGCGGTGGATCGCCGAGTCCAAACAGGTCCTGACCGCGAGCCCCGGCGCCGCACGGAAATGGGACGTGCTCCGGGCCTTCATCACGGCCAACGGCCACATCCTGGACGGGCTGACCCCCACGCCGTCGCGGGATGAGAGCTTCCAGGACAGCAAAGACCGCGTGCTGAATCAGGACGCGAATCTGTTGCTGCATGACCTGCGGATCATCCGCTCGGTGGCCGATCACCCGGCCGCCCCCGCGATCCTGGACGCCTTCGAAGCCGAGCCGCACCGGGTGATCGAGGAATTGTGCGACGCCGTCGAATGGGTCTGGCGGCTCGCCGTCGAACCTCATTGGGAGCGCATCCATGCGCTGCAGGTGGCCGACATCGACTACCGGCTCCGTCTGCTCTCCCGCGGCGGCCTCGACGAGGTGCTGAGGACCCTCCACCCCCAGGTGCTGCGGGTGGACGAGGGGCTCGATTTCGTGGGCAAGAGCTGCGACGTCTTCTCCGGCACGAGCTGCGACCCCGCGGTCGATCCCGCCGGCCCAGGCCTGACCCTCATCCCCTGTGTCTTCGCCTGGCCGGGAACGGTCCTGCTCAACGCCCGTCCCTACACGCCGACCGTCAGCTATGCGCCCCGCGGCGTGGGCTCCCTCTGGGAAGTGCGCGACGGCGGACGGGACGCCTGCGCGCTGTCCGATCTGATGGGCGGCACGCGCGCAGCCGTGCTGGCTCAGCTGGACATCCCCATGACGACCAAGTACCTCGCGCGGCACCTGGACATCTCGCCCGCCACCGTCAGCGAACATCTCAAGGTGCTGTCCGCGGCGCGGCTGCTGGAGGCGTACCGGCGGGGCCGGGAGGTCTTCTACCGCCGGACCTCGCTGGCGGACGAACTGCTGAAGGCCTGACCGCCGAGGGAAAGGCGCCCGGGACGTGAACCGATGTCGCACGGTCGGCCTTCCGCAGGTGCCGGCCGGGTGCTCTTCCACAGGGACCCGCCGTATCCTAGGCTGGCTCCGTGAGCCTCCTCGATGACCCCTTCGACTACAGCGAGACCAAGGACGGGAAGATCCTGATCCGTCGCAGTGGACGACTGGTCGTGACCGTCGCAGGAGGCCGGGCGCAGGATCTGGCGGCCCGCCTGGCACGGTCGGATGAGGACGCCCGGCAGCAGCTCCTGGCCCGGGCCACCGGTAATTACCGCCGCGGCAATGAGAAGGGCGGGCGGGGATGAATGTGTCCGGCCACGTCGTGGCTCTGCATCGGAGTCCTGTGCATGGTTTCTCCAAGGAGACCGTCGACTCGCTCCGTCTCCTGGAGGGGCAGGGCGTCGAAGGGGACGCCCACTGTGGGGTGACTGTTCAGCACCGCTCGCGGGTGGCGGCGGATCCCTCCCAGCCCAACCTCCGTCAGGTGCATCTGATCCAGGCCGAGCTCTTCGAGGACCTGCGGGCGGCCGGCTTCCCGGTCAAGCCGGGAGATCTGGGGGAGAACCTGACCACGAAGGGAGTGGATCTGCTGTCCCTTCCGGTGGGGACCCGGCTGCTCATGGGTGAGACCGTCGTCACGGTGACGGGCCTGAGGAACCCCTGCCAGCAGATCAACGGCTTCCAGAAGGGGCTGCTGAAGCAGGTCCTGAAAGTTGATCGGGAGGGCCGTCCGATCCGACTGGCGGGCGTGATGGGCATCGTCTCGCGCGGGGGAGAGCTGTCCACCGGCGACCGCATCGAGGTGGTGCTTCCCGCCGGAGACCACTTCCCTTTGACAAGGGTCTGAACCGGCTCGGGCCGCTGAACTGGGCCTTCGACAAACCCGCGGAGAAGTGGTGGAGAAATGGCGAACGCCGGACGTATTGCGTCATTCGAGGTGACAATCAAGTCAACTTCCCGCGGTGACGTAACAAAGGGCCGGTTTGAGGATCACGGTTTGGCAACGGATGCCCACTGGGTGGACAAAATCAAGCTAAGCTTTCACGTTATGTAGGCCAAGTCACACCTGTGTGTCCTGGACCTCGTTCATGGGAATCCGTGAGATTCCCCATCTCTACTCAGGAACTCCAAAGGAGGCGGAATGCGTTTCTCGCGCACTTCCAAAGCACTGGGCCTGGCGGCCATCGCTGCACTGGCCCTCACGGCCTGTGGTGGCGGCGGCACCACCGCTGGCGGCTCCAACGGTGGCGGCGACACCACCAAGGTGATCACGGTGGACGGATCCGAGCCCCAGAACCCGTTGATGCCTGCCGGCACCAACGAGGTCGGCGGCGGTAAGATCATCGACCTCATCTTCGCGGGTCTGGTCAGCTACGATCCCACCGGCAAGCCGGTCAATGAGCTCGCAGAGTCCATTGAGACCAAGGACGCCCAGCACTACACGATCAAGCTCCGTGCGGGCAAGAAGTTCACGAACGGCGAGGCCATCACCTCCAAGAGCTTCGTGGACGCCTGGAACTTCGGTGCTGCTGCGAAGAACGCCCAGCTGAGCTCCTACTTCTTCGAGAGCATCAAGGGCTTCGACGAGGTGAACAAGGAAGGTTCCACCCTGGACAAGATGTCCGGCCTGAAGGTCGTGGATGACACCACCTTCACGGTCGAGCTGGCCCAGCCGGAGTCTGACTGGCCGCTGCGTCTCGGCTACTCCGCCTTCATGCCGCTGCCTTCGGGCGCCATCAAGGACCCGAAGGGCTTCGGCGAGAAGCCGGTCGGTGACGGCCCGTACAAGCTGGATGACTCCGGCTGGCAGCACAACGTCCAGATCAAGCTCGTTCCGAACCCGGATTACGACGGCCCGCGCAAGCCGAAGAACGGCGGCGTGGTCTTCAAGATCTACCAGAACGACGAGGCGGCCTACCAGGACCTCGTCGGGGACAACCTGGACGTGCTCCAGACCATCCCGACCAGCGCGATCGCGAACTTCAAGACCGATCTGCCGGACCGGAACATCGAGAAGCCCTACGCGGGCAACCAGACCATCGCCATCCCGTACTACCTCAAGGGCTGGTCCGGTGAAGCAGGCAAGCTGCGCCGCCAGGCGATCTCCATGGCCATCAACCGGCCCGAGATCACCAAGGTCATCTTCCACGACGGCCGCCAGCCGGCCAAGGACTTCACCGCACCGGTGCTGTCCGGCTACTCCGACTCCCTGCCGGGTTCTGAGAACCTGAAGTTCGATGCCGCCAAGGCCAAGGAACTGTGGACGAAGGCCGACGGCATCGAGAAGTGGGACCCGAACCAGACCTTCACCATCGCGTACAACGCGGACAAGGGCGGTCACAAGGCGTGGGTTGAGGCTGTCACCAACCAGCTGAAGAACAACCTCGGCATCAAGGCGGAGGGCAAGCCCTACGCCACCTTCAAGGAAGCCCGTAACGACGCCACGAAGGGCACCCTGACCGGCGGCATCCGCGCCGGCTGGCAGGCCGACTACCCGTCGCTCTACAACTTCCTCGGCCCGATCTACGCCAAGGGCGCCGGATCGAACGACGCCCGGTATGACAACCCGGCGTTCGACAAGCTGCTGAACGAGGGTCTGGGCGCCACCTCGGTCGAGGAGGGCAACAAGACCATGAACAAGGCTCAGGAGATGCTGCTGCAGGATCTCCCGGCGATCCCGCTCTGGTACCAGGTCGCCCAGGGCGGCTGGAGCACCAAGGTGACCAACGTGGACTACGGCTGGGACGGCGTTCCGCTGTACTACAACATCACCGCCAAGTAACACCTGAAGACGACGACGGCGGAGCCCGCCGGCCGCTGGACGGCACGGCTCCGCCGTCGTTCTCATGTTTCGAAATAAGGTTCCTTGATGAACACATCCATCTCCCGCACAGCGGAGCACAACTCCGGAGAGGTGGGTTGACCCCGTGGTTAGCTACATCCTCAAACGCTTCCTGCAGCTCATTCCCGTCTTCCTGGGCGCCACCTTCCTGGTGTACTACCTGGTCTTCAGCCTTCCCGGTGACCCGATCGCCGCGCTGTTCGGCGACAAGCCGGTCAACCCCGCCGTCGCGGCTCAGCTGCGCGTGCAGTACCACCTGGATCAGCCGTTCTTCGTCCAGTACCTGCTCTACCTCAAGAGCATCTTCACGTTCGACCTCGGACAGGACTTCTCCGGTCGTCCGATCGCCGCGGTTCTCGGCGAGATCTTCCCGGTCACGGCGAGGCTCGCCATCATGGCGCTGGTCTTCGAGGCCGTCTTCGGCGTCCTGTTCGGCCTGTTCGCCGGCCTGCGCAAGGGCAAGATCTTCGACGGCACCGTCCTGGTGGCCTCCCTCATCGTGATCGGCATCCCGATCTTCGTTCTCGGCTTCCTGATGCAGTTCTTCATCGGTGTTCAGCTCAAATGGGCCAAACCGACCGTCGGCGCCGGCGCCCCCTTCGAAGACCTCATTCTTCCGGCGCTCGTCCTGGGCCTGGTGTCCTTCGCGTACGTGCTCCGTCTGACCCGCACGAGCGTCATCGAGAACATGAACGCCGACTACGTCCGCACCGCCACGGCCAAGGGCCTCTCGCGGTCCCGCGTGGTCACCGTCCACATCCTCCGGAACTCGCTGATCCCGGTGGTCACCTTCCTGGGCGCCGACCTCGGTTCGCTCATGGGCGGCGCGATCGTGACGGAAGGCATCTTCAACGTGCCCGGTGTGGGCAACAGGCTCTACCGTGCGGTCCTCTCCGGTGAGGGACCGACCGTGGTGTCCATCGTCACGCTGCTGGTGCTGGTGTACTGCATCTCCAACCTCGTAGTGGACCTGCTCTATGCCTGGCTCGACCCGAGGATCCGTTATGACTCCTGAGAACGACATTCCGAACATGAACGCGACTCCGCGTCCGCAGACCATCCCGCACTTCGTCGCGCCGCTGGACGAGACGCCGCTCCAGGCCACGGACAAGGTGGACGAGGGCGCGGCTCCGTCCAGCCTCTGGAAGGAAGCCTGGCGGAACCTGCGCCGTCAGCCGCTCTTCATCCTTTCGGCCTTCCTGATCCTCCTGGTGGTCCTCGTGGCCCTGTTCCCCAGCCTCTTCTCGCCGCTGAACCCGGCCGACGACCGGTGCCTGCTGGAGAACTCCAACGGACCGGCGACCGCAGGGCATCCACTCGGATTCACCCAGCAGGGCTGCGATGTCTACGCCCGTGTGATCTTCGGCACGCAGAACTCGGTGACGGTGGGTGTCTTCACCACCCTCGCCGTGGTCCTTCTCGGCGGTGCGATCGGCGCCCTGGCCGGCTACTACGGTGGCTGGGTCGACGCGGTCCTGGCCCGCATCAGCGACATCTTCTTCGCACTGCCCATGATCCTGGGCGCGATCGTCGTGATGCAGCTCCCCATGTTCCGTTCGTCCCGTACGGCATGGACCCTGGTGGTCATCCTGGCCCTGTTCGGCTGGCCTCAGGTCGCCCGCATCACCCGTGGCGCGGTGATCGAGGTCAGGAACGCCGACTTCATCACCTCGGCGCGGTCGCTGGGTGTCTCGCGATTCCGGGCGCTCCTGCGCCACGTGATCCCCAACGCCATGGCGCCGGTGATCGTGGTCGCGACCATTTCGCTCGGTACTTTCATCGCGGCGGAATCCACCTTGTCCTTCCTCGGCATCGGTCTGCCTCCGAGCGCGATGAGCTGGGGCAACGACATCCAGAGTGCTCAGGCGTCCTTGCGCTCGAACCCCTGGCCGTTGCTGTGGCCCTCCTTCGCCCTGATTCTCACCGTGCTGAGTTTCATGATGCTGGGTGACGCCCTGCGCGATGCGCTTGACCCCAAAGCACGGAAGCGGTGACAGGAGCTCCCATGACTCAGAACATTCAGATCCGAGAAAGCGGTGCGGACGCACAGCGTCCGCTCCTGGAGATCAAAGACCTCGCCATCACCTTCCGCACCAGCCACGGAGAGGTCGACGCGGTCCGGAACGCCAACTTCACGGTCATGCCGGGCGAAACCGTCGCGATCGTCGGCGAGTCCGGCTCGGGCAAGTCGACGTCGGCCCTGGCCGCCATCGGCCTGCTGGCTGGCAACGGACGGGTGTCCGCCGGCCAGATCATCTTCGATGGGGAGGACATCACTCATGTGAGTGAGAAGCGCATGATCGAACTGCGCGGCAACTCCATCGGCATGGTGCCTCAGGACCCCATGTCCAACCTCAACCCGGTGTGGAAGATCGGCTTCCAGGTCAAGGAGACGCTCAAGGCCAATGGTCTGCCGAGCGGCCCCAAGGACGTGGCGAAGGTGCTCGCCGAGGCAGGACTGCCGGACGCCGAACGGCGTGCCAAGCAGTTCCCGCACGAGTTCTCGGGCGGCATGCGCCAGCGTGCGCTGATCGCCATCGGCCTCTCGTGCCAGCCGCGTCTGCTGATCGCGGACGAGCCCACCTCGGCGCTCGACGTGACGGTCCAGCGCCAGATCCTGGACCACCTCGACCGGATGACGTCGGAACTCGGCACCGCCGTGCTGTTGATCACGCACGACCTCGGTCTTGCGGCCGAGCGTGCGCAGAAGGTCGTCGTCATGTACAAGGGCCAGGTGGTCGAGTCCGGGCCGTCGCTCGAGCTTCTCCGCAACCCGCAGCACCCGTACACCAAGCGCCTCGTGTCCGCGGCTCCGTCGCTGTCCTCCCGGCGCATCCAGGTGGCCAAGGAGGTAGGGGTGGAAGCCGTCGACCTCCTTGCTCCCACGGAAGTGGTGCACGAGAAGGGCAAGCCGGACGAGGTCCTGAAGATCGAGAACCTCAAGAAGGTCTTCAAGCTGCGCTCGGGCTTCGGACGCAGCACGGACTTCACCGCGGTGGACGATGTCAGCTTCACCGTCAAGCGCGGCACCACCACCGCGATCGTCGGTGAGTCCGGCTCCGGCAAGTCGACCGTCGCCCAGATGGTCCTGAACCTGCTGAAGCCCACCAGCGGCAAGATCATCTTCGACGGCGTGGACACCTCGACTTTGAGCGCAGCGGAGCTGTTCAAGTTCCGCCGGCGTGTGCAGCCGATCTTCCAGGACCCGTACGGTTCGCTGGACCCGATGTACAACATCTACCGGACCATCGAAGAGCCGCTGCGCACCCACAAGGTCGGCGACAAGGCCAGCCGCGAGAAGAAGGTCCGGCAGCTGCTGGACCAGGTCTCGCTGCCGCAGTCGGCGATGACCCGGTACCCGAATGAGCTCTCCGGCGGTCAGCGTCAGCGTGTGGCGATCGCCCGCGCTCTCGCGCTCGATCCCGAAGTGATCATCTGTGACGAGGCGGTGTCCGCCCTTGACGTGCTCGTTCAGGATCAGGTGCTCAACCTGCTCGCGAACCTGCAGTCCGATCTGGGTCTGACCTACCTCTTCATCACGCACGACCTCGCGGTGGTCCGCCAGATCGCCGACGAAGTCTGCGTCATGGAGCGTGGCAAGCTCGTGGAGACCGGCACGACGGACGACGTGTTCGAGAACCCGCAGCAGGATTACACCCGGAGGCTGCTTGACGCCATCCCGGGCGCCACTCTGCTGCTGCCGCCTGAGGTCGCCTGAGACCTGGAAACCGGCAGAGGCCGGAGCCCCACCGCATGCGGTGGGGCTCCGGCCTTCGGTGTTGAAGGGCCGCGGTGTCGTACGCATCCCGCCCTGTTCCGTCCCGGTCCGCGGTCGCGTGTCAGCGGCCTGGGGCGTTCAGCGGGCTGGAGAGTTCAGCAACCGGGGGCGCTCAACGGCCTTCCAGCGCCCGGGCCAGGTGCTCCGCGAACACCGGCGTCAGGCGCTGATGGCCGCTCGCCTTCAGGTGCACTCCGTCCGCCATGTCGTTCTGGAGTCCATACGTGGACACCCAGCCGCCGGGATCCACGAACGGGGCCCGCAGTTCCTCGGCGACCCCCGCCAGCATCGAGTCGACCACCAGGCGGCGCCCTCCGCCGTCGTTCGCCGAGCGGGAGAGCACGCCCACCATCACGAGCCGGGAACCGGGATAGCGACGGTGCATCAGATACGCCAGCTGCCGGGCGTTCTGCGAGACCTCGGAGAGCTGCTTGCCCTGGCCGGCGTCGTTGCCGCCGCCCTGGAACACGATCAGCTCCGGCGCGAACGGCGGGAGCTTCCAGGCGCCGTGCCGGTACGACTGAAGGTAGTTCCCGGACCGAGGCCTGGTCGCGGCGTACCCGGTGCCGCCTGCCCCGACCCACGTGACCGAGTAGCCGAGCGAGGCGAGTCCGCGCCGCGGCCAGGTGTCCTCGCCGGGGACACCGGCGGCTCCGGCCGACTGGGAGTCGCCCACGAGGAGCGCGGTGCCTTTCCGCACGCCGTCCGGCCCGGTCAGGGCGACGACGGCGGTCCCGCGCCCTGCGCCGACTCCGCCCGCGGCCATCTGACCGGGGGACCTGTGAGCGGGGGAGAGGGGGGCCTTCTCGCTGACGACGACGGAGCCCGCCACGAGGGCGAGCACGGCCGCGGAGAGTGCGACGCGACGGAAGGCGATGTTCACGGGATTCCTTAGACGAGGGGGCTCTCACTCAGTGTGGGGCCCGTGGAAGGGGTTTGACCAGTCGGTGGGCGTATCGAAATGATCACGACCTGGAACCCCGCGCGAGAGGGCATGGCGCCCCTGACGTCGGAGGACGCGCCAGTGCCGGTCCGGGGCACGGAAGGGGGCGGCCCGAGGCCCGTCCCGCCGCGGGATTCCCGGCTGGTCCCAGAGCCCTTGCTCCAACCGGTAGAATTGTCGTGGAAGGGCTGTGGTGTCCTCCCCCTGCTTTGTGCCCCGTCGCTGGACAAGTGATCCGCGGGCACGGAATTCACTGTCTTGTCGTCGTTGAAACGAGTCGAAAACCGCATGTCCGAAAACACTGCCTCGCGTTCTGATCTGCGCAATGTCGCAATCGTCGCCCACGTTGACCATGGCAAGACCACGCTCGTGGACGCCATGCTCCGTCAGACGAACTCCTTCGCCTCCCACGGCGAGGTCGAGGACCGCGTCATGGACTCTGGTGACCTTGAACGTGAAAAGGGCATCACCATCCTGGCCAAGAACACCACGGTGGCTTACAACGGTCCCGCCTCCAACGGCGAGACCATCACCATCAACGTGATCGACACCCCCGGCCACGCCGACTTCGGTGGCGAGGTGGAGCGCGGTCTGTCCATGGTCGACGGCGTCGTGCTGCTCGTGGACGCGTCCGAGGGCCCGCTGCCCCAGACCCGCTTCGTGCTCCGCAAGGCGCTGGCCGCGCACAAGCCGGTCATCCTCCTGGTCAACAAGACCGACCGTCCCGATGCCCGTATCGAAGAGGTCGTCCACGAGTCCATGGACCTCCTCCTGGGCCTGGCCTCCGACCTGGCCGACGAGGTTCCGGACCTGGACCTGGACAAGGTCCTCGAGGTCCCCGTGGTCTACGCCGCCGCCAAGGTGGGGCGTGCCTCCACCGAGCAGCCGGCCGACGGCACCGCTCCGGAGAACGAGGACCTGGAGCCGCTCTTCAAGACGATCATCGATCACATCCCGGCGCCGACCTACAACCCGGACGGCGTGCTGCAGGCCCACGTGACCAACCTGGACGCCTCCCCGTTCCCTGGGCCGTCTGGCGCTGCTCCGCATCTATAACGGCACCCTCCGCAAGGGTCAGCAGGTCGCCTGGGCCCGTCAGGACGGCACCCTCAAGACCGTCAAGATCACCGAGCTCCTGGCCACCAAGGCACTGGAGCGCGTTCCGGCCGAGTCCGCCGGCCCGGGTGAGATCGTCGCCGTCGCCGGTATCGAGGACATCACCATCGGTGAGACCCTGACCGATCTGGAGAACCCGCAGCCGCTGCCGCTCATCAAGGTGGACGACCCCGCGATCTCCATGACCATCGGTATCAACACCTCCCCGCTGGCCGGCAAGGTCAAGGGCGCCAAGGTGACGGCCCGTCAGGTCAAGGACCGCCTGGACAAGGAACTGATCGGTAACGTCTCCCTCCGCGTCCTGCCGACCGAGCGTCCCGACGCTTGGGAGGTCCAGGGCCGTGGCGAGCTCGCGCTGGCCATCCTCGTGGAGCAGATGCGCCGTGAGGGCTTCGAGCTGACCGTGGGCAAGCCGCAGGTGGTCACCAAGACCATCGACGGCAAGGTCCACGAGCCGATGGAGCACATGACCATCGACGTGCCGGAGGAGTTCCTCGGCGCCGTCACGCAGCTCATGGCCGCCCGCAAGGGCCGCATGACCAACATGGCCAACCACGGCACCGGCTGGTGCCGCATGGAGTTCATCGTTCCGGCCCGTGGCCTGATCGGTTTCCGCACCAAGTTCCTCACGGACACCCGTGGCGCCGGCATCGCCTCCTCCATCGCCGAGGGCTACGAGCCGTGGGCCGGCCCGATCGAGTACCGCACCAACGGTTCCATGGTGGCCGACCGCGCCGGTGTGGTGACGCCGTTCGCCATGATCAACCTGCAGGAGCGTGGCTCCTTCTTCGTGAAGCCCACCTCCGAGGTGTACGAGGGCATGATCGTCGGCGAGAACTCCCGCGCCGATGACATGGACGTCAACATCACCAAGGAGAAGAAGCTCACCAACATGCGTGCGGCTTCCTCGGACTCCTTCGAGAACCTCACGCCGCCGCGCGAGCTGACCCTGGAGGAATCCCTCGAATTCGCCCGCGAGGACGAGTGCGTGGAGATCACCCCCGAGGACATCCGCATCCGCAAGGTGATCCTGGACTCCAACGAGCGCCTGAAGGCCGCCAGGGCCCGCGCGCGTTCCTGATTCCCGCCTGACCTGGGCGCCGTGCGCCATGGGGAGTTATCCCCATGGCGCACGGCGCCTTTGTCGTGAAAGGCTGTCGACTGGATCAATACGGTGGCCAGGGGATGCCCGGCGCGGGGAGGAACGAACTGATGGGCCTTTACGGAGCGGATGTCGCCAGACTCCGGGAACTGTCCAGCGCCATGGACAAATCGGCGGAACTGCTGAAATCCCGGACCAGGAATCTCCAGGCCGAGATCATGAACTCGCCGTGGAAGGGCCAGGACGCGCGCCGGTTCCTGCAGAGCTGGAGCAGTGAGTACCAGCCGATGCTGGAGAAGGCCATCAACGCCTTGAGCCAGAACGCGAAGACGCTCACCGCCCAGGCGAAGGAGCAGGAAGACGCTTCCAACTCCTCAGGCGCCGGAACCGGTGGCGGCCCGGGCGGAGTCCAGAAGACGTCCCCCGAGGAACTGACGAAATCCCTGGAGGACATCTCCCACGCGACGCCGGCGCAGCAGGCGGCCTGGTGGAACGCCCTGTCCGACGAGGACAAGAAGTACCTCCTGAGCAATCCGGCCACCGCGGCGCTCATCATGAAGCTCGACGGCGGCGTGCCCGACTCCGCGCAGGAGCAGGCCCGGAAGTTCCTGCAGGACGAGGCCAAGCGCACCATCCCGGTCTACAAGGAATCCCTCAAGGCCGACGCCAACCTCCGGGTGGCCTGGGTGCACGGAGGCGTGGGTGTGAGCGCGGAGGTCGTGCAGAACGCCGACGGTTCCGCCACCCTCAGGGTCTCCGGGAAGCTCGGCATCGGCGCCAACAACCCCACGGGTGAACTGGGCGCCACGCTCAACGGCGAGATGTCCCGCGAGTACAAGTTCGCCTCCCTGGAGGAGGCGATGAAGGCCCGCACCCAGATGGTCACGGATCTGCCGCCGGACAGCTTCGACAAGGCCGTGGACGCCACCACGAACGCCCCGAAGTACGTGCTGGACACGATCGACAACGCCGCGGACAAGAACGGCGCCTCGAGCCATGTGGACCGTCTGAAGGGCTCGCTCTCGCTCGAGGCCGAAGGCAAGGCCGGAAGCGCCTCCGGAAGCGCGAAGCTCGATCTGGCGTACGAGCACAATCTCTCGGACGGCACCTCCAAGGGTTCCGGCGAGTTCTCCGCCAAGGGCAACCTCGATCTGGACGGCCGGCGCTTCGAGGCAGACGGCAAAGGCGGCCTGACGGTCAACTGGGACAAGGACCACAACATCAAGTCGGTCTCCGTGGCCGTCGAGGGCACCGTGGCACAAGGTGTGAAGGACTCCGTCAAGGGCGCGGACAACGGGCTGTCCGCGAGCTCCACGACCACCACCGGGACCCAGGGGTCGGTCAAGATCGACATCCCCTACACCCAGGAGAACCAGCAACTGATCCAGCAGTACCTGCAGCATGCGGCGTCGAACGACACCGCAGGGGTGGCAGGGGACCTCTCCAGGCTCTACGACGCGGGCTCCGCCACGGTCCAGGTCAACGAGGTGGTCACGAACAAGAACGAGTTCAAGGTGGACGCCAAGGTGGTGGAGGCCAAGGTCAGCACCGAGGCCAAGGTCACCCAGAACGTGGTCACCTACTACAAAGTGCCCAACGACGGCCGGCTGGACGTGGTGAACGGCAAGGACCAGACGGGGTCAGGTGGCTGGTGAGCTGCGCCGATAGGCTGTTTCCGAGTAGTCAGTCCTCAAGGAGAATCGCATCATGACCGTGAACATCGACTCCCCGCTCGGCTTCCGGGCCGAGTTCCCCGAGCACACCCTCACGCTGGACGAGTCCACGGGCGGGCCGCTGACCGAGCAGTACGGCCTTCCCGGAAACGTCCTGGTCACCCTGTACCAGGACCGGAACATCCCCGTCGACGTCGCCGGCGCCAATCTGTGGGCGCACCGTCAAGGTGACTACTACCTGACCGAGATGAATGCCTCGCAGCTCACCGAGGGCGCGTTGAACGGCGACGGGAAGGCAGCCTACGTCGTCATGCTCAAGCTGCCCGCGGGCGACGAGGAGGCGCCGCGGATCGTCTCCTGCGTCGGGATGGTGCAGAACGGGTCGTTCCTCGGCCTCGTGACGGTGTGGCCGGTGTTCGACGAGTCGGTGGAGCCGCGCACGGAACTCCTGCGCGAGATCGTCGGCGCCGTGACGGTGCTTCCGCCGGCGTCGTAACGTTCGGAAGGGCCGGTCAGAGCACCTTGAGGGTGAGCGTGACGCCCTCCGGGGTGCAGAGCCCGGAGGCGCGCAGGAAGTGCTGCGACACGAGGTCCTTGTCCTGCTTGCTGGGGCCGTCGCCCTCACCGGCGGCCTTGCCCTGGTACGCCAGCACCACGATGCTCATGGACTTGTACAGTCCCTGCAGATCGTAGGGAACGGCGTCGGAGGCCTGATCGAATTCGTCCCAGAGATCGAGAAGCCCCTTCTTGTCCGTCGGCTGCAGACCGGCGAGCTTCTCATCCAGGGCGTTGAATTTCTCGCAGCCTTCCTTCAGGCTCAGGGCGCCGGTGCTCGCGGAGGGGCTCCCGGCGCTGTCGGAAGGCGAGGATTCGTCCACCGGCGTGGTGGCGGCCTCGCTCGGCTGGCTTGAGGCCGGAGCGGGGAGCGGAATGGTCGGTGCGCACGCCGCGAGCAGGGGGACGAGCGCCATTGCGGGCCAGATGGAGGTCTTCTTCATGGTGCCTTTTCTGCCGGTCGTGTTCTGGACGGTGCGTGTACTGTGAGCCACGCTACCGGGACCGACCGGCCCGCGCATGTCAGGTGGATGGGGAGACCTGCCCATCCGGACGGAAAGGGGTCCCGGCGTGAGCCACGGATCCGGTGAAGAGAGGAACTGCCCATGTCCACCGTTCAGATCATCGCCTGGAGCATCTGGGGAGCCTTCGTCGTCCTGATGGTGGTCGTCTCCGTGGTCCAGATGTTCGCTTTACGACGGCGGGAGCGCGGCATGCGCGAGTGGCCGCACGTGCAGGCCGTGGTGGTCGGCCACAAGCTGGGTCCCGGAGTCGGCGATGGCACGGACGGCCGGGTGCGGTACTTCCCGATCTACCAGTACCAGGGCCCCGAAGGCCGGGTGCTCCAGGGGCGTGGCCTGCGGGGCGGACCGACGCCGTACCCGTTGGGCAGCGCCCTCGAGATCTGCGTCAACCCGCAGAAACCCAGTGAGTCCTATGTGATCGAGAAGACGAGCAAGGCCATGCTCGGCTGCACCATGGTGTTCGCCGGGGTCTTCCTGATCGGATCGTTCTTCTTCCTCAGGATCCTGTTGGGCTGACGGCCCAGGCCGGCGACCCCGGATGCCGTCCGGGACCAGCGTCAGAATCGCGGCGCACGGCGCGCCGGCGGCGCTGGGACGGGCTTGGCCAGGGTCACGCGGTCCAGCGGGATGCTGATCTCGCCGGTCCTGCCCGTGATGACGACCCGCGGACTCACGACGGCGGCGCCGTCCCGCGCGGTCAGCTCGCCAAGAGCGTCGCTGAGGGCGCCGTCGTCGAGCCGGAAACGCACGACCACCCGGGTGCCCAAGGGGGCGCTGAGCAGCAGGGGAACGCCGCGAAGGGTGGAGAACGACACGCCTCCATCGTAGAGCGGCGTCATCCTCTTCGGTGAAGTGACCTCCGGGGTAATACAGTGGAGTCCAACGGAGGAACGCCTGCGGGACACGGGCACCGTTATCGGAAGGAATATGGGAACGTGACGTACGTAATCGCGCAGCCTTGCGTGGACGTGAAGGACAAGGCCTGCATTGAGGAATGCCCGGTCGACTGTATCTACGAAGGCGAGCGTTCCCTCTACATCCACCCGGACGAGTGCGTCGACTGTGGCGCCTGCGAGCCGGTCTGCCCCGTCGAGGCCATCTACTACGAGGATGACGTCCCCGACGAGTGGAGCGAGTACTACAAGGCCAACGTCGAGTTCTTCGTCGACCTCGGTTCGCCCGGCGGCGCCGCCAAGGTCGGCAACACGGGCACGGACCACCCCTTCATCTCGGCCCTCCCTCCGCAGAACCAGGACTGAGTTCCGCGACGATGGCGTTTCCCTCCGAGAACTTCGGTCTGAGTCTTCCTGAGTACCCCTGGGAGGCCCTGGCGCCTTACCGTGCCAAGGCGGCGCAGCACCCGGGCGGTGTGGTGGACCTGTCCATCGGCACTCCCGTGGATCCGACGCCGGCCTTCATCCAGGACGCTCTCGCGGCCGCGGCCGACGCTCACGGGTATCCCACGGTGCACGGCACCCCGGCGCTCCGCGAAGCCGTGGTCGACTGGTTCGAACGCCGCCGGAACGTCGCAGGGCTGAATCCCGACGCCGTGCTGCCCACCGTTGGGTCCAAGGAGATGGTCGCCTGGCTGCCGTTCTTCCTGGGTCTGAAGCCCGGCGATGTCGTGGTGCGGCCGAGCGTCGCCTACCCCACGTATGACATCGGCGCCCAGCTGGTGGGCGCCACCCCGATCGCCGCCGATGACCTCGACGAGCTGGACGCCGCCACACGCGCCAAGGTGCGACTGGTCTGGCTGAACTCCCCGGGCAACCCCACCGGCGAGGTCCGCACGGCCGAACGGCTCAAGAAGGTGGTGGACCAGGCGCGGGCACAGGGCGCCGTGGTCGCCTCCGACGAGTGCTACGCCGAACTGGGCTGGGACGCCTGGGATGCGCAGCGAGGCGGCGAGGCCGTCCCCAGCGTGCTGGACGAGAGGGTCAGCGGGGGAGACGTGTCCGGTCTGCTCGCCGTCTACTCCCTGAGCAAGCAGTCCAATCTGGCCGGGTACCGCGCGTCGTTCGCGGCCGGTGACCCCGCCCTGATCGCCAACCAAGTCAACGCCCGCAAGCACGCCGGGATGATCGTCCCGGCGCCCGTGCAGTCCGCGCTGCGGATCGCGCTGGGGGACGATGCCCACGTGCAGGCGCAGAAGGACCTCTACCGTGGCCGCCGCGAGCGTCTCCTGCCCGCCCTCCGGCACTTCGGCCTGGACATCCAGCACTCCGAGGCCGGACTGTACCTGTGGAGCACCGCGGGCGAGGACACCTGGACCACGGTGGACCGCCTGGCCGAGCGCGGCATCGTGTGCGGCCCCGGCGTCTTCTACGGGCGGCGCGGCGAAGGCTTCGTCCGGATCGCGCTCACGGCCACGGACGAGCGCGTGGACGCCGCGGTCGAACGCCTGCTCGCCTGAGCCCCGGCGTCGCACACCTACTCCGCCGCGAGGTGCCGCGCAAGCCTTGCTGGGAAGAAGCTGTCGATTAGGGTAGCGCTTGCCGGTGGTTGTAGTTTGTTACTGGAAACCTGGCGATTCCTCCGGGAAATCCGCCCTGGCTTTGTCGGATACGGCCAACCCGCAGCCGCTGAAGCCACTGGATCACGAGTTCTACCGGGGCGACGCCCCCATGAAGGAGACTCCATGACTGAGCACAAGAGCGCAACGCTCCGCCATGAAAACGGCGAGCTGCAACTTCCCCGTATCGCCGCGGTGGAAGGCAACGACGGGTATGACGTCTCCAAGCTCCTGAAGGCCACGGGCGCCGTCACCTACGACCCCGGGTTCATGAACACGGCGGCCACCACGTCCGCCATCACCTACATCGACGGCGACGCCGGGATCCTCCGCTACCGCGGGTACCCGATCGAGCAGCTGGCGCAGCACTCCAGCTTCCTCGAGGTCTCCTACCTCCTGATCTACGGCGAACTGCCGACCCCCACCGAGCTCGAAGAGTTCGACCAGAAGATCCGCCGTCACACCCTGCTGCACGAGGACCTGAAGGGCTTCTTCGGAGGGTTCCCGCGTGATGCCCACCCGATGCCGGTGCTCTCCTCCGCAGTCTCCGCGCTGTCCACCTTCTACCAGGACTCCCTGGACCCCTTCAACCAGGAGCAGGTGGAGCTGTCCACGATCCGCCTCCTGGCCAAGGTCCCGGTCATCGCGGCGTACGCCCACAAGAAGTCGATCGGGCAGCCGATGCTGTACCCGGACAACTCGATGAATCTGGTGGAGAACTTCCTGCGCCTGTCCTTCGGCCTTCCGGTGGAGCAGTACGACATGGACCCCACGATCGTGAAGGCCCTGGACCTGCTGCTCATCCTGCACGCGGACCACGAGCAGAACTGCTCCACCTCCACGGTGCGCCTCGTGGGCTCGGCCAACGCCAACCTCTTCGCGTCCGTCTCCGCCGGCATCAACGCCCTCTTCGGCCCTGCCCACGGCGGCGCCAACGAGGCCGTGCTGAAGATGCTCCGCCAGATCCAGGCCGACGGCATCAAGCCGGAGGACTACATGGAGAAGGTGAAGAACAAGGAGGACGGCGTCCGGCTCATGGGCTTCGGCCACCGCGTGTACAAGAACTACGACCCGCGCGCCAAGATCATCAAGGCGACTGCTCACGAGGTCCTCGGCAAGCTCGGCGGCAACGACGAACTGCTGGACATCGCGATGCGCCTGGAGGAGAAGGCCCTGGCGGATGACTACTTCATCCAGCGCAAGCTCTACCCGAACGTGGACTTCTACACCGGCCTGATCTACAAGGCCATGGGATTCCCCGAGAAGATGTTCACCGTGCTCTTCGCCATCGGCCGTCTGCCGGGCTGGATCGCCCAGTGGCGCGAGATGATCAACGATCCCGCCACCAAGATCGGCCGCCCGCGCCAGCTCTACACGGGCTACCCGGAGCGCAACTACCCGGCGGTCTGATCTCCGCAGCAACGACGACGGCGGCCGCTCACCTTTCCGGTGAGCGGCCGCCGTCGTCGTTGAAGCGCTGGAGGCTCCGCCGTCAGGACGCGTAGCCGTGGGGGTTGTTCTTCTGCCAGCGCCAGTGGTCCTCGCACATCTCGTCGAGGGACCGGGTGGTGGACCAGCCGAGATCGGCCAGGGCGGAGGAGGGGTCGGCCCAGAAGGCGGGGAGGTCGCCCTGGCGGCGGCCGGTGATCTCGTAGGGGAGCCGGCGCCCGACGGCCTGCTCGAACGACTGGAGCACTTCCAGGACGCTGGATCCCCGCCCGGAGCCCAGGTTCCAGCGGAAGGTGCCGGTGCGGGAAGCGATGTGGTTCAGCGCGGCGAGGTGGCCCTCGGCGAGGTCCACGACGTGGATGTAGTCCCGCAGGCAGGTCCCGTCCGGAGTGTCATAGTCCCCGCCGAACACCATGAGCTTCTCGCGGCGGCCCACCGCGACCTGGGCGATGTACGGCACCAGGTTGTTCGGGATGCCCTGCGGGTCCTCGCCGATGAGGCCCGAGGGGTGGGCGCCGACCGGGTTGAAGTAGCGCAGGAGTGCCACGGACCAGCGCTCGTCTGCGGCGCTGAGATCACTGAGGATGTCCTCGATCTGCTCCTTGGTGCGGCCGTAGGGGTTGCTCGCGCCGATCTCCATCTTCTCGATGTACGGGATGGGGTTGTGCTCCCCGTACACCGTGGCGGACGAGCTGAACACGATGCTGCGCACGTCGTGGGCGTCCATGGCGCGGAGGAGATTGATGGTGCCGGCCACGTTCCGGTAGTAGTACTCGAGCGGGATGCTCGCGGATTCGCCCACGGCCTTCAGGCCCGCGAAGTGGATCACCGCGGTGAAGTCGTAGGCGGAGAACAGCCGGTCCAGGCCTTCCGGGTCGGTGAGATCCACCTGGTGGAAGGGGACCGGCTTGCCGCTGAGCTGCGCCACCCGGCGCAGCGACTCCTCGCTCGAATTGGACAGATTGTCCATCACCACCACGTCATGCCCGGCCTCCTGGAGCGCCAGGACGGTGTGCGAACCGATGTAGCCGGAACCGCCGGTAACCAAAATCGTCATGGCATCACCGTATCGCAGCGCGCAGAAGAAGCGCAGGTGTGCTACAAACTAAGGGTGCCGAAAGTCGTGAATGCAGTAGCCCGAAGAGCCGATGTGGCCGATGCGGTCTTCCGGATCATCGCCACCGATGGCCTGGCCCGCGTGTCACTCCGGGAGGTCGCCGCGGAGGCGTCCCTCGTGGTCGGTTCAGTCCGGCACTACTTCAAGGACAGCGCCGAGCTTCTGGAGCACGCCTTCGCCACGGCTCACGACCGGTTGGAGGAGCGCCTGAGCGCCCGCCTCCCCGCCGTGCACGCGGCCGTCGAAGCCGGGGACCGGGAGGCCCTGACGGAAGCCTCACTCCTGCTTCTCGCGGAGTTCCTGCCCCTCGACGGGAACAGCGCGGCCGAATGCAGCGCCAGGACGGAGTTCCGCCTGGCCTCCCGCGGGAACGCCGGGCTGCAGGCGGAGGCCGAGCGCGGCTACCGGGCGTCGGCCGCCGTCGTCGGGCAGGTCATCCAGGCGTTCCGGCCGGACGGGAGGCTGGAGGATCTGGTGGTGGAGGCGGAACGCCTCATGTCGCTGCTGGACGGGCTGTCCCTCCACGGCCTCGTGCACACCCAGTGGCTGGACGCGTCCATGTGCCGGAGCGTCCTGGTGGCCCATCTGGCGAGCCTGGAGTCTCCCGAGGTTTAAGCCCCCAGCCCATTAACACTGCCGGGCCGCGGATCTACACTGAGAGCCGGGGCCGTATGCCGCGGTGTCGGCAGGGCCAGGAGGTCTGCATGAGCGTCGATGAACCCATCGGCTCCGGAGGGTCCGGGGCGGACGAGCCTGCACCATGGCACATCACCGTGGGCACCTCATTCCCGTTGCTTGTCGCCCTGTATCTCCGGGACAGTTCGGGGATGCACGACGCCGGGATCCCCACCCTGGCGCCCATCGAACCGCGCGTGCACGGCAGTGAGCACCACCACCTGATCTCGGAAGTGGGCGGTCGCGACGCCCTCCGGATCGAGTGGGAGGCCTGGTGGGAGCATCTCCTCCGGACCCATCACAGCCACACCCAGTCGCCCGCCATCCTGGAGACCGCACAGTTCGTCGGGTCCCCGGCGCTCCACCGGGTGGCCAGCGCGCACCGCGGCGCGGCGTACAGCTGGGCGGAGGCGAGGGTCCGCGAGCACACCCAGCATCAGGCGCGGCATTCCGGGGTCCTCGAGGCCGAGGTGGAAGCCGTGGTGAAAGCCCGGGAGAAAGCCGTGCGACGCCGGGCGAGGACGTTCAGCCTGAACGTCGTGGTGCTGCCGTTCGCCGAGCCGCGGGCCTGGTACTCGGCGCCCGATCTGGTGCTGCTCAGCCACCACCTCACGCAGGACCCGTTGCTGCTGCGCAGCTATCTGGAGCCGATCGTGGAGTTGCTGGTCTGAGGACTGCATCGGTTTGAGGACTGCGCCGGTTTGAGGATTGCGGGGAGCCCGTGCCAGGGCTCGGGTCAGGCGCCAGGCCCGGAGGCGAGGGTGATGACCACCTGGTGGCTGAGCGCATGCGTGGACCGCCAACCGTCCCGGTTCTCCCGCAGCCAGGTCTGCGTGTCGTAGTCCACCCGGTCGATCCCGAACGCCTTGGCATGAGCCACGGCCCAGTGAGCCACGGCCCAGCCCGCTGTCCCGGAGACGTCCACCCGGACCTCGCGGCCGGAGCCGTCGAGTCCGAGGTGCGGGAAGGCCTTCGCCAGTTCCTTCCGCACGGCCTGGGGATCACCGGCGCCGGACGCGGGGGCCAGGCTGCAGCTGAAGGACGCGGGGGACTGCCCGGTCAGGGAGGAGGCGAACGCGCGGCCTTCGCTCTCATGATCCGCGTAGGCCTCGGGGAAAGCGGAGCGCTGAACGGTCTGGGCGGCCTCGGTCAACGGGATCGACTGGTAGTTCGGCACCTTCACCAGGGCCTTGTAGAACGTGGCGGTGGAGTAGTACGGATCCATGATCTGGGCCTCGGTGCCCCAGCCCTGGGAAGGCCGCTGCTGGAACAGTCCGCGGGAATCCGGGCCGGCCGCGTCGCCGTAGTTGAGGTTCCGCAGGTTCGACTCCTGGATGGCCGTGGCGATCGCGATGGAGGAGGCGCGCGGAGGGAGCTCGCGGCTGACGCCGACGGCGGAGATCAGCGAAGCGTAGACGGACTGCTCGGGGGTGAGCTGGAACTTCTGCCCGGACGTCTCGGTGGTGCACAGTTCGGGTCCGTCGGCGCTGATCGAGTGGGTCAGCTGGACGGCGACCCAGATGCCTCCGGCCACAAGGCTGGCGAGGAGGACGAGCGTGATCCAGAGCCTGAGGTGGCGACGTCGTGACACGAGGAGCTTCCGTTGGGGGACAGGAGAGGGGGCGGAGCCTGTGGCCCCGC
Source organism: Arthrobacter woluwensis (assembly GCF_030816155.1). NCBI lineage: Bacteria > Bacillati > Actinomycetota > Actinomycetes > Micrococcales > Micrococcaceae > Arthrobacter > Arthrobacter woluwensis. The sequence continues at coordinate 2,385,144 of NZ_JAUSXR010000001.1, read as the reverse complement.
CCCCTCCATGGTAAATGGCGTTCCTGACTAGTTGGCGTGCAGCGCCTCGTTCAGTTCCACCGTCTGGCCCTTGCGCGGCAGGACCTCGACCTCACCCGTGCTGGAGTTGCGGCGGAAGAGCAGGTTCGGGACGCCGGAGAGTTCCACGGCCTTGACGATCTGCTGCTGCTCCTCGCCGTCGGCGTCCTTCGGCCCGTGGAGGCGGACCCGGGTCCCGGCCGTGACGTACAGGCCGGCCTCGACCACCGAGTCGTCGCCGATGCTGATGCCCACACCGGAGTTGGCGCCCAGCAGGACCCGCTCGCCCAGGGCGACGCGTTCCTTGCCGCCGCCGGAGAGGGTGCCCATGATGGAGGCTCCGCCGCCGACGTCGGTCCCGTTGCCGGCCACGACGCCGGCCGAGATGCGGCCCTCCACCATGGAGGTGCCGAGGGTGCCCGCGTTGAAGTTCACGAAGCCCTCGTGCATGACCGTGGTGCCCTCGGCGAGGTGCGCGCCCAGGCGGACGCGGTCGGCGTCGGCGATCCGCACGCCCGTGGGGACCACGTAGTCGACCATGCGCGGGAACTTGTCCACGCCGTAGACCGTGACGTTGCCGCGCTTGCGCAGCTTGGCGCGAACGCTTTCGAAGCCCTCGGGCAGCGCCGGGCCGAAGTTGGTCCACACGACATTGGCGAGCTTGCCGAAGAGGCCCTCCAGATTGATGGTGTTCGGGGCCACGAGGCGGTGGGAGAGCAGGTGCAGGCGCAGGTAGGCGTCGGCGGTGTCCGCGGGGGCCTCGTCCAGGTCGATCTGCGCGAAGACCACCTGCTGCTGGGTGCCGCGGTCGGCGTCGTCCCCGGCGGCAGCCGCCTCGATCAGGTCCTGCGGGGCGTTCTCCACGGAGCGCAGGGACTCGGCGGCCTCACCGAGGGCGGGAGCCGGGAACCAGACGTCCAGGACGGTGGCGTCCTCGCCGCGGACGGCGATGGTGGCGATGCCGAAACCGTGGGCGGTGCGGCTCTGGGCGGAAGCGTTCTCAGGGGCTGCGGAAGTCATGCGAGCAGTTTATCGGCGCGTCGTGCGGCCTCAAAAGCAGCGGCTCCGCGTGACGGTAGAGTGAAAAAATGACCGCTCTGGACCTTCAGCAGGACGTTTCGCTCCTCACCGCCGCACTGATCGACATCAACAGCGTCTCCGATCAGGAGACCGCCATCGCCGACGCGGTGGAGCAGGCCCTGCGGGCCCTGGACTTCTTCGAGGTGACGCGCGACGGCGATTCGATCGTCGCGCGCACGACGGCGGGCCACGCCGAACGCGTCATCCTCGCCGGTCACCTGGACACCGTGCCCCTGCCGGGTACCGAGGGCTCCCGCGGCACGGTGCCCAGCAGCTGGGACGGCACTCCGGGTGAGGGAGTGCTCCACGGGCGCGGCGCCGTCGACATGAAGGGCGGCGTGGCAGTGCAGCTGGCTCTCGCCGCCGCGATCGGCCGAGGCGAACTGGTCCCGCAGCGCGATGTCACCTTCGTCTTCTACGACCACGAAGAGGTCGAAGCCTCCAAGAGCGGTCTGGGCCGGCTCGTGAAGAACCACCCCGAGCTGCTGACGGGTGACTTCGCGATCCTGCTCGAACCCACCAACGGCGTGGTGGAGGGCGGCTGCAACGGCACGAGCCGCTTCGAGGTGACGACCCGCGGCGTGGCCGCGCATTCGGCCCGCGCATGGATGGGGGAGAACGCCATCCACGCGGTGGCCCCGGTGCTGACCCGGCTCGCCGCGTACCAGCCCCGCACCGTCGCGGTGGACGGGCTGGACTACCGCGAGAGCCTGAACGCGGTGCTCATCCACGGAGGCACCGCCGGCAACGTCATCCCGGACCGCTGCGTGGTGGAGATCAACTACCGCTTCGCCCCGGACAAGACCGCGGACGACGCCGAGCTGCACGTCAAGCAGCTCATGGAGGGCTTCGATGTGGTGCGGACGGATGCCGCACCGGGCGCCCGGCCCGGCCTCAACCACCCGGCGGCCGCGAGCTTCGTGGCCGCGGTCGGTGGCGAGCCGAAGCCCAAGTACGGCTGGACCGACGTCGCGCGCTTCTCCGAACTCGGCATCCCCGCCGTGAACTTCGGACCGGGGGATGCGCTGCTGGCTCACAAGGACGACGAGCGCGTGGACGCTCAGGCCGTGCGGACGTGCCTCGCGGCGCTCACCGCCTGGCTCTCGGACTGAGTCCGGCGGAACAACAGAGTCCTGCGGAACAGCAGAGAGGCCGTGACCCCAGGGGTCACGGCCTCTCGCGTACGCGGATGCCGGCGTCAGGCGCCGGCGCTGCCGCCTTCCAGCGTGGATCCCGGAGCCGGGTTGGCGTCCAGAACCTTGCCCTTACGGCCCTTCCGCAACCGGATCTCGACCAGCTTGGCGATGCCGGACAGGATGAGGCACAGGCCGATGTAGATCACCGCGGCCACCATGGCGGCCGGGATGATCGGCGAGCCGTAGAGCGCCTGCGAGCCGAAGTACTTCGCCTGGAACAGGATCTCGTTGTAGGTGACGATGAAGCCCAGCGCCGTGTCCTTCAGGATCACGACGAGCTGTGCCAGGACCAGGGGAAGCATGGCGCGGAACGCCTGGGGGAAGAGGATCAGGCTCATGACCTGGCTCTTCCGCAGGCCGATCGCCAGACCGGCCTCCTTCTGGCCCTTCGGCAGCGACTCGATGCCGGCGCGGAAGGCCTCCGCCAGCACCGAGCCGTTGTACAGGGTGAGGCCGCCGACCACGGCCGCGAAGGGCGTCACGCCGTGCACGCCGATGGTCGGCAGACCGTAGTAGATCATCATCATGAGGATCAGCAGCGGCACGGCCCGGAACAGCTCCACGAACCAGAAGCAGGGCACGGAGACCCAGCGATGATCGGACAGCTTGCCGACCATGAGCAGTATGCCCAGCACGATGCTGAGCACCGCGGCCAGGGCGAACGCCGAGAGCGTGGCGCCGACGGCCTGGAGGATCGTCTGCTGCACCAGGGGGAAGGTGAAGATCTTCCACTTGGCCGCGGTGAACTGCCCGGAGTCGATCAAGCGGATGACGACGAAGGCGATGACGCCCAGCACCACCAGAAGCGTGACCACGCCGCCCACGAGATAGCGGGCTTTGGCCTTGGGGCCGGGTGCGTCGAAGAGTACCGAGGTCATCGTGCCACCTTCCACTTCTTCTCAAAGTGCCGCTGGAGCAGGGAGAGCAGAGCGACCAGGATGATGAAGCCCAGGGCCACCCACAGGAGACCGACCATGGCGGGTTCACCGCGTTCGGACAGGTTGGCCCGGATGGCGCCGGCCTCCATGACCGAGAAGCCCGCGGCCACCGTCGTGTTCTTCAGCAGCGCGATCAGCACGCTGAACAGCGGGGGGATCACCGCGCGCACGGCCTGGGGCAGGACCACCAGGCTCAGGGTCTGTCCGAAGTCCAGACCGATGGCGCGGGCCGCTTCAGCCTGACCGACCGGCACGGTGTTGATGCCGGACCGGATGGTCTCCGCGATGTACGTGGCGGTGTACAGGCTGAGGCCGATGATCGCCGCCACCATGAAGCTGATCTGCGGCAGGCCGAGCTTCGGATAGCCCAGAGCGAAGAAGAACAGGATCAGGGTCAGCGGGGTGTTGCGGACCAGGTTGACGTACACCGTGCCGACCGCCCGGGCCGCCGGAACGGGGGAGACGCGCATGGCGCCGACCACCGAGCCGATGATCAAGGCGAAGATGGCCGAGAAGAAGAACAGGATGATGGTGTTCTTGAAGCCCTCAGTGAAGAGGTCGAGGTTGTCGAGCAGCGTGTTCACGTCTCAGATCGCTTTCGCTCGCAGGGACAGGGACGGCTCGTGGGGCGGTTCCCCGCCCCACGAGGGATGTCACTTGTAGTCATCCACCGGCGGCTGCTGCACCTTGGTGCCGGTGCTGCCGAGGGTCGAGTCGTAGATCTTCGTCCAGGTGTCCTTGCCATCCGTGAACAGCTTGTTCACGAAGTGACGCAGCGCGGCGTCGCCCTTGGCCATGCCGACGCCGTACTTCTCGGTGGTGAACGGCTCGCCGACCACCTTGAGGGCCTTGTCGGGATCCTGCGAGGCGTAGCCCAGGAGGATGGCCTGGTCAGTGGTGACCGCGTCAACGGAGCCGCTCTTCAGGGCGTCGACACACTGCGAGTAGTTCTCGAACTCGACCGGGACGGCGGTCTTGAAGTTCTCCTTGATGTTCTGGATCGGAGTGGAACCGGTGGCGGAGCAGACCTTCTTGCCGCCGAGATCCTTCTCGCTCTTGATGCTGGTGTTGTCCGACTTCACCAGCAGGCCCTGACCCGTGATGAAGTACGGTCCGGCGAAGTCGATCTGCTTCTTGCGCTTGTCGGTGATGGAGTAGGTGCCGACGTAGTAGTCGATGTCACCGTTCTGGATCGCGGACTCGCGGTTGGCGGAGGGGATCGGCTTGAACTCGATCTTGCTCTTGTCGTAGCCGAGCGAAGCGGCGATCCACTTGGCGATCTCCACATCGAAGCCGCTGAACTCGCCGGTGGCTGCGTCCTTGTAGCCGAGTCCGGGCTGGTCCTGCTTGACGCCGATGCGGATCTTGTCATTGGACTTGATCTTGTCGAAGGTCGGGCTGCCCGTCAGGGAGACGTCCTTGGCGACGGTGTACGGAGCGTCACCGCCGCCTGCGGCGCCGTCGCTCGGGGAACCGCCGCTCGAGCCGCCACAGGCGGAGAGCGTCAGGGCGAGTGCCGCGGCTGCGGCGCCCAGGGCCGCGGTGCGGCCGGTGAAAAGCTTCCTCATGGTTGTCGTTCCCTTTCCGTGTCCGGTCGGCAGACCGGGGAGATGGAGATGAGCCGGGTGCGTGGCTCGGTACTGAGCAATCGAGTAGAAATCGGTCACTGAGCCATCACATGCCGACAGCGTCAGTGGTGGGTGGGGTCAGTGGGTGAGCAGCTTGGACAGGAAGTCCTTGGCACGGGAGCTCTGAGGATTCGTGAAGAACGCCTCGGGCTCGGAATCCTCCACGATCTGCCCATCGGCCATGAACACCACCCGGTCCGCGGCCTTGCGGGCGAAGCCCATCTCGTGAGTCACCACGATCATGGTCATCCCCTCCTTGGCCAGCTGGACCATGACGTCCAGGACCTCGTTGATCATCTCGGGGTCCAGAGCGCTGGTGGGTTCGTCGAACAGCATGACCTTGGGCTTCATGGCCAGAGCACGGGCGATCGCCACGCGCTGCTGCTGGCCTCCCGAAAGCTGGGCGGGGAGTTTCGGGGCCTGCTTGCCCACCCCCACCCGTTCCAGAAGTGCGCTCGCATCGCGCTCGGCGGTGGCCTTGTCCTGCTTCTTGACCTTGATGGGGCCCAGCGTCACGTTGTCCAGGATGGACTTGTGCGCGAAGAGGTTGAAGGACTGGAACACCATGCCGACATCAGCGCGCAGATTCGCGAGCTGCTTGCCTTCCGCCGGGAGCTCCTTGCCGTCGATGGTGATGACACCGTCGTCGATGGTCTCCAAGCGGTTGATGGTCCGGCACAGCGTGGATTTCCCGGACCCGGACGGTCCGATGATCACCACCACCTCGCCGCGCTTCACCTGCAGATTGATGTCCTGCAGAACGTGCAATGCGCCGTAGTGCTTGTTAACGCCCTTGAGGGAGACGAGGGCCTCCCCTTCCTCATGTGCGGTCATGCCATGACCTTAGTCACATCTTTTGGGCAATGTGAACTCAAGCGCACAATCTCTGCCGGATTGTGATCCACGCTGAGCTGGGCTGATCCCGTTAGCCTAAGACCATGAGCACGCACTTCACTTCCCCCCGGCACAACGAACCCCGGCGTCGCGGCCCCGTGGAACTGCGGCGCGGGCAGGCCGGCATCGAAATGGCGGACCACCGCCTGCTGGACAGCGGCACGCCGGGCGCCTTCGTCCACTCCGACCCGTGGCGCGTCATGCGGATCCAGAGCGAGTTCGTTGAGGGCTTCGGCGCCCTGGCGGAGCTCGGACCGGCCATCAGCGTGTTCGGTTCGGCCCGCACCAAACCCGGTTCCCGGTACTACGAACTCGGCGTGCAGATCGGCCGCAAGCTCGCCGAGAGCGGCGTCGCGGTGATCACTGGCGGCGGGCCCGGCTCGATGGAGGCCGCCAACAAGGGCGCCGTCGAGGGCGGCGGGGTCTCGGTGGGCCTCGGCATCGAGCTGCCGTTCGAGCAGGGCATGAACGAGTGGGTGGACCTCGGCGTCAACTTCCGGTACTTCTTCGCCCGCAAGACCATGTTCGTGAAGTACGCCCAGGGCTTCGTGGTGCTGCCGGGTGGTCTGGGGACGCTCGATGAGCTGTTCGAGGCCATGGTCCTGGTCCAGACCCACAAGGTGACCTCCTTCCCGATCGTGCTGGTGGGCGTGGACTACTGGACGCCCATGCTCGAGTGGATCAAGGGGACGCTCGTGGCCGAGGGCATGGTGTCCCCTCAGGACCTGGACCTGATCCAGCTGGTGGACGACCCCGACGACGCCGTGCGCCGGGTGCTCCACGACGTCCACCCGGGCACCTCGGACGAGCGCCCCGAGTAGGGTTCCGCCCCGCGAGCCCCGCCCCGGTCGGTTGTCGGCCGGGGCGGGGCTTTCTGGCACCATGGAGGCATGAGTTTCCTCCTGGTTTTTTCTCGCGATCGTGGTGCTCGGCGCGGCCTTCGTCATGGCCACGCCGCTGCTGCGCAGGATCAAGGTGGGAGGACGATCCGTGACAGCCCCCGATCTGGAGGACGGTTTCGAGGAGCCGGCGGCGAACCTGCCGGCCGTGCTGCTCCCGGAACGCCCCACGCCCGCGGATGTGGACCGGCTGCGGTTCTCGCTCGGCCTGCGCGGGTACCGGATGGACCAGGTCGACGAGGTCCTTGATCGCCTGCGGGATCAGCTCGCCGTCCAGCAGAGCGAACTGAGCCGGCTGCGTGGCCGGATCGCGGAGCTGACGGCGGGCGGCGCCGTCGTCGGGCCCGCCGGCGATGACCAGCCGCATGAGTGAGCCGGTCTCCGAGGAGCTCCGCCGGGGCGTGGGAGAGCCGGCGCCGCGCGCCCGGGACATGATCACGTCGCCGCGGGGCTGGCCCTGGTGGGCGCAGCTCAGCGCGGTCTACGTGGCGGCCAGGGTCTTCAGCTTCTTCGTCTTCTCCGGCGCCGCGTTCAAACAGGGCATGAATCCCTGGATGCCGGCGAGTCCCGGGTACTGGGACTTCATCACCATCTGGGACGGCCGCTGGTATCAGACGGCCGCCGAACAGGGATACCCGTCGCAGCTCCCGGTCGACGCGCTCGGCAACGTCCAGGAGAACGCCTGGGCCTTCTACCCCCTGTTCCCGCTGTTGGGGAAGGCGCTCACGGGCGTCCTCGGGGTGCCGGTCCTGGCATCCCTGACGGCGATCGCCATGGTGGCCGGGCTGTGCGCCGTGCTGGTGATCTTCCGCTTGTTCCTCTGCTTCGCCTCGCATCGCACGGCCTTCTGGGGCGCCGCCTTCGTGGCCGTGTTCCCCGTCGCCGGGATTCTGCAGGTGCCGTATGCGGAATCGCTGAACCTCCTGCTGCTGGCCGCCTCGCTCCTGGCGCTCGTGCGGAAGCGCTACCTGACCGCGATCCCGTTCGTCATCCTCGCGGCGCTCTCCCGTCCCACCGGCGTGCCTTTCGGCGCGCTCGTGGGGCTGCTGCTGGTCCACCGCCTGTGGGAGCTCTTGCGCGCACGACGCCGGCCGGCCCCGGAGGAGCTCGGCTCGCTGCTGCGCCACGCGGCGCTGACCGTGGCGGCCTGCGCGGCCGCCCTCACCTGGCCGGCGCTCGCCTGGCTGAAGACCGGCGACCCCCAGGCCTACACCCGCACCGAGACCGTCTGGCGGGGGACCGACCTGGTGCCGTTCAAGCCGTGGTGGGACATGGCCGTCGGGCTTCTCGGACCGGGACTCGGCCCGATCGCCCTCGTAGTGTTCGTGGGCGGGCTGGCGTGGGCTCTGCTGAAGGCTCCGGCGGTCCGGGCGATCGGCGTCGAACTCCGCCTGTGGTGTGCCTGCTACTTCGGGTACCTGCTGGCCTTCCTGCACCCGCAGACCAGCACCTTCCGGATGCTGCTGCCGCTCTTCCCGCTGGCCCTCGCGACGGCATTCGTCTCGCGTTCGAGGGCGTACCGCTGGACGGTCGTCCTGATGTTCTCCCTGCTCCAGATCGTGTGGATCGTCTGGCTCTGGGCCTGGGCCCAGCTGCCGGGCGGGGGAGACTATCCGCCGTGACCTGGGGCCCCGCCCGTGTCCGGGTTGGTCCATCGATTAGCCTGTGACGCGCGACTCAGGGGATAATAGGCTGGACGCACTCGACGAACACAAGGAGAATCTCCTATGGCCGCCATGAAGCCCCGGACCGGGGACGGACCCATGGAAGTGACCAAAGAAGGACGCAGTCTCATCATGCGGGTCCCGCTGGAAGGCGGAGGCCGCCTGGTGGTGGAGCTCAACGCCGCGGAGGCCGCTGAGCTCAAGGGCTGCCTGGAGGGCGTGACGCAGAGCTGAAGGCACACGGAGCGCGGCTGCTGGAAAGCGGCCGCGCTGCGGCATTTAAGGCTGAGCGGTTTGAGAGTTCCGCGGACTCAGCGCTTGACCGCGGCGAGGAGGCCGTCGCCGGCGGTGAACACGGTCGCCAGCACGCCCTCGTCCTCGCGCAGGCTCTTGATGAGCTGGCGCAGGGCGACGGTGGTCTGGTCGCGGTTCGCAGGGTTGCTCACGCGGTCGCGGTCGAGGGCATCGTTGAGCAGGAGGACGCCGCCGGGCTTGAGCAGGCGGAGCGCCTGGGTGACGTAGACGGGCGCCTGAGCCTTGTCGGCGTCGATGAAGACGAGATCGTAGGCGGAATCGGTGAGGCGCGGCAGGACGTCCTGAGCGCGGCCGGAGATGGTGCGGGTGCGGTTGGCGGGGACGCCGGCTTCGGCGAAGGCCACACGGGCCGCACGGAGGTGCTCCACATCGTGATCGATCGAGGTCAGCACCGCCTGCGGGGAGAGCCCGCGCAACAGATAGACGCCGGAGACGCCCGCGCCGGTGCCGATCTCCACGGCGGTCCGGGCCTTCGCCGTGGCGGCGAGGACCGAGAGGGCCATGCCGGTGCCCGCCGAGACCGCGGGAACCCCCAGGTCGAAAGCACGTTCCCGTGCCCTGAGGAGCACCTGGTCTTCCTCCGGCAGGCCTTCGGTGAAGGACCAGCTGGTGGATTTGTCGGTGCTCATGTGGTTCGCCCTCTGCGGAAAAGATGAATTCGGAAGAAGCTCCCCAGATATTTCACAGGGAACCTTGACATGATAACGGTCAAAGTGCTGGCGATTGAAGCCGGGGCTCGGTATGGCGCATACCCGCCATCGGGGGATGGATCGGAAGGGAGCAGGACATGCTGAACATGGCTGACAATCCTGCCACCGCGGTGGCAGTCGAGGACTCCGGCCAGGTGGAAACGCCGCTGGAGGAATGGAAGCGCCCCAGCTGGGAGGAAGTGGTCACCAACCACTCCGCCAAGGTCTTCCGACTCGCCTTCCGTCTCACGGGCAACCGCCACGACGCCGAGGACCTCACGCAGGAGGTCTTCGTCCGGGCCTTCAAGTCCCTGGACAAGTTCAAGCCCGGCACGCTGGACGGCTGGCTCCACCGCATCACCACCAACCTCTTCCTGGACCAGGTGCGCCGCAAGGCCCGCATCCGCTTCGACGGACTGCCCGAGGACGCCGATCAGCGGATTCCCGGCAACGAGACCAGCCCGGAACGCAGCTTCGAATTCAACAACCTGGATTCCGACATCCAGGCGGCGCTGGACAAGCTGCCGATCGAATTCCGCACGGCCGTGATCCTGTGCGACATCGAGGGTTTCTCCTACGATGAGGTCGCCACCGCACTCGGCATCAAGCTCGGCACCGTGCGCTCCCGGATCCACCGTGGGCGTGCGCTTCTCCGGACCGCTCTGGCGGACCGCGATCCGCGTCGCACGGCCACCGGACGGCCCCAGCTCAAGCTCCCTCGTGTGGCGGGAATCCACTGACCGGATCCGCTCCGTGTCACTGAAGATCGGCCCCACGTCCGGGATCGTCCGGGAGGCGGGGGAGAGGGTAGTCTTTCCAACGTGATATTCGGTATTAATGGGCCAGAATTCCTGATCCTGCTGATCATCGGCATTCTGGTGATCGGCCCCAAGCGTCTGCCCGAATACACTCAGGGCCTGATGAATCTGGTCCGTGGCGTCCGGAAGATGGCTTCCGGCGCACGGGAGCAGATCAAGGACGAGGTCGGCATCGACATCGACGAGGTCGACTGGCGCAAGTACGACCCCCGTCAGTACGATCCGCGCCGCATCATCCGCGAAGCGCTGCTGGAACCGGACGCCCCGGCCGCGGCGTCGGCCGCCGTGGGTGCGGCCGCCGTGGGTGCGGCCGCCGTCGCGACCGCCATGCCGGAGCGGGAGATCCCGCGACTGGCCGAAGGCGAAAGCGCGCCTTTCGACACCGAGGCGACCTGAGCCGAGCTGCCAACACGACGACGGCGTGCCGACCACCGATGGTCGGCACGCCGTCGTCGTATCCGGGGTGAGCCGTGGCCGGCTGGACGGCCGGCGGTCACCCCCGCGGGGTGACTCCGAGGGAGAGCCCGCTCAGCCCGCGTGGCTTGGCGGCCAGCGCGTCCGCCACCGAGAGCAGTTCGCGCGAGACCGCGGTGTCCGGGTGGGCCAGGACGACCGGCATGCCGGAGTCGCCGCCCTCCCTGAGAGCGATTTCCAGGGGCAGTTTTCCGAGGAGTGGGACCTGGTAGCCGAGGGTCTCCGTCAGGCGCTGGGAGAGCGTCTCACCGCCTCCTGAGCCGAACACTTCGAGCCGCTCGCCGCCCGGGGTGTCCAGGTATGACATGTTCTCGACCACGCCGACCACCCGCTGGCCGGTCTGCGTGGAGACCGTGCCGGAGCGTTCGGCCACCTCGGCCGCCGCCGACTGCGGGGTGGTGACCACGAGGACCTCGGCGGACGGCAGGAGCTGGGAGACGGAGATGGCGATGTCGCCGGTGCCCGGGGGCAGGTCCAGGAACAGGTAGTCCAGGTCGCCGAAGTACACCTCGGAGAGGAACTGCTCCAGGGCGCGGTGCAGCATGGGGCCGCGCCAGGCCACGGGGGCGTTGCCCTCCACGAACATGCCGATCGAGATGACCTTCACCCCGTGGGCCACGGGCGGCAGGATCAGCTCGTCCACGCGGGTCGGGGACTGGGTGATGCCCATGAGGCCCGGGACCGAGAAACCGTGGACGTCGGCGTCGACGATGCCCACGCGCAGGCCCCGGGCCGCGAGGGCGCACGCGAGGTTCACCGTCACGGAGGACTTGCCGACGCCGCCCTTGCCGCTCGTCACAGCGAACACCTTGGTGAAGTTGCCGGGCTGGTTGAACGGGATCCCGCGGGTGTCGCCGGGACCGCGGAGCTGATCCTTGAGCGCCTGCCGCTGCTCGGGGGTCATGACGGAGAGCTCCACGTCCACGGCCGTCACTCCGGGGACCGTGAACAGGGCTGCCGTCGCATCGGCCGTGATCGTGTCCCGCAGGGGGCAGCCCTGGATGGTGAGGAGCACGCGCAGACGGACCGCGCCGTCGTCGTCGATCGCGACCGCGTCGACCATGCCCAGCTCCGTGATGGGGCGCCGGAGTTCAGGGTCGATGACCGTGTCCAGGGCGCGGTGCAGCTGCTCCGTGGTGGGCGGGGTCATGCTCCCGGGTCCTGGCTGGGCTTCTTGATCTTCGGGATCTGCTGGGTGCGGGGGCCGCGCTGACGGTCCCGCTTGTCGCGGATCTTCTCCTTGACCTTGTCCGCGGTGGTCTCGCCGTCGCCGGTGCCGTCTTCGCCCGAGTGGAACTCCTCCTGGGCCTCGATGATGTCCTCGAGGAGGGAGCGCATCTCGGCACGGACGTAGTCACGGGTGGCCACTTCACGCAGCGCCACGCGCAGCGCGGCGAGCTCGCGGGTGAGGTACTCGGTGTCCGCGAGGTTCCGCTCGGCGCGCTGACGGTCCTGTTCCAGGGCGACGCGGTCACGGTCGTCCTGCCGGTTCTGGGCGAGGAGGAGCAGTGGCGCCGCGTAGGAGGCCTGAAGGGAGAGCATGAGCGTCAGGAGGGTGAATCCGAGCGCCTGCTGGTCGAACTGCCAGTCGGCGGGAGCCCAGCTGTTCCAGGCCAGCCAGAACACACAGAAGATCGTCATGTAGACGAGGAACTGCGGGGTGCCCATGAAACGGGCGAAGCCCTCGGTGGCCTTGCCGAACGCGTCCGGGTTGGGCGAGAACCGGGGGAAGAACCGGCCCCGTGCGGCACGGGGGGTGTCCAGGCTGTTCTTCTCCGCCCCGGGGCGGCGATCCCTGTTGTCAGCCATTGCGACCCCTCAGCTTCTTGAACGGGACGTCCTCGGCGTGGGCACGCCAGTCTTCGGGCAGGAGGTGATCCAGGACGTCATCGACGGTGACGGCACCGACCAGCCGGCCGGTGTCGTTCACCACGGGCAGGGCATTGAGGTTGTAGACCGCCATGATGCGGGCCACCTCGCTGATGTGGGCCTGATCCTGGACGGGCTCCAGGTTCTTGTCCACCAGATTGCCGATCGGCTCGGGCGGGGGATACCTCAGGAGCTGCTGAATGTGCACGACGCCGAGGAAGCGGCCCGTGGGGGTCTCCAGCGGCGGGCGGGCGATGAAGATGGAGGAGGCGAGTGCCGGTGTCAGCTCCTCGCGGCGCACGTGGGCCAGGGCCTCGGCCACGGTGGCCTCCGGCGGGAGGATCACGGGGACCGGGGTCATGAGACCACCCGCGGTGTCCTCGTCATACTCCAGGAGTCGCCGCACATCCTCGGCCTCCTCCGGCTCCATGAGCTGCAGGAGCTCCTCCTGCTGCGCCTCCGGGAGTTCGGAGAGGAGGTCGGCGGCGTCGTCCGGGTCCATCTCCTCCAGCACGTCGGCGGCGCGCTCGCGGTCCAGCGAGGACAGAATCTCCACCTGGTCCTCTTCGGGGAGTTCCTGGAGGACGTCCGCGAGGCGTTCATCCTGGAGTTCGCTGGCCACCTCGAAGCGGCGCTTGTCGCTCATCTCCTGCAGGGCTTCGGCGAAGTCTGCGGCCTTGAGGTCCTCGTGGCTGGCGACGAAGGCCGTGGCGGCCTGCGGTTCGGTGGCCGCGGCCGGGACGGCGTCCGTCCAGTTGATGATCATGGTCTCGTTGCGGCGCAGCCGGGCGAGCGGGGAGAACGAGTGCCCGCGGCGCACGAAGAGCTTGGAGACGAACCAGTCGCCGGAACGGTGCTGGTCGATCGCGATGTCCTCGATCGTGGCCGAACCCGAGCCGTCCGTGAGGGTGACCCGGCTGTCGAACATCTCGGCGACCACCAGGGTCTCCATGCCGCGCTGCTCGAAACGGCGCAGATTGACGAGCCCGGTGCTGATGACCTGGGCCTGGTCCATGCTCGTCACGCGCGTCATCGGCACGAAGACGCGTTTCTTGCCCGGGACTTCCACCACCAGGCCGACCGCGTGCGGAGGCGCGTTGTTGGCGCGGGCCAGCACCACGACGTCGCGGACGCGTCCGAGCCGATCACCCAAAGGGTCGAAGACATCCAGACCGAGGAGGCGGGCAACGAAGACGCGGGAAGTAGGGTTGCTCACCCGACTAGGCTATCCACTTCGTCCACGTTTGGCTGAATTCCGGTTGCAGCCCGGCTGAATAGGCAAGAATGTGGGTATGTCGAACTTGTTTGGTGCACCCAGGATTCCCGAGGAGCTCCGTTCCGTGCCGCAGGGCGTGACGGTGGGCTCCTACAACTCCTACCTCGATGCCCAGAAGGCCGTGGACTACCTGGCGGACCAGCAGTTCCCCGTCCAGTACGTCTCGATCGTGGGCAACGACCTGAAACTCGTGGAGCGCGTGACCGGCCGTCTGAGCTACCCGCGCGTGGCCATGTCCGGCCTGCTCAGCGGCGTGTGGTTCGGTCTCTTCATCGGTCTGCTGCTGTCCCTGTTCTCCCCGGGCGGGGCGTTCTCCGTGGTGACCTCGGTCCTGATGGGCGCGGCTTTCTTCGCCCTCTTCGGCATCGTCAGCTACGCCATGCAGCGGGGCAAGCGGGACTTTCACCTCGACCAGCCAGGTGCTGGCCAGCAGCTATGACGTGATCGTGGCTCCCGAAGTCGCGGGGGAGGCGAGCCGGATGCTCCTGCATCTCCCCATGCGGGGCAACGACGGCGGCGCCCGCCAGCACAGCCAGCAGCAGGGTGGTCAGCACCCCGGCTACGGGCAGGGCCACGGCCAGCCGCAGGCGCCACAGGAGCCGCAGCGGCCCGAGGCCTGGGGCAATCCGTACGGACAGCGCGCTGAGGACGCCGGCCAGCAGGCTCAGTCGCCCGAACAGCAGGCGCCGTCCACGGTGTCCTCGGACTACCGCGACCTCCCGGATGGCCGCCCGCAGTATGGCGTCCGGCTGAACCAGACGCCCTCGGCGGCTCCCGCCGTTCCGGCCCAGGAACCGCAGCAGGCTGAGCCGCAGTCCGCGGAACAGCAGCACGCTGAGGTTCCGCAGGCTGAACCGTTCGGCGAGCACGGGCAGCAGCAGGAGGGCCAGCATGACGAGCCTCAGCAGGGACAGCACAGTGAGCAGCACCCCAAGGACCCCCGAGGCGAGTAGCCCCGGCCCGCTCCGGCGGGACTATGGAATGTGACGCCGCGCGTCGCACGGGTCCGGAACGACGAATGGCCCCGCACCGGGATTCCGGTGCGGGGCCATTCTCATGCCCGAGGCGCGGTGCTCACGCTGTCGCGCTCAGCGCGCCACGACGGCGGTGAGCGGCACTCAGCCGCGCAGGCCGGCCATCCAGGCCTCGACGTCGTCGGCCGTGCGGGGGAGCACGGCGCTCAGGTTCACGGCGCCGTCCGCCGTCACGAGGATGTCGTCCTCGATGCGCACGCCGATGCCGCGGTACTCCTCCGGGATCGCAAGATCCTCGGACTTGAAGTACAGGCCCGGCTCGATGGTGAACACCATGCCCTCGGCGAGTTCGGCGTCCAGGTACAGCTCACGCTTGGCCTGGGCGCAGTCGTGGACGTCCATGCCGAGGTGGTGGCTCGTGCCGTGCGGCATCCAGCGGCGGTGCTGCTGACCGCTGTCCGCGACGGCCTCCTCCACGGTCACGGGCAGCAGGCCCCACTCGGCCAGGCGCTCGGCCAGGACGCGAGTGGCGATCTGGTGCAGCTCGCGGAACTTCAGGCCCGGGCGTGCGGCGGCGAAGGCCGCATCGGCGGCGTCCAGGACGGCTTCGTAGACGCGGCGCTGCACCTCGGAGAAGGTGCCGTTGACCGGCAGGGTGCGGGTGATGTCCGCGGTGTAGAGGCTCTCGGCCTCGACGCCGGCGTCCAGCAGGAGGAGATCGCCCTCCTTCACCTGACCGTTGTTGTTGATCCAGTGCAGGATGGTGGCGTTGTTGCCGGAGGCGGCGATGGTGTCATAGCCGAGGTCGTTGCCTTCCTCGCGGGCCTTCGCGAAGAACGCGCCTTCCACGACGCGCTCACCGCGGTGGTGCGCGACGGCGCGGGGCAGGGCCTTGACCACTTCGTGGAAGCCTTCGATGGTGGCGGCGACGGCCAGCTTGAGCTGCTCGACCTCCCACTCGTCCTTGATCAGTCGGAGTTCGGAGAGGGCCTCGGCCAGCTTCTCGTCCAGGGCGTCGAGCTGGGAGAGGTCCAAATTCTCGGGGTCCTGGGCGGTGTTGTAGCGGGCGGTGTCCACCAGGGCATCGATGTTCTCGTCCACCTTGCGGAGCAGGCGGATGGAGATCCCGCCGATCTCGGAGGCGCCGACGTTCTTGGTGATCGCCACTTCGAGCTCGTCGAGGTGCGCGGTCGCCAGGTCGAGGCGGGCCTTCAGGTCGGCCAGGCTCGGGCGGGGGCCGATCCAGAACTCGCCGGAGCGGGCGTCCGCGTAGAACTGTTCGGTGTCGCGGCCGGCCATCGGGCGGAAGTAGAGGGTGGCGTGGTGGTGGCCGCCGTCGTCGCCCTGGCCGTCATCGGTGGGTTCGAGGATCAGGACCGCATCCGGCTCGTGGTCCACGCCGAGGCCCGTCAGGTGCGCGAAGGCCGAGTGGGGGCGGAAGCGGTAATCCGTGTCATTGCTGCGGACCTTGTGCGGACCGGCGGGGATCACCAGGCGTTCGCCCTTGAACTGCTCCGAGATCGCACGACGGCGGCGGGCGGCGTGTGCGGCGACGGCTTCCTCGGCCGGGAGCTCCTGCGAGGCGGGAGCCCAGCTGCTGGCCATGAAGGCCTTGAAGGCATCGGAGGAGGGGCGCTGCGAACGGTTGTTCACACGGTCCTCCAACGGCTGGGTGCTGGCATCAGTGGTGTGTTCTGCGTCATTCACCCTTCTATCGTCTCACTGATCCGGGCGGGCAGGAGCCGGGGCGTGGAGTGCCGCTCGAGCGGTTTGACTCGCGTCACAGACGAGTCCGCTGTATATGTCGTACTTCATGCCGAAACTCCGGCCCGCCCGGGGCACTCGGGGGAACGTGGTGTTCCGCCGGATCGGTTCGGCAGCCCGATTCAAGGTCAGGTCATCGATGAGGGCGGAAGTGACGGATACGGCCCGGAGAGCCGGGCTGCCCCTTGCCTTCTTCGGCTTCCTCACCGCCGTCAGCATCTCGAACATCGGGGACAGTTTCCGGTCGCTTTCCCTTGATCTGTGGTTCTACGAGGCATCAGCGGACAAGGAGGCAGCACGGGTCACGTTGCTGCTGATGACGATTCTCCCGGCTTTGGTGCTGGGCTCTCTCGCCGGTGCCGTGGCGGACCGGTGGGATCTGCGGCGGACCTTCCTCGTCACCACCGTGCTCCGAGGGGTTCTGAGTTTCGGACTTGCCGCTGCGGCATGGCTCGCCGGGCCGGGGTATCTGGCGGTGCTGATCGTGACCGCCTCGGCGATCTCGTCGGTGTTCTTCGCTTCGTCGGCGTTCGTCTTCCTTCCGCGGCTGGTCAAGGAAGGTCTGCTGTCCCGGGCGAACGGCTACCTCGAGTCGGCCACGTGGGCTGTGAGCTCGGTCGGGCCAGCCCTGGCGTCAGGCGCCTTCGCGCTCTGGGGTGCGGTGCCCGCCTTCCTCATCGACGGGGTGTCCTTCATGGTCGCCGCGTGCCTGTTCTCCAAGGTCGTCCGGAAGACGCCTGGAGCGGGTGCTGAACGCGTGCCGTTGGCGGACCGGCTTCGGGTCTTCAGGGAGGAAGTGCGGGAGCTGGTGCTGGGCATTCCTCCCGCGGTGCGGTATCTGGCAGGACACCGTCCGGCTCTCGGGATACTCCTCGGTTCTTATGGGGTCACCATCACCGCCGCGGTCAACTCGTTCAGCTTGATCTTCCTGATCGCATCCGATCTCGGGCTGCCCGCCGAGGTCTTCGGTGTCGTGCTGTCACTCAATGGCATCGTGGCCGTGACCGCCGCGGTTCTCACGGGCGTCTTCCTGCGCACCGAGGCTCTGCGCCGGTACTTCCTCGCCTGTCTGCTCCTGCTCGCCACCTCGCAAGTGATCATGGGGCTGTCTCCGAACGTGGTCCTGTTGCTGGTGGGTGTGGCGGTGAGCGCAAGTGTCAATGCTCCGTACAACGTGGCCGTCACGACGCTGTTCCAGAAGTCGATCTCGGAGAAGTTCCTGGGGCGTGTCGAAGGCCTGGACGTGTCGGTGGACAACGCGCTGAGAATCGTCGTCCTGCTGGCCGCCGCCTGGTCGGTGGGGTCCTTCGGGGCGCGTCCGGCGCTGATCGTGTCGGGGGTGATCGCGGTCGTCCTGTGTGGCGTCGCCTGGTGGCTGACCCGGGAGACTGCTCCTGTGGAGCACGCCGGTGCTGCCGGGGGCGACGACGGCGACGGGTGAGCTCCGCGGGTCCGCCGGGACTACGCTGGGAGCGTGAGGATCGACCTGCATGCACACTCGAACATCTCGGACGGCACTCAGCCGCCCGCCGACCTCGTGGCCTCCGCCGCTCAGGCCGGACTCGACGTCGTCGCGCTGACCGACCATGACACCACCGACGGGTGGGCCGAGGCCGCCGAGGCGGCGAAGGCTCTAGGCGTCGCCCTGGTGCCGGGCATGGAGATCAGCTGCCGCACCTCCGAGGGCATCAGCGTCCACCTGCTGTCCTATCTGCACGACCCCACGCACCCCGGCCTGCTGGAGGAGATCTCGAAGGCCCGCGACGCACGGCTCAGCCGGGCCGAGCACATGGTCGCGCTGCTCGCCGAGGACTACCCGCTCAACTGGGACGATGTCACCCAGCACCTGGCGCCGGGTGCCACCGTGGGCCGGCCGCACATCGCAGACGCACTCGTGGCCGCGGGGATCGTGAGTGACCGGACCGAGGCTTTCGCCACCATCCTGACGTCCCATTCGCGGTACTACGTGCAGCACTACGCCGTGGAGCCGGCGCTCGCCGTCGAACTCGTCAGGGACGCCGGCGGCGTTCCCGTGTTCGCCCATCCAGTGGCCAGCGCGCGCGGCCGCGTGGTGGGGGAGCGGACCTTCCACGAGATGATCGACGCCGGTCTCGGGGGCCTGGAGGTCTGGCACCGGGACAATCCACGCGAAGGCCGCGAATACCTGCTGGGCCTCGCCTCGAAGCACGACCTGATCGTCACCGGTTCGAGCGACTATCACGGCAAGGGCAAGCCCAATCTGCTGGGGGAGAACCTCACGTCACCGGAGCAGTTCGCCCGGATCGAGGACCAGGGCCAGGGTCGCGTGATCCGGGGCTGAGGGGGTCAGTCCTTGGAGGGTGCGGCAAGTGCCTGCCCGGCGATCAGCCGGAGGGCGAGACGAGCCGTGTCCAGGAGTTCATCCCGTCCTGCCCCGAGATTCGATTGTGCGGACAGCCCGTGCCACACCGACTGAATGAAGGACGTCAGTGTCGTCGGTGAGACGCCGGGGCGCAGCTCGCCGTCGGAGGCCGCCCGGCGAAGCCGCGTGAGCAGGGCCTCCGCGTTGGAGGCCTGCAGGTCCGCGATATAAGCGCGGGCGTCGAGGGTGCTCGTGCTGTCGGCCAGGGCGGCACTGCTGATGAGGCAGCCGGGATGAACCTCGCTGCTCTGGGTGAACTCGCCCACCGAATCGATGAGCACTCGCTCAATGACCCCCAGAACGTCCGGTTCGGCGACGGCCTGCTGGTAGATCTCGCGGTAGCGCTCGGCGTAGGTCCGCACAGTCTCCTCGAAGAGGCCGGCCTTGCTCCCGAAGGCGGCGTAGAGGCTCGACGTCGAGATCCCCAGCTCCGTGGTCAGCGCACGGGTGGACGTCCCGGAGTAGCCGTGGCGCCAGAAGAGGCGCGCGGCACCCAGGATGGCGCGATCGCGACTGAACGTCGAGGGGCGGCCGCGGGTGGTGGAAGACACCCTGGAATTATAGATCGTTTGCTCCATAATTGATTTATGGAGCAAACGATTCAAAAAACAGTGAAGCGTGACGACGGCAGCTGGGTGACGGTCGATGTGTACGGCGACCCCGCCGCTCCCGGCCTCATGGTGGTGCCGGGCGTGATGAGCGACGCGCGGTCCTGGGGAGCCGTGGCACGGGCGATCACGGCCTGGCCTTCGGTCGCCGTGCTGAACCGCCGGGGCAGGACGCCGTCTGGCCCGCTCACCGCGGACTACTCCCTGGATACCGAAGTAGGCGATCTGCTCGAGGTGCTGAACGTCCTCGGTCCCGTGAAGTCCGTGTTCGGCTGGAGCTACGGGGGCCTGATCGCTCTGCTCGCCGCCGGCCGGCATCCGATGGAGCAGGTGATCGCCTACGAGCCCGTCGAACGGCCTTTCGCCGCGGAGGCCCTCCCGGCCTTGCGGACGGCGGAGGAGGCACAGGATTGGGACCGGAGCGTCGAGATCGTCAACCGCGATATCTCAGGTTTCACGGCCGACTACGTCACGGGGCTGCGGGCGGACCCCGCCGTCTGGGAGGAACTCCGGCGCTTGAGCGTGCCGCTGTCGGCTGAACTGACGGCGCTGAACGCGGTGGCGCCGCCGAAGACCCTGGCGCAGGAAGCCGGCCGGGTGGATTTCATCGTCGGCGAGCGCAACCGCCACGGTGAGCCCTATGGGACGGCGTTCGACGCCATCGCAGGCCGGGTTTCCGGCGCGCGGATTCACGAACTCGCCGGAGTGGGCCACCTCGCGCATCTGGAGGACCCCGTCGGGCTGGGACGCCTCCTCGACGCCCTCGCTCGGATCGAGGACCAGGGACGCGGCAGCGTGATCCGGGGCTGACCGGACCGGTTTCGCCGGTCTCGGCGCCCCTGTCGACGCAATGCGCCGCAATGGGGGCGCGCCACGCCAACAAGGGCGCAAACCGTCACCAACGGCACACGATGCCGGGAAGGTGCTCTCAGCCCAGCGTATGCACCGTGGCGGAGTCCGCGAGGCGGGTTGCCATGACGGACACGGCGGACGGGTTCTCGTCCACGCAGATGAAGCGCCGGCCGGTCTTCGCGGCCACCGCCCCGAGGGTTCCCGAACCCGCGAAGAAATCCAGGCACCAGTCGCCCGGCCGGGTGGACGCCATGACCATGCGGCGCAGGAGACCCTCCGGCTTCTGCGTCGGGTAGCCCGTCTTCTCCTTGCCGGTGGGGGAGACGATCGTGTGCCACCAGACGTCCGTGGGCAGCTTCCCGCGCTGGCGCTTCTCCTCGGTCACGAGGCCAGGGGCCATGTACGGTTCGCGGTCCACCTCGGACGCGTCGAAGTGATACGCCTCCGGGTCTTTGACGTAGACCAGGATGTTGTCGTGCTTGGCGGGCCAGCGGCGACGGGCACGGGCGCCGTAGTCGTAGGCCCAGATGATCTCGTTGAGGAAGCACTCCCGCCCGAAGATCGCGTCGAGCATCACCTTGGCGTAGTGCACCTCGCGGTAGTCCAGGTGCAAGTACAGCGTTCCGTCCGGCGCCAGGAGACGCCATGCCTCCCGCAGCCGGGGCTCCAGGAATGCCCAGTAGTCCTCGAAGGCGTCGTCATAGCGGTGCAGGTCCCCCCGCAGCGTCTGGTACGACCGTCCCTGAAAGCCGATCCGGTCACCTTCGCCCTCCGCGCTGCGGACCATGGTGGTCTGCTGGCGGCGCTGGGTGCGACCCGTGTTGAACGGGGGATCGATGTAGATGAGCGTGAACGAGTCATCCGGCAGGGTCGGCAGGAACCCGGCGTTGTCCGCTTGGACCACCAGGTTCCCGCCGTCCGGCTGCCAGAGCTGTTCAGCGGTCCGGGCCATGGATCCCGTCAGGATTCCTGGGCGGGGGCGCCGGCCTCGCGGGCCACGACCTCGCCGTTGCGGCGGCGGGTGCGGTTGCGCGGGCGGCGGCGACGGGAGTCGTCGTCGCTCTTCTTCTCGGCGGCAGGCGCTTCGGTGGTCTCCGCGGCAGGCTGACGCGTCCGACGACGGCGGCCCTCGGCATCCCCGGACGCCCCCTCGCTGCGCTGGCCACCGGAGCGGCGCTCGCCGCCGCCCTGACGGTCACCGCGGGAGGAGGACGACGGGCGCTTGGCCACGCGCTTGCCGGTCTCGCCCAGATCCTCGAGGACCTCGGCGTCCACACCGGCCAGAACGCGCTTGTCCCGGGGCAGGCGGCCCTTGGTGCCCTCCGGGATGTCCAGATCCGTGTAGAGGTGCGCGGAGGAGGAATAGGTCTCCACGGGCTCGGCGAAGTCCAGCCCCAGAGCCTTGTTGATGAGGCCCCAGCGGGGCATGTCCTCCCAGTCCACAAAAGTCACGGCGGTGCCCTTGTTGCCGGCACGGCCCGTGCGGCCCACGCGGTGGAGGTAGATCTTCTCGTCTTCGACGCACTGGTAGTTGATGACGTGGGTGACGTCGTCGACGTCGATGCCGCGGGCCGCGACGTCGGTGGCCACGAGGACGTCCACCTTGTTGTTGCGGAAGGCCCGCAGGGCCTGTTCGCGGGCGCCCTGGCCCAGGTCACCGTGCAGAGCGGCGGCGGCGAACCCGCGGTCCACGAGCTCCTCTGCCACCTTCGCGGCGGTGCGCTTGGTCTTGGTGAAGATGACGGTGCGGCCGCGGCCCCGTGCCTGCAGGATGCGGGCGACGACCTCGATCTTGTCGAGAGCGTGGGCGCGGTACACCAGCTGGCGGATGTCCCGCTTGGTCAGACCTTCGTCATCGGGGTCGGCCGCGCGGATGTGGGTGGGGCGCGTCATGTACCGGCGGGCCATGGCGATGACCGGCCCGGGCATGGTGGCGGAGAAGAGCATGGTCTGGCGCGTGCCCGCCGGGGTGGCGGCCATCAGCGTCTCGACGTCCGGCAGGAAGCCGAGGTCCAGCATCTCGTCGGCCTCGTCCAGGATCACGATCTTGATGTTGGAGAGGTTCAGGTGGCGCTGCTTGTAGAGGTCGATCAGGCGGCCCGGGGTGCCGACCACCAGGTCGATGCCGTTCTGAAGGGCCTCGATCTGCGGCTCATACGCGCGGCCGCCATAGATGGTGGCGATCCGGACCTGGTGCAGGCGGCTGGCGGTGGCGAGGTCGTTGGCGACCTGCACGGCGAGCTCACGGGTCGGGACGATCACGAGGGCCTGCGGAGCGCCCGGGACCTGCAGCTTCGAGTACTTCGGGTCATCGCTGGTCACGATGCGTTCCAGCGCCGGGACGCCGAAGCCGAGGGTCTTGCCCGTGCCGGTCTTCGCCTGGCCGATGATGTCGTGCCCGCCGAGCGCGACGGGGAGCGTCAGCGCCTGGATGGGGAAGGGGTGGATGATTCCGGCCTGGGCCAGGGAATCGACGATCTCGGCGCGGACGCCGAAGTCCGCGAAGGTCTTCTGGACCTCGGCGTGCGGTTCCGCCGTGGTGGTGATGGTCTCCTCCGGCTCGACACTCTCGGTGCCGCTGGTGTCGACCAGGACTTCATGACTGTGGGTTTCGCTCACGCGTGCCTCCTTGGCATTGCTCCGCCAGCGCCGGGACGGGCGTCTGCCAACCTTGGCGACGGCACCGGTCGTTCCAGGAAAGGTCCCGGAGAAGGCGGAGTACGGGTGGAAGCCGATCGCGGTCTGCGTGGGCCGCACTGGCGGCCATCAGGGGTGCCGGGCCCGTGAAGAACGGGCGGGGCGGGGGAAATCAATGGTCAATCAACGACCGGGCATCCATGACTACCCCCTCATTCTAGGGGATGGAGGGCTGATTCCCCTGATTTCACCCCGCGGCAGCGGCCGGTGAGGCCTCCTCGACCAGGCTGAAGGTGACTGAGCGGCCCTTGACGTCCGCGGCGTCCAGCCGGACCCTGACCCGCGTCCCGGGTTCCATGGCGCCGGTGCAGCGAGCCGAGACCGCTGGGTCGAGCAGCTGGACCGTGGCGACCGGCGCGGTGGCGTTCTTCCCGTTGCCGGTGGAGATGACCACGGCGTCGAAGACCTCGCCCAGGCGGGGCAGCATCACGGCGGCTTCGACGGTGTCGATCGCGGCACGGTCCAAGCGGGACGAGCGCTGCTCGGCCGCCTTCATGAGATCCGGCACCTGAGACAGGCTCTCCCTGGCCCACCCCGGGACCTCGGTGCCCTGGCTGAGCGCTTCGCAGATCACGAGCACCCAGCGGTCGACCAGACGGCGCAATGGCGCGGTCGCGTGCGAGTAGGGCGCCGCAATGGCGGCCTGGACGGTGTCCTCGGGGACCTCGCCGTCGAACGCGACGTAGCCCGCGCCGCGGAAGAGCGCTGCCGCCGCATGGACGATCGCGAGATCCTTCGGCTGAGAGGGGTCCAGTGTCCTCAGGTACTCGCCGTAGCTCATGCCGTCCGGGCCGTCGGCGCTCCACGGTTTGCCGAGCGCGGCGGTCTGGCGTTCGAAGGTCTCCAGCGAGCGCGCGTCCGGAGAGGGCATGGTCCGCAGGATGCCCACCGAGCCGCGCACCATCAGATCCGCGGCCGCCATGCCGGTCATCAGGGAGATCTGGGCGTTCCAGTCCTCCACGGGAAGGGGGACTTCGGTGAGGAGGCGGTACGCGCCGCTCTCCGGGTCCTGCTCCACCACCTGGGCCGGGAGCTTCAAGGAGGCGCCGCCCCGGAGGCGTTCGAGCTCGATCCGTTTCAGACCCACCTCTTTGAGGAGCTGCAGGCATTCGCTCGCGGTGCCGCCGTCGATCGCCTCCTGCACGCCCTGGTAGCTCAGCTTGGCGCGCGAGCGGACGCGGGCCCGGTGGACCGTGGCGTTCACGACGGCGGCGGTGGAGTCGAGCGTGAACTCCCAGAGGAAGGCGGACCGGTCGACGTCGGGCAGCAGGCTGCCGGCATCCTCGGAGATCGCTTCCGGATGGAGCGGGATCCGGCCGTCGGGAGCGTACAGGGTGAGCCCGCGACGACGGCATTCGGCGTCCAGCGCCCCGCCCGGCGCGACGAACGAGGGCACGTCCGCGATCGCGTAGTAGACGGTGTACCCGTCCTCATGACGCTCGATGAAGAGGGCCTGGTCCAGATCCGTGGACGACGCCGGGTCGATGGTCACGAACTCCACGTCGGTGCGGTCCTGGTCCGGAAGCACGTGGGCGCGGATGGCACGCTCGGTCTCCTCAAGGACCTCGGGCGGGAAGGCCCGGGGGACTTCGAGTTCTTCGCGGAGCGCGGTGAGCGCCTCCGCGAGACCGTCCTGAACTCCTGGGGCGCCACTGGGGATCCATGTGTTCGTCACGCTCACAGGCTAGCCCCCGGGCGGACTTCCGGCTTCCCCGACATCCCACCGGGCCCGGCTTCTGGCATACTGACAGCAAAATCATCACCGCGTGTCACGGCCGTCAAGGCCAGTCAGGAGCAGGGCCAGCCATGACGAATCAGCCCGAGTCCCAGCAGCCGCAGCCTCAGCAGCCGCCGGTTCCCCCGCAGCGCCCCCAGAACGCACCGACCCAGGGTGCGCCGGCTCAGCCGGGCCAGGGACAGCAGCAGGGGCAGCCGCAGCAGTACGGCCAGCAGCAGTATGGCCAGCAGAACTGGAACCAGCCGCAGCAGTACGGCCAGGGTGGACAGCAGCCCCAGCAGTACGGGCAGCAGCCTCAGCAGTACAACCAGCAGCAGTACAACCAACAGCAGTACGGCCAGGGCCAGCCCACGCAGCAGCAGGGTTACCCGCAGCAGGGCCAGTACCAGCACACCGGCCAGCACCAGCAGTACGGTCAGCAGCCGGCCGCCCAGTATCAGCAGGCCGCCCAGGCTGCGCCGCAGCAGTACGGCCAGGCGAGTGGATCGTATGCCCAGCAGGCGTACGGTCAGCAGCAGCCCGTCTACGGTGGCCAGTCCGCCGCGGCGTCGGGCCCCCTGGACCCGGGCGCAAGCCTCGGCTTCATGGCGGCCATCAAGACCGTGTTCCGGAAATACGCCACCTTCACCGGCCGGGCGGGCCGTCAGGAATTCTGGTGGTGGTTCGTCTTCGTGGCCGTGATCGCGGTGGTTCTCAGCACCCTTGCGGCGATCTTCTTCGGCACCGGTCTGTCGCAGGCGGTCGCCAACGGTGACTACACGGAGATCCCGGGCACCGGCCAGGCCCAGGTGAACACCAATGCCCTGATGATCATCGGTTTCATCTTCTGGGGCATCGCGGGGCTGTTCTCGCTGGCGGTGATCGTGCCGACCGCGGCCGTCGGGGCTCGCCGTCTGCACGACGCCAACTTCAGCGCCTGGTTCCTGCTCCTTTACCTCGTGCCGATCGGCAACCTGGTGCTCCTGTTCCTGTGGGCTCAGGCTCCCAAGCCCGAAGGCGCGCGCTTCGACGCGAGTTTCTGACGCCGTCGTCGACGGCCAGGATGGAGCCTTGAAAGGCCGCCACGGAGACTCTCCGTGGCGGCCTTTCCTTTCCCTGGAGCGTTCGGTGGGCGAGACTGGCGGGAGAACAGGACAACACCAGGGAAAGCGTGATCATGAGCCAGCCTCCGAACCACCCCGGCGACACCCCTCCCATGACCGGCACGCAGCCGTCGCAGCCCGGCCCCCAGCCGGTCCAGCCTGGCGCGGGCGTCCCGGTCCCACCGGACACCGCGCCGGGGTACTCACAGCAGTACCCGCAGCAGTACCCCCAGGCCTACCCGCAGCCTCATCCGCAGGGCGGTCTCGCCTGGCAGACTCCCGCGTGGCAGGCGCCGGGATGGGGTCAGCCCGTCCCGTTCGTGCCACGCCCCCGCGTCGGGTTCGTGGACGCCATCAAGTCCGGCTTCCGCAACTACGCCACGTTCAACGGCCGTGCGGTCAACTCCGAGTTCTGGTGGTGGTTCGTCTTCGAGTACCTGGTGCTCGGGATCCTCGGCTATGTGGCGTACTTCTTCCTGTTCGCCGGCATCATGACGTCGCTGGGCGGGGCGCTGTCGACGTCGTCCCGACGCGGTTACCGCAGTCCGGAGACCGACTTCATCTGGAGTGCTCCGCTGGTGGCCGGAATCGTTCTGGGCATCCTCTTCCTCATCGTGGCACTGGCGCTTCTGATCCCCGGGCTCGCTCTGCGGGTCCGCCGTCTGCACGACGCCGGTTACAGCGGCTGGTTCGTCCTGCTGAGCCTCGTGCCGTTCGGCTCGGTGGTCGTGCTGGCGCTCCTTGCCATGGAAAGCAGTCCCGAAGGCATGAAGTACGGATATTGAGCCTGTTCAATGGGGAGTTTTCCCCATTGAGCGAAGGCTGGATGTGGTGGAGACTGTACGGTGAAGAAGCATCAAGCGCACCCATGAACAGGGAAAGAACAGGACCATGACGCAACAACCCGATTGGCAGAACAACAACGGCGGCCAGCCGCAGCAGCAGCCGCAGCAGCCGCCGCAGCAGCCGTCCTACGGCCAGCAGCCTCCTCAGGCACCCCAGTACGGGGCCCCTCAGGCGCCGCAGGCTCCTCAGTACGGCCAGCAGCAGCCTTACGGCCAGCAGGGCTACCAGCAGCAGCCCTCCAGCCCCTACGGCCAGCCCGCCTATAGCGGCGGCCTCTACCCGCCGTACGTCCCGCGCCCGAGCGTCGGGTTCTCGCAGGCCATCAAGATGGGCTTCGCCAACTACGCGAACTTCAAGGGCCGCGCCAGCCGGAGTGAGTTCTGGTGGTGGTACCTCTTCCAGGCACTGGTGGCGGGCATTCCGGTAGCCATCGGCTACGGTCTGTTCATTGGTGGGATCGTCTCCCAGTCCGCCTACTCGGACTCCTCGACCGGTTACACGTCCTCCTCGGACGTCACTTTCACGGGAGCGATGGTGTTCGGCATCATCCTCCTGATCCTCGGTGGCCTCATCAGCCTGGCTCTGCTGGTGCCGTTCATCGCCGTCGCGTGGCGCCGTCTGCATGACGCAGGCTTCCCCGGCCCGATGTTCTTTCTCACGTTCATCCCGTACGTGGGTGGCATCATCCTCATCGTGCTGTGTGCCATGCCCAGCAAGCCCGAGGGCATGAAGTACGAAGTCCAGTAGCTCCGGCTGCGACGACCACGGCCCCGGCGCCTTCGCGAGAAGGCGGCCGGGGCCGTGGCGGTTTAAGAGAAATGTCAGGCGTCGGGAAGCTCCGCCAGCAGGCGCCGGGCGGCGTCCGCGGGGTCCGAGGCCTCGGTGACGGCGCGGACCACCACCACGCGCCGCGCCCCGGCCTCGACCACCTGGGCCACGTTGCTGTGATCGATGCCGCCGATGGCGAACCACGGCACGGAGGTCCCGGTCGAGTCCGCGTACCGGACCAGATCGAGACCCACCCCGGCGCGGCCGGGCTTGGTCGGCGTCGCCCAGAGCGGCCCTGCGCAGAAGTAGTCGGTCTCGCCGCGGGCCGCGGCAGCGAGGGCGGCGTCCACCTGCTCCGGCGCGTGGCTCGAGAGGCCGAGCAGGACGTCGTCGTTCAGCAGAGAACGCGCGGCAGGCAGCGGCAGGTCCTTCTGGCCCACGTGCAGCACCGGGCTGCCGGACAGGCGAGCGATGTCGGCCCGGTCATTCACAGCCCAGAGCTTCCCATGGCGTTCGGCGGCCTCCCGGAGCACCGTGAGGAGTTCCAGTTCCTCGGCCGCTTCGATCTTCTTGTCCCGCAGCTGGATGATGTCCACCCCGCCCGAGTACGCGGCGTCCACGAAGTCCGCGAAGTCCCCTCGTTCCGCGCGCGAATCCGTGCAGACGTACAGCCGTGCGGCGGCGAGGGATGGTGTCGCAATTGCTCGATTACCCATGGGCTTCAGCCTAGTTCCTCTAGACTGGTGCGGTACTGCGGGAGCCGGAGCGGATGGTCACATTCGCCGGCTGAGAGGGCTTGAGCGCCGACCGCCACACCTGATCCGGCTAGTACCGGCGTAGGGAAGGACGAGGAGCATGGAGCAGGAGCCGGCGGACGTCGCGGTGATCGGCGCGGGCATCGTGGGCCTGGGGATCGCCTGGACGCTGCTGCGCTCCGGCCGCCGCGTGACCCTGATCGACCCGGCGCCCGCACAGGGCGCGACCTTCGCCGCCGCCGGCATGCTGGCCCCGGTGAGCGAATACCACTATCAGGAGGAAGCCCTCCTCGGACTGACGCTGGAATCGGCGGCGCTCTGGGAGGATTTCGCCGCCCCCTTCGGACCCCTCAACGGCCACCGGACGACGCCGACCCTCGTGGTGGGCTTCGACGCGGCCGACCGTGCCGCGCTCGCCGACCTGCAGGCGGCGCAGCAGGCGCACGGCCTTGAGGTTCAGACGGTGTCGCTGCGCGAGGCGCGTCGGATGGAGCCTCTGCTCTCGCCCCAGCTGTCCGGCGCGTTCCTCACCCCGAGTGACCATCAGGTGGATCCGCGGGTCCTGCACGCCGTGATGCTGGAGGCCTTCCGACGCGACGGCGGGACGGTGCTGACCGAGCGCGCGGATGCGCTGCATTGGTCGGCGGACGACGACGGCGGCTCCACGGCGGGCCGGGTGACGGGGGTCCTGCTCGCCTCGGGCCGTGTCGTGACCGCGGACGAGGTCGTCGTGGCGAACGGCCTGGCATCGCCCGAACTGCGAGGGCTTCCCGAGGGGCTCGACCTGCCGCTGCGCCCGGTGCACGGGGACATCCTGCGCCTGCGGGTCCCGGAACGCCTGCGGCCTTTCCTCTCCGCGACGGTGCGCGGCTCGGTCCGTGGCCTCCCCGTCTACCTCGTGCCCCGCGACGACGGCACCGTTGTCATCGGAGCGACCCAGCGCGAGGACGGGCAGGCCGGAGTGTCGGCGGGCGGTGTGCACCAGCTGCTCCGGGACGCACAGCAGCTGGTCCCCGCAGTCGCGGAGCTCGAACTCGAGGAGATCACTGCCCGGGCGCGGCCCGGGACACCGGACAACGCGCCACTGCTCGGGCGGGTCGCCGCGGCAGGCAGCGGCGAGGTGGCGGGTCTAGTCATCGCCACGGGATTCTTCCGGCACGGCGTCCTGCTGACGCCGGTGGCGGCCCGGGCGGTCCTGGACCTGCTCGACGGACACTCCGACGGGCGCTGGGCGGCCTTCCGGCCCGACCGGTTCAGCCCGGGACTTCTGAAGGAGAACACAGTGGAGGCGCACGCATGAACATCACGGTGAACGGCGAACAGCGCGCCGTGGGGGAGGACGCCACCGTGGCGGTCCTGGTCTCTCAGGTGACGGGTCGCGAGATCCTGGCCGATGGACGGGCCGCGGACGGACGCCGCGTCGGGATGGCCGTGGCCCGGAACGCCACCGTGATCCCGCGGAGCCTGTGGTCCGGGACCGCGCTGGAAGACGGCGATGAACTGGAACTCGTGACCGCGGTGCAGGGAGGCTGACATGACGGAGATCCTGCAGGACCAGAGGCTCGATCCGCTGGTGGTGGACGGCGTGGAGCTGGGCTCCCGGCTCATCATGGGCACGGGAGGGGCACCGAGCCTGGACGGCTTGGGCGCTGCGCTCGTCGCCTCCGGGACCGAGCTCACCACCGTGGCGATGCGCCGGTACAGCCCGGCACAAAGCGGCTCCTTGTTCCAGCTGCTCGTGGACCAGGGGATCCGCGTCCTGCCGAACACAGCCGGATGCTTCACGGCGCGCGACGCCGTGCTCACCGCGGAACTGGCGCGCGAGGCTCTGGAGACGGACTGGGTGAAGCTCGAGGTCATCGCCGATGAGCACACGCTGCTCCCGGATGCCGTGGAGCTCGTGGACGCTACCGAGCAGCTCGTGTCCCGGGGCTTCAAGGTCTTCGCCTACACGAACGACGACCCCGTCCTGGCCCTGCGCCTCGAACAGCTCGGCGCCACGGCCGTGATGCCGCTGGGCGCCCCGATCGGCACGGGGCTGGGCATCCTCAATCCGCACAACATCGAAGTGATCGTCTCCCGGGCGTCCGTTCCCGTCGTGCTCGACGCCGGCATCGGCACCGCCTCGGACGCGGCGCTGGCGATGGAACTGGGCTGTGACGCGGTGTTGCTGGCCACGGCCGTGACTCGTGCACAGGACCCCGTGCGGATGGCGACAGCGTTCCGGCATGCCGTGGTCGCGGGCCGCCTCGCCCGGACCGCAGGCCGCATCCCCCGGCGGGAGCACGCCCTGGCCTCGTCCAGCATGGAGGGCCGGGCCGAGTTCCTCTGAGGCGCGGGCTCGACGACGGCGGCTTCCGGGCGTGTGCGCGCACTGCGGGCCACGCTTGATCGCGGGCTGATTCCGCAGGCTACGCCCGACCGCTGCGCAGCGCGGCAGGCCTGGGCCCGCCTGGCCACAACGACTGAGGGGCGCCTCCCGGACCTGAACGGTACGGGAGGCGCCCCTCGGCGTCGGGCCTG
Source organism: Arthrobacter woluwensis (assembly GCF_030816155.1). NCBI lineage: Bacteria > Bacillati > Actinomycetota > Actinomycetes > Micrococcales > Micrococcaceae > Arthrobacter > Arthrobacter woluwensis. Next base: position 2,354,378 of record NZ_JAUSXR010000001.1, on the reverse strand, counting down.
AAGACGTCTGCGCTGACTGAGTCAGACCTTCAGGATCTCCGTCAGCGCCTTGGCGTCCTCGGCGGACCGGCGGGAGCTGAGGATCCAGGACACGGCGAACGACGCCGCGATGCCCAGGACCAGCGGTCCGATCCACGGCAGCCAGGTCCAGCCGGGCAGGTAGCCCAGTCCGAACGCGATGAAGATGATCCAGCTCAGCGCGGTGACCAGGACGCCCGCCCCGGCCGGGAGCGCGGCGCCCAGCGTGGCGCGCTGCCGGTTGACGGCCCAGGCGAGCGCGCCGACGGCCGCCACGAGCAGGACCGGGATGATCAAGGACAGCATGTCTGCCTACAGAGCGCCGAAACCGACGCGGCGCTGCTCCTCCGGGCCCATCTCGACATAGCCGAGGACCGCGGCGGGGATGATCACGCGACGGCCCTTGTCGTCGGTGAGGGAGAGCTGCCCGCCGGAGGCCAGCGCCTCGGAGACGGCGGTGGCGATGGCCTCCGCTTCCTCGGAGGACTCGAACACGACTTCGCGAGCGACGTTCTGGATGCCGATCTTTACTTCCACAATTGCCTCCTGGCAGTTTCGTGCGGGCCACGGACGAACACGGCGCACCGCAGGCTTCAACAGCTGTTCCAAGCCTAATATGGCGGGCCGGGGGAGAAGGCCCGTTCGGGCACGCTGGGAGCGAACACGAGGTCGGGCAGAGCAGTCGGCGTGGCGTGGCGTGGACGCCGCGCGCTCAGCTCTCCTTCGGGAAGCGGCTGATGCCGCGCCAGGCGAGGCGGTAGATGAGGTCGCTGGCGACGTCGAGGTCGAGCTTCCCGTCCGTCTCGAGCCAGTACCTCGCACTGACCTGGGCCATGCCGGCCAGACCGCGGCCCAGGAGCTGTGCCTCCAGGAGCGGGAGTTTCGTGTCTTCGGCGATCACCCGGGCGACCGCGTCCGCGAAGGTCCGGTTGAACGTCTCCAGACGGTCGCTGACCTCCTCGTCATTGGTCAGCCCGGACTCGAAGACCAGGCGGTGCGCCTGATCGTCGCCGGCCATGAACTCGAAGTAGGCCCGCATGACGGCCTGGACGCGGAGCTTGTTGTCCGTGGTGGAGTCGATGGCGCTCAGGAGCATGTCCGTCAGCACCGCCAGATGGCTTTCCAGGAGCGCGAGGAAGAGTTCCCGTTTGGAGGGGAAGTGCTGGTAGAGGACCGGCTTGCTGACCCGGGCCGTCTCGGCGATCTCGTCCATCGCGGCGCCGTGATAGCCGTTCGCGACGAACACCTCCTGGGCCGCCTGGAGCAGCTGTGCCCGCCGTTCGTCCCGGGGAAGACGCGCGGTACGAGCGCCCGGCCGTGCTTCGCTCACCGTCACATTCCATCCTTTACTTCCAGCGCCATCCCTGTGCGTCCGGCGTGAAGGCCAGTTTACCCATAGGTAATATGACGCGTGTGAGGCGGTGGGCATACATTGAAGACATGTCCTCCCTGACTTCCCGCACCGCCCTGCCGCCCCTGGTCGAACCCGCGGCGGATCTGACCCGCGAAGAGCTCGAGCGCTATTCGCGGCACGTGATCATCCCGGAGATCGGCTCCGAGGGTCAGCGCCGGCTGAAGAACGCGCGCGTCCTGGTGATCGGCGCCGGTGGGCTGGGCTCTCCGGCCCTGCTCTATCTCGCGGCTGCGGGCGTGGGCACCCTGGGCGTGGTGGACGACGACGTCGTGGAGCTGAGCAATCTCCAGCGGCAGGTGATGCACACGGTGGATCGAGTGGGGCTGCCGAAGACCGAATCGGCCGCGCTGGCCATCGCCGAGCTGAACCCGCTGGTGACCGTGGTCCAGCACCGCGTCCGCCTGGACTCGTCCAACGCCGTGGAGCTCTTCCGCCAGTACGACCTGATCCTGGACGGGGCCGACAACTTCGAGACCCGCTACCTCGTCAACGACGCCGCGGCGATCGCCGGCAAGCCGTACGTGTGGGGCTCGATCTTCCGGTTCGACGGGCAGGTGAGCGTGTTCTGGGAGCAGCACGGCCCCACCTACCGGGATCTGTACCCCGAAGCCCCGCCGGCCGGCAGCGTCCCGAGCTGCGGCGAAGGCGGGGTGTTCGGCATGCTGTGCGCCGCGGTGGGCTCCCTCATGGTGAGCGAGGCCATCAAGCTCGTGACGGGCGTGGGCCGGTCCCTGCTGGGCCGCGTCGCGCTGTTCGATGCCCTGGGCGGGTCCTGGCGGGAGATCACCGTGCTCAAGGATCCGGAGGCGCAGCCCATCACCGAGCTGAGCGACTACGCCGTGTTCTGCGGCACGGCTCCTGCGGAGGAGGCGCCGTCGTCGTCGGAGGCCGGCGGTGCAGACGACGGAGTGATCGACGCGCGGCGCCTGGCCGCGATGCTGGAAGAGCGCGACGCCGGGGCGCGGGACTTCCTGCTGGTGGACGTGCGGGAGACGGGGGAGCGGGACATCGTGGCGATCCCGGGCTCGGTCCTCATCCCGCAGGGCCGGATCCTGGCCGGCGACGCCTGGGACGAGCTGCCGCGGGACACGGAGATCGTGTTCCACTGCAAGGCGGGCAGCCGCTCCGCGAACGTCCTGGCCGCCGCGCGCCGCGAGGGGTACACGAAGGTCAGCCACCTCGACGGCGGCGTGCTGGCGTGGGTGCGGGACGTGGAGCCGGGCAAACCGGTCTACTGAGGTTCGGGCCTGTGTCCGTGGATCAGGCGCCCGGAGTTCAGGCGCTGAGGTCCTGGGCGGTGTCCTCGTGCACGGACATCTCATGCGCCGGCACCTCGTGGGCCGGGCAACCGGCCTCGGCCGAGGCAGGCTGCGGCTCGGCGACGTCGATGCCGTAGAGCGCCTCGATGGCGTTCACGTACTGTTCCTGCATGCCGGCGGCGGCGAGTTCGCGGCCGCGGACCATGGGGGTGTGCAGGAGCTGCTTGACCATGCGGCGCAGCGCGAACTCCACCTCCTCGGCGGCGGCGGTGCAGCCATGCCGGGCCCGCACGCGCTCCATCTCGGAGTCGAGCACGGACATGGTGTGGCGGCGCAGCGCCACGATGGCGGAATCCACGCTGCGGGAGCGACGCTCCGCTTCGAATTCATGAGCGGCGGAATCCACGATCCGGGTGGCCTCGGCCAGGGATTCTGCGGCTTCCTCGGGCGCGGCGAGCCGCACGGATTCCAGCGTGAGGAGTTCCACGCCGTCGAGTTCATCCACGGCGGGGTCGAAGTCGCGGCTGAGCGCCAGGTCGATCACGATCAAGGGCTTGGGCTTGGGCTCAGGGCCGCGGACCTCGGCGAGTTCCTCGGCGGACACCCGGCGGTCCGAACCACTGCAGCCGATCAGGACGTCGGCTTCGGCGATCGCGGCGGACAGATTGTCCGCGTCGAGCGCGGTGCCGCCACGGGCCGCCACGAATTCGCCCGCCCGGCCGGAACCGGAGAAGACACTGACCTGGGTGCAGCCGCGTTCGCGGAGCAGGGCCATGGTGGCTCCGGCGTAGGCGCCGGTGCCGAAGAGGACCACGCGGGTGTTCTGCCAGTCGCGGTCCACGGACAGCTCGGTGGCCAGTTCAAGAGCCACGGAGACGATCGAGAGGCCGCGGCTGCCCAGCGCGGTGCGGGTGCCGACCTCCTTCGCCGTGCGGCTGGCGGCCTGGAAGAGGCGCACCAGGCCGGGGCTGGCGGTGCCGGAATCCTGGGCGGTGATGAGGGCGCGGCGCACCTGGCCGGCGATTTCGCGTTCTCCGACGACGGCGGAGTCGAGTCCGGCGCCGACCGAGAAGAGGTGGCGGGCCACTTCGGGGCCGCGGCGGAGCGTCAGGGCCTGGGAGACGGTGTCCACGTCCAGGCCGCTCTGGGTGGTGATGTTCTTGAGAAGTTCGTCACGCGCGGCTTCCAGACCGCGTTCGGTGGCGGCTTCGGCGTAGATCTCGAAGCGGTTGCAGGTCGCGAGCACCACGGAGCCGTTCAGCGCGAGGTCCTCAGCGCCGTCAGCGGTCCGGCCCGGCAGGGGCGGCGACATGGCGCTCCGCGAGGCGACGGCGGAAGCGCCCTTGCTCAGCCGAGCAACGGTTTCGAGGTTCAGATCGGCGTGGGTCGCCGTGAGGGAAAAGAGCACCACAGTGGCACCATCTTATGCTCTTCGCACCTTTGTAGAAAAACCGGCCGCGAATCCGCGGATCCCAGCAATGGCGCGGAAATCACTGACACAGTGTCAGTGACGAAGTGTCGTCAAGTGGGAGCCCTGAAGATAGGCACAATCAAGATATGCCTTCCATGCTCCAGGCCCTCCCGGCTGCCCACCCTCTGGTCACCGGCGCCACGTCGGATTCCCCGTTGATCACCGCGTACCGCGGGGGCAAGCCCACCCGCCGGCCCGTGTGGTTCATGCGCCAGGCCGGCCGCTCGCTGCCCGAATACCGCGAGGCCCGCCAGGGGATCTCCATGCTGGACTCCTGCCTCAAGCCTGAACTCGCCGCCGAGATCACGCTGCAGCCCGTGCGCCGCCACGACGTCGACGCCGGAATCTTCTTCTCCGACATCGTCATCCCGCTCAAGCTCGCGGGCGTCGGCGTGGACATCGTCCCCGGCGTCGGCCCGGTCCTGGAGAACCCGGTCCGCACCGCGGCGGACGTCGCCGCCCTGCCGAAGCTCACCTGGGAGGCGCTCGAGCCCATCCGCCAGGCCGTCCGCCTCACCGTCGAGGAACTGGGCAGCACCCCGCTGATCGGTTTCGCGGGCGCTCCGTTCACCCTGGCCGCCTACATGGTGGAAGGCCGCCCGTCCCGCGACCACCTCGGCCCGCGGACGATGATGCACGCCGACCCCGAGACCTGGGAGGCCCTGGCCGCCTGGGCCGCCGACGCCTCGGGTCTCTTCCTTCAGGCGCAGCTCGAAGCCGGCGCCTCCGCCGCGCAGCTGTTCGACTCCTGGGCCGGTTCCCTCGGCCTGGCCGACTACGAGCGCTACGTCGCCCCCGCGTCCGCCCGGGCATTGGACGCGGTCCGCGGCCTCGGCGCCCCGCTGATCCACTTCGGCACCGGGACCTCCGAGTTGCTGCCCGCCATGCACCGGGTCGGCGTGGACGTCATGGGCGTCGACTACCGTCTGCCGCTCGACGAGGCCAACCGCCGCCTCGGGGGCGCGGTCCCGCTGCAGGGCAACATCGACCCTGCCCTGCTGCCCGCCCCGTGGGAGGTCCTGGAAGCCCACGTCCGCGAGGTCATCGCGGCGAGCGCCTCGGCCCCGGGCCACGTGGTCAACCTGGGCCACGGCGTTCCCCCGGAGACGGATCCCGCAGTGCTCACCCGCGTGGTCGAGCTCATCCACTCGATCGGGTACTGAGCCCGCCATGTCCCAGCCCACCCAGCCACAGCAGGGCCGCGGCCCGGCCCCGGCGACCGCGCCCGCCGGGGTGCGGCGCGCCGTCGTCGTCGGCGGGGGAGTGTCGGGGCTGCTGGCCGCGTACCGGCTGAGCGCCGACGGCGTGGCCGTTACCCTCGTGGAGGCGCGGCCTGTGCTGGGCGGTGCGGTCGGCTCGCACACGGTGGGCGGGCTGACGCTCGACTCGGGCGCGGAGTCGTTCGCGACGCGCGGCGACGCCATCCCTGCTCTGCTGAAGGAGCTGGGACTCGACCAGGACGTGGTCGCGCCGCATCCGTCGGGCGCGTGGGTGAGGCTTCCCCAAGGGCCGCGCGAACTCCCGAAGACCGGTGTCCTCGGCATCCCCGCCGACCCCTGGGACGAGGAGGTTCGCCGCACGCTCGGCTGGGCCGGATCGCTGCGGGCGAGCCTCGACCGGGTCCTGCCCGGGAACCTTGGAGCGGGCGCGGACGTCAGCAGCGTGGCCCGGCTGGTCAGGCTGCGGCAGGGCCGGCGGGTGCTGCAACGCCTGGTCGAACCGGTGGTGGGCGGAGTCCACGCCGCCGATCCGGGCCTGCTCGATGTGGACATGGTCGCTCCGGGCCTGCGGAACCGGATGAGGGAACACGGCTCGCTCGGCGCGGCCGTCCTCGCCCAGCGGCAGTCCGCCCGGGCGATCGCCGGGGACGCGGACCGGAGCGGCGCCTCGCGCCGTGCGGGGTCCGCCGTCGCGGGTCTCCGTGGCGGCATGCACCGGCTCGTGGAGGCGCTGGAGGCCCGTGTCCGGGAGGCCGGCACCCGCGTCCTCACCTCCGCCGCGGCGCGGCCCGTCAGCCGTGACGCCGAGGGCGTGTGGACCCTTCCCGTCGAGCAGGACGGCGCGGTCGAGACACTGCGCGCCGAGCACCTGGTCGTGGCGCTGGACGGCCCGGCCGCCGTGGAGCTGCTCGCCTCCCAGGTGCCCGCTCTCGCAGCGCACCGCCCCGAGCCGGGGGCGCAGATCAAGCTGGTGACCCTCGTGGTCGATCAGCCCGAGCTCGACGCCCGCCCCCGCGGCACCGGCATCCTCGTGGCGCCCCAGACGCAGGGCGTGCAGGCGAAGGCCCTCACCCACGCGACGGCGAAGTGGCCCTGGCTGGCCGAGGCCGCCGGGCCGGGCGTGCACGTGCTGCGCCTCAGCTACGGCCGCCAGGACGGTGACCCGGGTCAGCATCCGGAGAGCTCCGTCGCCGTCGAGAGCGATGACGAGCTCTTCCAGTCAGCCCTGGTCGACGCGTCCGAGCTGCTGGGCGTGCCCCTCGCCGCGGAGGATGTGCTAGATCACGACGTGGTCCGCTGGTCCGGGGCGCTGCCGTTCGCGGCGGTCGGGCACCGGCAGCGTGTCGCGGCCGTCCGGGACCTGTGCGCCGCGGAGCCGGGACTCGACGTCGTGGGAGCATGGCTGGCAGGAACCGGGCTCGCCGCCGTGGTGGCGGACACGCTCAAGATTTTCACCGGAGCCGGGACCGGTTCCGGGCAGGGTCCCTCGCGGGCCTAGAATTCTACATATCGTAGAAGTCAAAAGAAGTACCGAAGTACACAGCGGAGACGGACATCCGATCACTTCCGATGCAGGAGGACACAGCAGCATGAGCCACGCAGCAGCAGGACACCACGCCGGGGCGCCGGAGCCCCAGGGCGGCGGCAACGAGTTCTTCACCCTCTGGGCCGTCTTCAAGCGCACCGGCACCGTGGAGCGGGCCGAGAGCGCGGTGGCCGCCTTCGAGACCCTCATCGACTCGCTCTCGGAGCAGCAGGTGACCCTCCGCGGCGCCTACGACGTCTCCGGCATGCGCGCCGAGGCCGACGTCATGCTCTGGCTGCACGGCGCCAAGCCGGAGGAGCTGCAGGCCGCACTGCGCCGCATCCGCCGCACCGAACTGTTCGCCGGCACCGAACTGGCGTTCTCCGCCATGGGCGTGCACCGCGACGCGGAGTTCGCCAAGAGCCACACCCCGGCCTTCTCCCGCGGCGTCCCCGCCGAGGAGTGGCTGTGCGTCTACCCGTTCGTCCGCTCGTACGAGTGGTACATCCTCCCCGCCGAGGAGCGCGGCCAGATGCTCCGTGAGCACGGTCTGCTCGGCCGCGAGTTCCCGCAGGTCCAGTCGAACACCGTGGCATCCTTCGCCCTGGGTGACTGGGAGTGGATCCTGGCCCTGGAAGCGCCGGAGCTGGTGGACCTCGTGGACCTGATGCGCCACCTGCGTCACAGCGAGGCTCGTAACCACGTTCGCGAAGAAATACCGTTCTACACCGGTCGTCGCATCCCGGCGGCCCAGATTGCCGAGGTCCTTGCATGAGCACCCCAGTCGACGCCGCCCTCGAGGCGCTGCACATCAGCACCGAACCGAACACCGTGACCGACCGCGGCCGCATGGCCCCGGCCGAGTACGACGCCGTCCTCCTCGCCTCCTTCGGCGGCCCCGAGGGCCAGGACGACGTGATCCCCTTCCTGCGCAACGTCACCCGTGGCCGCGGCATCCCGGACGAGCGCCTTGAAGAGGTGAGCCACCACTACCGCGCCTTCGGCGGCATCAGCCCCATCAACCAGCAGAACCGTGAGCTGAAGGCGGCCATCGAGTCCGAGCTCTCCGCCCGCGGCCTCGACCTGCCGCTCTACTGGGGCAACCGCAACTGGGACCCCTACATCCCGCAGACGCTCCAGCAGATGTACGACGACGGCCACCGCCGCGTCCTCATGATCACCACGAGCGCCTACTCCTGCTACTCCAGCTGCCGCCAGTACCGCGAGGACATCGGCCTCGCGCTCACCGAGACCGGCCTGGACGGCAAGCTCCAGGTGGACAAGGTCCGCCAGTACTTCGACCACCCGGGCTTCATCCTCCCGTTCGTCGAGGGCACTCTCGAGGGTCTGCAGAAGATCCGCGTCGCGCTGGAAGCCGAGGACGGTTCCCGGGACTCGGAGATCCGCGTCCTCTTCGCCACGCACTCCATCCCCACCCGTGACGCCGAGGCCGCCGGCCGCAGCGCGGACGAGCCCCGCGATTTCGAGGGCGGCTCCGCCTACGTCGCGCAGCACCTGGCCGCCGCCCGCGCCATCATGGCCGTCGTGGCCCCCGAGGTCGCCTGGGATCTGGTGTACCAGTCCCGTTCCGGCGCCCCGCACGTGCCGTGGCTCGAGCCGGACATCAACGACCACCTGGAGGAGATCGCTCCGCAGGGCGTCAAGGGCGCCGTGATCGTGCCTCTCGGCTTCGTGAGCGACCACATGGAGGTCGCCTGGGACCTGGACACTGAGGCGCTGGAGACCTGCAAGGAGCTCGGCGTCGAAGCAGTCCGCGTGCCGACCCCCGGCACGCACGGCACGTTCGTGGCCGGCCTCGTGGACCTGATCAGCGAGCGGACGGTGGCCCAGAACATCGCCGACCGCCCGCACGTCACGGACCTCGGCGCCTGGTACGACATCTGCCGTCCCGGCTGCTGCGAGAACTTCCGCGGCGCCAAGCCGGTGATCGCCGAAGCCGGTGTCACCCTCGGCACCACGCACGACGCATACCCGGCCTAGGCCGCATCACCCCGGGACACCGGGACAGGGAGGAAGAGAAGAGCATGGGCGTCCGCATCGGAACGCGTGGGAGTCAGCTGGCTGTCACGCAGTCCCAGCACACCGCAGATCAGCTGGCCGCGGTCGGCGGTTTTGAGACGGAGCTGATCCGCATCAAGACCGACGGCGACGTCCTCACCGGCCCGCTGTCCCAGATGGGCGGCACCGGCGTGTTCGCCGTCGCCCTGCGCGACGCGCTGCTGGTGGAACGCTGCGATGTGGCCGTCCACTCGCTCAAGGACCTCCCGACGGCGGCCGTCCCCGGTCTGACGATCGCGGCGGTCCCGGCGCGTGAGGACGTCCGTGACGCGCTCTGCGCGCGGGACGGCCTCACGCTGGAGACGCTGCCCATCGGCTCCCGGGTCGGCACGGGTTCCCCGCGCCGGGCGGCGCAACTCCTGCTGACCCGTCCGGACCTGGAGATCGTGGACATCCGCGGCAACGTCGACACCCGGCTGGGCCGCGTGCCGGGTCTCCCGGGCAACGCCGCGGACGCCCCCGGTGACCTGGACGGCGTGGTGCTGGCGGCGTCAGGGCTGAAGCGCCTGGGCCGCACGGATGTCATCAGCGAGTACCTTGAGACGTCCGTCATGCTTCCCGCCCCCGGGCAAGGCGCACTGGCCGTCGAGACGCGTAGCGCCGACGCGCCGCAGGACCTCTCGCAGGCCGCCGCGCCGGACGTCCTGGCACAGGCTCTCGCCGCGATCGACGACGCCGACTCCCGCCTCGCCGTGACCGCGGAGCGCGCGCTGCTGGCGCGGCTCGAGGCCGGCTGTGCCGCGCCGGTCGGCGCCCACGCGTTCCGCAAGGGCAGCTTCCTGCACCTGCAGGCCGTGGTCTGCGCGCCGGACGGCACCCGGCACGAGCGCCGTTCCAAGGCGACGGACGTCTTCACCGAGGTGGGGGCGACCCTCCTGGGGATCGAACTGGCCGAGGAACTTCTCGACGCCGGGGTGGCGGACTTTGCCGACCTCGGCTGAGCGACGGTCCGGCGAGGGGTTCCCTCAGGCGTCCACCGATCTGGAGGACCAGGACATCCGGGCCGAGCGGGAACGCCTCGGCCTGGATCCTGAGCGTCTGCCGCTCGCGGGCCGCACCGTGCTCCTGACCCGTTCTCCGGACCGGGCGAAGAGCATGAACCAGGCCCTGAAGGTGCACGGCGCCCAGCCGGCGCTGCTGCCCCTCATCGACTTCGAAGCCGTGGACGAGCCGTCCGCGGTGGTCGACGCCGTGGACCGTGCGATCGCGGGGGAGTACGACTGGCTCGTGGTCAGCAGCATCACCACGGTCCGGGCGCTCGTGCAGTACGCCGGCAGTGAGCGCTGGAAGGCTCTCACGGAAGCCCCGGTCAGGATCGCGACCATCGGGCCCACCTCAAAGGCGATCCTGGAGCGGCTGGGCCTCACCGTGGCGCTCGCCCCGGAGGACCAGCAGTCCGCCGAAGGACTCCTGGCACTCTGGACCGACCGGGGCCACCGGATCCTCCTGCCCCAGGCGGACATCGCGGGCACGGTGCTCTCCGAAGGGCTCCGGGCCGCAGGGAACACCGTGGACACCGTCACGGCGTACCACACGGTGGACGCCCCGGCCCGGCCGGAACGCCGCCTCACGGTCGAACTCGGCCGCAGCGTGACCGGTGCGCCGAGCGTGTCCTCCTTCGCCGTCCTCAGCCCGGAACAGGCCCGGGAGGCCGATGCGCAGGGGCGGCTCGACGCCGTCGTCGCGGCCTCGCCGAGCGCCGCACGCGCCATCGTGGAGCGCTTCGGCAGCGCTCTCCAGGCCCGCTTTGTGGCGATCGGGCCGAGCACCGCGGCCGAGGCGGAGCGCCTCGGCCTCACCGTGGCCGCCGTCGCGGCCACCCCCACACCCCAGGGAATCGTCGACGCCGTCATCGCGGCGCTGCACGACTGACATTCAGGAGAAGAACCCATGGAACTCCACCACCGTCCCCGCCGTCTCCGGACCACCCCTGCTCTGCGCCGTCTGGTGGCCGAGCACCGCCTGGCGCCGGCCGAGCTGATCCTGCCCGCGTTCATCCGCGAAGACCTCAGCGAGCCCGCGCCGATCACGTCGATGCCCGGCGTCGTGCAGCACACCACCGACTCCCTCAAGCGCGCGGCCGCCGAGGCCGTGGAGCTGGGCGTGGGCGGCATCATGCTGTTCGGCGTGCCGGCGGTGCGCGACGCCGAGGGCAGCGCGGGCCTCGACCCCGAGGGCGTGCTGAACAAGGCCATCCGCGACGTCCGCGCCGAAGTCGGGGACGAGCTGGTGGTCATGAGCGACGTCTGCCTGGACGAGTTCACCGATCACGGCCACTGTGGCGTGCTCGACGCCGAGGGCCGCGTGGACAACGACCGCACGGTCGAGATCTACGCGCGGATGGCCGTGGCACAGGCGGAGGCCGGCGCGCACGTCCTCGGCCCGTCCGGCATGATGGACGGCCAGATCGCCCCGATGCGCTCCGCGCTGGACGCCGCCGGGTTCCAGGACGTCTCGATCCTGGCCTACGCCGCCAAGTACGCCTCGGCGTTCTACGGCCCGTTCCGTGAAGCGGTGGATTCCCAGCTCCAGGGCGACCGCCGGACCTATCAGATGGACGCCGCCAACCGCCGCGAAGCCCTGCTCGAGGTCCAGCTGGATCTCGACGAGGGTGCGGACATGGTCATGGTCAAGCCGGCCATGAGCTACCTGGACATCCTGGCGGATGTCGCTGAAATGAGCCCCGTGCCCGTGGCGGCGTACCAGATCTCCGGCGAGTACGCGATGATCGAGGCCGCGGCCGCCAATGGCTGGATCAACCGCGACGCGGCGATCATGGAGTCCGTCCTGAGCATCAAGCGGGCCGGTGCCGATATGATCCTGACGTACTGGGCCAGTGAGCTGGCCGGGTGGCTGCGCCGGGGCTGAACCCGGAGGTGTTCCGGGGCGTCTGAGACGGCGGCCTGCACGGCGCGGGTGGCATGGCGTCCCGGATCGGCCGTGGCGCCGATGGCGAGGGGGACGTCGATGGGTGCAGAGCGGGCTGCGGGCAAAGCCTGGACGGGGGCGGTCCCGACGGGGCCGGAGGAGTCCTGGATCGAGGTCCTGCGCGCTCAGGGTCAGGCGGTGTTCTCCCGCAGCGGCCTGAGAACGCTGCTGTCGCTTGTGGCGGTGATCCTCGTCTTCTCGGTGCTGGCCGGCGTCGTGCTGACGATCGTCCTCACCACGATGCTGGCGACGGTCACCGGCCTTCCCCTCAACGCCGGCGCCCTGGCCGAGCACCCGGAAACCGCCGTCGTGGTCCTGCTGGTCGAAGCGGGCATGCTGCTCGGCGGAGGGCTCGACGCGACCTTCCACGGCGCACAGATCGCTCAGGGCACCGCGTTCTCCCAGCTCCATGCGACCGGGCTGGTGATGAGCTTTCTCCTGCTCCTCTGGTGGTGTGTGCGGGGCGTGTACCGGCGGTCCAGCCGCCGGGAACAGAGTCCCTGGCCGATCCCGGCGATACTGGCGCGGGCGTTCTGGGAGGCGTTGTTCACCGTGCTCGTGGTCGTGCCCGCGCTCGGTTTCTGGTCCCCGACGGTGGACCTTCCGCTGACTCTCGGCGTCACTCTGCAGACGCGCTGGTGGTCGATGGCTCTCACCGTGTTCGCCCTGGTCTTCCTGGCGGCGCTGACCGGCCGCCTCCAATGGCTGCGCGCACCGGGCCAGGGTCTGCTGGAACTTCTCGTCGATGAGGTGCGGCGGGTCGCCGTCCACTTCCTGGTGGCGTTCACGGTCATCGCGACGGTGATCGCCGTCGTCGCCCTGGCCTCGGCCCCTCCACTGCCGGACGTGCCGGGCGACGGCACACTGGGCCCTGCGCTGCTCTTGGCGGATCCCGTGTACCTGGGGTTCCTCGCTGCGGCGACGGTGGTCGGCGGAGGGATCATCACCTGGTCCTCGGTGTCGCTGCCCTTCCAGGCTCTGGTGGAGACCCCCGCTCCCTTCACCTCGGGCTTCGGACCGGAGGGCGCCGTAGAGGCGACACCGCTGCTGCTCGGACTCTGGATGCTGGCGCTCGTGCTGGCGCTGCGCCCCGCCGTCGTGCTCGGACTGCGACGGCGGGCCGCCGACGAGGCGCTGGCCGCCCGCGACCTGGCCGAGGGGCGGCCGTCGGGTGCGGAAGAGGGGCAGGCGCGGAGCTGGGAGATGATCCGCTCCCGCCGGAGGAGGGCCGGGCGGGCCGTGGCGCTTCCGGTGCTCGTGACGGTGCTGCTCGTGATCCTTCAGCAGACGTTCGTGAATGCCGTCTCCTGGTTCGAGCCTGTGATGATGCCGCCGTCGGACGGGCCCGCGCCGGGGTACTCCTCGGGGGTGTCGCTGCCCTGGTACCTTCCTCTGTTCGGCGGCGTCTTCACCGCCCTGATCTCGGCCGGCGCGGCATGGCTTCCGTCCATCCTCGAGCGCGCTCCTCGCCTGATGGGCCTGCTCGCCTGGCGCACGCGTGAGCTGGCCGCCTGGCAGGAGGCCCGCGGTCTCACGGAGCCGGCCGGAGGCGCTTCTTCTGCGGGACGGCGCGCGGCGGCGGCGGCGTCCGTGGCCGGATCGAGGGCGTGGGACGTGGGGAACGGGGAAGTCGAGATCCGGGAGCTGGAGTACGACGGGCCGGTCCCGGACGGCCCGTTCCGCGGCCGGGAATGAAACGGGCCCACCCTCGGTTTGCATGCATATGCATACAGATTCCACGCACTCGGTTCATCTCGGCGTCGACACCTTCGGTGATGTGACCCTCCACCAGGACGGCACGCCCAAGTCTCATGAGGAAGTCCTCCGCGACGTGGTGGAGGAGGGGGTCCTGGCCGATCAGGTGGGTCTGTTCGGATTCGGCGTGGGGGAGCACCACCGCAAGGATTTCGCGGTCTCCGCACCGGAGGTGGTCCTCGCCGCGATCGCCGGGAAGACGGAGAACATCCGCCTCTCCTCGGCCGTCACCGTGCTCTCCTCCGACGACCCCATCCGCGTCTTCCAGCGCTTTTCCACCCTCAACGCCGTCTCCGGCGGACGGGCCGAGGTGGTGCTGGGCCGCGGATCGTTCATCGAGTCCTTCCCGCTCTTCGGCTACGACCTGGAGGACTACGAGCTCCTGTTCGAGGAGCGCCTCGCCCTCTTCGACAAGGCACGCTCGCAGAAGCCCATCCACTGGGAGGGCCGCACCCGCGGGCCGATCCGCGGGCTCATGGCGTACCCGCAGGTGTCCGACGGTCTGCTTCCCGTGTCGATCGGCGTCGGCGGCAGCCCGCAGTCGGTGGTGCGCGCCGCGAGCTACGGCTACCCGATGACACTCGCGATCATCGGCGGCGATCCGGCCCGCTTCCGTCCCTACGTGGACCTGTACTACAAGTCGCTCGAGGAGCAGGGCAAGGAATGGCAGCCTCTCGCCGTCCATTCCCCGGGCCACGTGGCCGAGACGGATGAGCAGGCCCGCGAGGAGTTCTTCCCGCACTGGCTCGCCAGCCGCAACAAGATCGGCGCCGAGCGAGGCTGGGGTCCCGCGAGCCGCATCGAGTTCAACGAGCAGGTCGCGGCGCACGGCGCGCTCTACGTCGGTTCGCCGGAGACCGTGGCCCGGAAGATCGTCACGGCCAAGAAGAACCTCGGCATGCAGCGTTTCGACCTGAAGTACTCCAACGGCACGCTCCCGCACGCGTCCATGCTCAAGAGCATCGAGCTGCTGGGAACCCAGGTCGCGCCGCTCGTCAACAACATGCTGGCGTAGCTCTCACCCCTGAGACGCGCCCCCGAGAGCGCGCCTTCCCCGGCGTTCCGGCGCCGGGGAAGGCGCGTTCTCGCGTGGAGAGTGAAGCCGGGGTCAGCGCGCCGACCAGCCGCCGTCCATGGTGTAGCCGGCCCCGGTGACCATGGCGGCGTCGTCGGAGGCGAGGAAACGCGCGAGCGAGGCGACCTCCTCCGGTTCCACGAGGCGTTTGACCGCCATCTCGGTCAGCATCACCTTCTCCAGCACCTCGGAGGGGGTGATGCCGTGCGCGGTGGCCTGGTCCGCGATCTGCTGTTCGACCAGCGGGGTCCGGACGTATCCAGGATTCACGCAGTTCGAGGTGACGCCGTGGGCCGCGCCTTCGAGCGCGGTGGCTTTCGACAGCCCCTCCAGGGCGTGTTTGGCGGTCACGTACGCGCTCTTGAACGGCGAGGCGCGCAGCCCGTGCACCGAGCTGATGTTGATGATCCGGCCCCAGCCCCGGCGGTACATCCCGGGGAGCGCGGCCCGGATCAGGAGGAACGGCGCCTCCACCATGAGCCGCTGGATCCGCCGGAAGGTGTCCGGGTCGAACTCGGTGATCGGGGCGACCTTCTGGAACCCGGCGTTGTTGACCAGGACGTCGCAGTCCAGCTCCAGGGACTCGAGAGGGGCGGTGTCCAGGAGGTCGACGGCCCACGCCTCCCCGCCGATCCGTGCGGCGACGTCTTCGGCTGCCCGGCCGTCCAGGTCCGCCACGACCACGTGCAGCCCGGCGTCGGCCAGGGTCGCGGCCACGGCCGCTCCGATCCCCGAGGCCCCTCCTGTGACGAGCGCCTTCCGCTGCCGGTCCGCGCTCATCGCAGGGACTCCTTCGGGTGGCCGACGACGGCGGCGGACGCCCCGCGGCCCGGCGCGGCTCCGGCGTCGAGGGCCCGCAGGGACACCCCGCGCGTCTCGCGCAGACACAGCGCCGCAATCAGGGTGATGACGCCGGCCACGGAGAGGTACACGGCGGTGGGCCACCACGAGCCGGTGGTCTTGAGCCATTCCGTGGCCAGGACCGGCGCGAGGGAGCCCGCCACGATCGAGGTCACCTGATAGGCGATGGAGACCCCCGAGTATCGCATCCGGGTGGGGAACATCTCCGCCATGATGGCCGGCTGCGCGGCGTACATCAAGGAGTGGAACAGCAGACCCACGATGATCGTGAGCACCACGATCCAGGTGTTCCGCGTCCCGAAGGCGGGGAACGCCCAGAAGCCCCAGGTGCCGCCGAGGACCGCGCCGGCGAGGTACACGGGCCGCCGCCCCACGCGGTCGGCAAGGCGTCCGACGAGAGGGATGGCGATGAAGTGGCACACGTGCGCCACGGCGATCATGCCGAGGATCTCCGCCGTGTTCACCTTCAGGGCCGTCCCGAGGTAGACGATCGAGAACGTCACCACGAGGTAGTACAGGATGTTCTCCGCGAAGCGCAGACCCATGCCCACCAGGACGCCGCGGGGGTACTTGCGGAGGACCTCCCAGACCCCGAACCCGGCGCTCTTCTCCCGGTCCATCTCCGCCTTGGCCTCCTGGAACACCGGTGCGTCCGTGATCCTGGTCCGGATGTAGTACCCGACCAGCACCACCACGGCGGACAGCCAGAACGCCACGCGCCAGCCCCAGGACAGGAACTCCGCCGGAGCGAGGACCGAGGTCATGATCCAGAGGACCAGGGTGGCCAGCACGTTGCCGAGCGGCACCGCGGCCTGGGGCCAGGAGGACCAGAAGGCCCGTTGACCGTCGGGGGCATGCTCGGCGACCAGGAGCACCGCGCCGCCCCATTCGCCGCCCAAGGCCAGGCCCTGGATGAAACGGAGCGTGACCAGGAGGATGGGCGCCCACACCCCGATCTGCTGGTAGCCCGGAAGGCAGCCCATCAGGACGGTCGCGACCCCGATCATCATGATGGTGATCTGCAGGGTCTGCTTCCGGCCGACGCGGTCGCCGAGATGCCCGAAGACCACGCCGCCCAGGGGCCGCGCGATGAAGCCGACGGCGTAGGTGATGAAGGCCGCGATGATGGCGTCGTACTCGTTGCCCATCTTCGGCAGCAGGATCTTGTTGAAGACGATCGTCGACGCCGTGGCGTAGAGGAAGAAGTCGTACCACTCCACCACGGTCCCGGCCATGGAGGCGGAGACGATGCGGGTCAGGAGCGGACGGTCGGCGGCCGCTTCGGCGGGTTGTTCTCTGGTGCTCATGGAGTTCCTCCGGTGTCTGCAGTGAGTCCGCACCACCGCGTTGTGATGCGCGTCACTGGATCCCTGCCAGTATCGCTGCGCGAATTTGCGGCTTCAATGGCCAGTGCCGCACCCTGCATGTGCAGAATTGCACAGCACGTGGTGGGCGGCGGGTCTAAGGTGGTGCCCATGACGACGCCGTCACCCTCGCCGGATCAACTGCTGGTCCTCCTGGAGGTCTCCCGCTCCGGACGGTTCACCGTGGCCGCCGGAGCGCTGGGACTGAACCACACCACGGTGGCCCGGAAGATCGCCGCTCTGGAGAAAACGCTCGGAGGCCGCGTCCTCGTCCGGTCGGCCGGTGGCTGGGAACTCACGCCGCTGGGGGAGAGGGCGGTGGGCGTCGCCGCCCAGGTGGCCGACGCCGTCGCGCGTCTGGGGCCCGAGGCGGAGGACCCGGTGACCGGGGTGGTCCGGATGACGGCCACGGACGGGTTCAGCGCCTACATCGCCTCGCCCGCGGTCGCGGCGCTGCGCAGGACGCATCCCGGTCTCGCGGTGGAGCTCGTGACCATGACCCGGCGTGCCCAGCAGCAGCGCTCCGGCGTCGACATCGAGGTGGTGGTCGGGGAGCCGCAGGTGCACAGGGCCGAGGCGATCCCCCTCGGCGCGTACACGCTCGGCATGTACGCCTCACGTGACTATCTGGAGCGGCACGGGACGCCGGAGTGCGAGGAGGATTTCGCCCGGCACGGCCTGGTGTACTTCGTCGACTCGATGCTCCAGGTGGACGACCTCGACGCCCCGCGCCGGCTCGCGCCGCAGATGCGGGACGCCCTGACGTCCACCAACGTCTTCGTCCATGTCGAGGCCACGCGGGCCGGCGCGGGCATCGGCTTCCTGCCCTGTTTCATGGCGGACCGGCATCCGGACCTGGTCCGGCTCCTCCCGGACCGGTTCAGCGAACAGCTCCCGTACTGGATGGTGGTCCGCGCCGACGCGCTCCGCCAGCCCGCCGTCGCAGCGGTCATCACGGCCATCCGGAGCAGGATGGCGGAGGAGCGCGAAATGCTCCTGGGACGGGCGGATCCAGGGGCCTCCTGAACGTGCGTGGAGCCCTCCCGGAGTGGGAGAATGGAGTCATGACCCACTCCGAAGAGCTCTTTGCCCGTGCCCAGCAACTCATGCCCGGTGGGGTGAACTCGCCCGTCCGGGCGTTCGGCTCGGTCGGCGGGACTCCTCGGTTCATGGCGGGCGCGAAGGGCGCCTACCTGTACGACGCCGACGGCCAGGAATACGTCGACCTCGTCTGCTCCTGGGGCCCCGCGCTCCTGGGCCACGCGCACCCCGCCGTTCTGGACGCCGTGCACCAGGCCGTGGACCGCGGTCTGTCCTTCGGAGCGTCCACCGAGGACGAGGGCCGCCTGGCCGAGCTGGTCATGCAGCGCGTCCCCGCCGTCGAGCGTATCCGCATGGTCTCCACCGGCACCGAGGCGACCATGACCGCCATCCGCCTGGCCCGCGGTTTCACCGGCCGTGAACTCGTCATCAAGTTCGCCGGCTGCTACCACGGCCACGTGGACTCGCTCCTCGCCGCCGCCGGTTCCGGCCTCGCCACTCTCGCGATGCCGGGCAGCGCGGGCGTCACCGAGGCCACGGCGTCGCAGACCCTGGTGCTCCCGTACAACGACCTCGCGGCCGTCGAAGCCGCGTTCGCCGCTCACCCGGGCCGTATCGCCGCGGTCATCACGGAGGCCGCGCCCGCCAACATGGGCGTCGTCACCCCGGATGAGGGCTTCAATGCGGGTCTGCGCCGGATCACGGAGGCCAACGGCGCCCTGCTCATCCTGGACGAGGTCCTCACCGGCTTCCGCACCGGCTGGGCAGGCTACTGGGGCCTGACCGGTGCCACCGAGGGCTGGGCTCCCGACCTCTTCACCTTCGGCAAGGTGATCGGCGGCGGCCTGCCGACCGCCGCTCTGGGCGGACGCGCCGAGGTCATGGACTACCTCGCTCCTCTGGGTCCCGTCTACCAGGCGGGCACCCTGTCCGGTAACCCGGTCGCGATGGCGGCCGGCGTCGCCACCCTGACCCACGCGACACCCGAGGTCTACGCCACGGTGGACGCCCGTTCGCTGGAACTGTCCACGGCCCTCTCGGTCGCCCTGGACGCCGAAGGGGTGGACCACTCCATCCAGCGCGCTGGGAACCTCTTCTCGGTGGCCTTCGGGACGTCCGCCACCGGCGTCCACGACTACGCCCAGGCTCAGGCCCAGGAAGCGCACCGCTACGCGCCGTTCTTCCACTCCATGCTCGACTCCGGGATCTACCTGCCGCCGAGCGTCTTCGAGGCCTGGTTCCTGTCCGCCGCCCACGACGACGCCGCCATGGACCGCATCTTCACCGCACTTCCCGCCGCGGCCAAGGCAGCCGCGGGGGCTTGAGCGCAGGACTCACCATGGGCGCGCGCAGCCTGAGAAGGACCCGGGGAGCGGGGATCACCGCCCTGTTCCTGGTCCTCTCCGGCGGCGTCCTCTCCGGCTGTGCGTGCCAGGCGCAGCCGGTGAATCCGCCGGGCTCCACCACGGCGTCCGGGAGCGCGAGTGCCACGGCAGGGCCGTCGCCGACAGGTTCGGCGACCCCCACTCCGACGCCCACGCCCACCCCGACGCGCAGCACTCCGAGCCCGGCGCCGTCGTCCGCCACGCCCGGCACCAGCCCCGCCAAGCCGACCACCGGCCTGGCCTCGCTCAGCCTGCGCCAGCGGCTGGGGCAGCTCTTCCTGGTCTCGGCCAAGGCGGACGGCAGTAACCTCGGGGCGACCGCGGCGGCCCTCCAGGCAGGCGTGGGCAACTTCTATCTCAACGGCCGGACGTACGGCGGCGTCGATGCGACGGCCTCCGTGGTCGCTCAGCTGCGCGCCGCCGTCCAGTCCTCGCAGACCGTCATCCCTCCCGCCATCGCCACGGACCAGGAGGGCGGGCAGGTGCAGGTGCTGCGTGGGCCCGGGTTCAGCGCGATTCCGAGTGCTCTTCAGCAGGGCCAGTGGGCTCCCGCGGGCCTTCGGGCGGCCGCCCGGCAGTGGGGGAGCGAGCTTCGCGCGGCGGGCCTGACGATGGATCTGGCGCCCGTGCTGGACGTGGTCCCCTCTGCGGATTTCGCGCCGCAGAACATCCCGATCGGCCACTACCAGCGCAATTACGGCTTCGACCCGGCGACGGTCGCGGCGTCCGGAAACGCCTTCGCGCAGGGGATGACCTCGGCGGGCGTGGATCCCGTGGTGAAGCACTTCCCGGGCCTCGGCCGGGTCACGGCCAACACGGACGTCGCCACCGATGTGCATGACACCGTCACCACACGGAACGATCCCTCCCTCCAGCCGTTCCGCCAGGCCGTCCAGTCGGGTGTCCGGTGGGTGATGCTGTCCAACGCCTACTACGACCGGATCGATCCGTCCCGGATGGCGCCGCTCTCGCCCGTGGTCATCCAGGGCATGCTGCGCCAGGATCTCGGATTCCGCGGGGCCGTCGTCTCGGACGACCTCTGTGAGGCGAAGCAGCTGTCCTCGCTGAGCCTGGAGGACCGCGCGATCGGGTTCTTCAACGCCGGTGGGTCGCTGCTGGTGTGCGCCAACAGCTGGAAGGCGGGCCGGATGCTGGATGCCGTGGTGGCACGGGCCGAGGCTGATCCCGCCTTCCGCGCCAAGGTCGAGGCGGCCGCTCAGCTCGTCGTGCGGACCAAGTCCGCATCCTGAACCGGACGGCAGGGCCGGTGGCGGTCAGGCGAGCAGGTGCCCGCCCTGCTCGACCAGAAGCGCGACGGAGATCAGCAGCATGAGCAAGCCGCTGCCCAGCGTGACGGTGCGGGCCAGTCCGGGACGGCTCCGCAGCAGGCGGCGGGCGGCGAACGCCACCGCTCCGTAGACGAGCACGCAGATCAGCACGTGGGACAGGCCCATCACGGTCGTCTGCGCGGCAACGGGCAGCGGCGAACTTAGCGTCACGAACTGAGGCATGACCGCGGCGAACAGCAGCACGCCCTTCGGATTGATGCCGCTCGTGCCCAGCCCCACGAGGAACTCCCGCCCGCGGCGAGGACGCTCGGCGATGGGTGTGGACGGAAGGGTTCCCGCGGTCTGGTTCAGGGTCGGAAGGTCACCCGAGGACGCCGGGCCGGTGGACTCGATCCGCGCCGAACGCCACGACCGCAGGGTGCTCAGACCCAGCCAGGCGAGGTAGAAGGCCCCCGCGATGGACAGCCAGGAGACGAGGTCCGGCCGGGCCGCGAGGAGCACCCCGAGCCCGGCGGTGACCAGAGCCGTGTGCAGCACGTAGCCCGTGCAGAGGCCCGCCACGGACGGGACCGGGGAGGAACGCCGCAGACCCGCCGCGATCGTGTACGCCCAGTCGGCGCCCGGAGTCATGACGAGTGCCAGGGAGATGCCTGCGAAGCCCAGGAACGGCGAGAAGTCCATGGCGCAAGACTAGGGAAATCTGCGCGAGAAGTGCTCGCGACTTTGCGGCGGATTCCCACATTCTGGGATAGATTCTTCTCGTGATCGACGCCATTGACAGAAGTATTTTGCGCAGCCTCCAGAAGGACGGCCGGATGACGGCCACCGCGCTGGCCGCGGAGGTCGGGCTGACGGTGGCGCCGTGCCATCGACGGCTCAAGGATCTGGAGGCCGACGGCGTCATCCGCGGCTACCGTGCCGAGGTGGACCTGCAGAGCGTCGGACTCGGTTTCGGAGCCCTCGTGTTCGTCACGCTCCGGGAGACGTCCCAGGAGACGATCCGGGCGTTCGAGGACGCCGTGGTGGCGGAGGAGCAGATCGTCGAGGCGTACCGCCTGTTCGGGGATCCGGACTACCTGCTGAAGTGCGTGGCGACCGATCTCGCCGGCTTCCAGTCCCTGTACGACACCCATCTCGCGGCCCTTCCCGGGGTGGCCAAGCTCAGCTCCACGATCGTCATGCGGGATCTGAAGGGCGCCGGCGTCCTGCCGCTGTGAGGCGCGCGCGTCTCTCCGGCATGCGGTGGCGGAGGCGAGCGACGGCGTGACGGTGCGCCGCCGTCGTCGTGCGCCGTGCCCCTGACCTGCCCGCGCCCCCTGGCCCCGCGAGGGAACAGCTGAGGCCCCCACCCGAGCCGGATGGGGGCCTCAGCTGTTCCCTCGCGAAGGGGTGAGGTGTCAGAGGACGTCCGAGAGGAAGGTCTTCAGACGGTCGGTCTGCGGGTCGGTGAAGAGCTGGTCCGGGGACCCGTTCTCGACCACGACGCCGCCGTCCATGAACACCACCTGGTTGGAGACGTTGCGGGAGAAGCCCATCTCGTGGGTGACGACCACCATGGTCATGCCGTCCTTCGCCAGGTCCGTCATGAGGGCCAAGACGCCCTTGACGAGCTCGGGGTCCAGGGCCGAGGTGGCCTCGTCGAAGAACATGACCTCGGGCTGCATGGCGAGGGCACGGGCGATCGCCACGCGCTGCTGCTGTCCGCCGGACAGGGTGGCGGGACGCACCTCGGCCTTGTGCTTCAGCCCGACCTTGTCGAGCTGTGCCAGAGCCTCGGTCCAGGCCTGGTCCTTGGGCAGCTTCCGGAGCTTGCGCAGGGCGAACGCCACGTTCTCGCCCACCGACTTGTGGGGGAACAGGTTGAACTGCTGGAAGACCATGCCGATGCGGCGGCGCAGTTCGTCGGGATTGTCCTTGAGCACGGAGCGGCCGTCCAGCAGGATGTCACCCTGGTCGGGCTCGATCAGGCGGTTCATGACCCGCAGCAGGGTCGACTTGCCCGAGCCGGACGGGCCGATGACCGAGGCGGCCGTGCCCTTCTCGACATGGAGGTCGATGCCGCGGAGCACCTTGTTGCTGCCGAAGGCGAGGTGGAGGTTCTTGCCTGTCAGGGAACCGGATTCGAACTGGCTCATGCGTGGGATCCCTTCCCGATGACGGCTGCGGCCTCATCCGGCTCGGCCTTCTGGGCCTTGCCGGTGCGCAGGCGGATTGTCGAGGTAGTTGACCAGGTGCGTCAGGGGGATGGTCAGCACCAGGTAGAAGATGGCGGCGGCGACCAGCGGCGACTGGTTGCCGTTGTTCGCGGCGAAGTCCTGGCCGATCTGGAACAGCTCGCGTTCGCGGGACATGAGGCCCAGGGTGAACACGAGGGAGGAGTCCTTGATGAGCGAGATGAACTGGTTCATCAGGGCTGGCAGCACGCGCCGGATGCCCTGCGGCACCACGATCGAGCGCATGGACGAGCCATAGCCGAAGCCGAGCGCGCGGGCGGCCTCCAGCTGTCCCTTGTCCACGCTCTGGATGCCGGAACGGAAGATCTCGCCGGTGTACGCGGCGGCCATCAGGCCGAGGGCGATGATCGCCATCGGGTACGGGCTGGAGATGCCCGTGAAGTCCTTGAGGATCGGGCCGAAGCCCAGGCCGATCACCAGGATGACCAGCACGGCGGGCAGGCCGCGGAAGATGTCGGTGTAGATGCGGGCGATCCACCGGGCCACGGGGTTCCGGGAGATGCCCATCAGGGCCAGCAGGATGCCGAGGACCATGCCGATCAGTGCCGAGCTGACAGCCAGGACGATCGTGTTCAGCAAGCCGTAGGAGAACATCGTGGGCAGAACCTCAGCGATGTAGTCCCAGTTCAGAAAGGTGTCCGCAAGGCGGCTCCAGGCGTCCATATGACTCCTTCGGTATCAGCCGCTCAAGCCTGGACCCCGAAGGGCCCAGGCTTGAGGGGCGGTGTTCACAGCGACGTGACCTGCGGTCAGCCGTTACTTGTCGGCGGGGACCTTGACGGTCTTGCTGCCCGGCTTCCAGCCGTCCGGCAGACGCTCGGCGTCGGTCTTGCGCTCCGGGAACCACTGCTTCACGAGCTTGGTCCAGGTGCCGTCGGCGATCACGGCGTCGAGGGCGGAGTTCAGCGCGTCGGTCAGCGGCTGGTTGTCCTTGGCCACGGCGTAGGCGGAGAAGTTCTGAGTGGCGACCTTCTTCTCCTGGATCTTGGTGCCGTCGCCTTCCTTGATCTGACCCTCGGCCTGCTGGGACGGAGCCAACCAGGCGTCGATCTGGCCGCTCTTCACGTTCGCGTAAGCGGTGTTGTAGTCCGGGTAACGGACCGGATCGAGCTTGAGCTGGTTGGTGACCATGTCGTCCTGCACGGTGCCCTGGACGACGCCGACGCGGACGCCTTCCTTGAGCTCGGAGATGGCCTTGACCTTGCTGTCCGTCTTGGAGACGAGGGCCATGAAGCCGAAGTCGTAACCGTTGGTGAAGGCGACGGTCTTGCGACGGGCGTCCGTGGTGGAGATGGACGAGGAGCCGACGTCGAACTGCTTGTTCTTGACCTGGGCGAGCAGGCTCTGGAACTTGGTGGAGGCGAACTCGACCTTGAGTCCGAGCTTGGCGCCCATGGCACGGAGCAGCTCGTTGTCGAAGCCGGTGAAGTTGCCGGACTTGTCGATGTAGATGCTCGGCGGGGCGTCGGACAGGGTGCCGACCTTCAGGACGCCCGGGGTCAGGAGGCCGAGCTTGTCCTTCTCGATCTTGTCGATCGGGGTCACGTCCGCCGTCGTGTACTTGTCCGGCGTCTGAGCGCCGGCGAGGGCGTCCGTGGAGGCACCGCCGCTGGCCGGGCCCGAGGTCCCGCCGCACGCGGCAAGAGACAGGGAGAGGACTGCGGCGATGGCGCCGGTCTTCAGGAGATTTCCGGTCAGTTTCAAAGGTGTGGTGCTTTCTCTCGTGGCCTGACCCGGTCAGTCCGGGGGAGATGATCCGCGCGGACTCCGGGGGTTCCGGTCGTCGAAACGGCCCGCAGGAAGGGTGTTCTGATCAGTCACCTGGCGCGGGCCGAAGAATGAATTTAAGTATGGCACGCGGGGATTCGCGGCTTCATGAAGGCGTAACATTCGGAGTTGACTTGATTTCGCCGAATTTTCTGCAAGTGAAGCTGAAGAATTGCTGGGAATGTGGTGGCGTGAGAGCCGTATCTCAGAAGCACTGAGGTGCGGACCGGATCACGTCGCGTTGTGACCTTGATCTCACGCCGGTGTCAGAAGCCGCCGCGCTCAGGCTCTTCGGGAGGCAGGACCGGCCACTCGCCCTCGATCACCGCGGTCGGCTTGGTCCGGCGGAGGTACTGCTGGAAGTCGGCGGCCTGGGCGGCGGCCCATTCGATCTGCAACTGGTGGAGCGAAGCCGTCGGCATGAGGATCTTGGGGAACTTCTTCGCCATCGCGTCCAGCAGTCGCACGGTGGCCAGGGCGTCCGCCGCCGAGGTGTGAGCATTGTCCAGGCGGATTCCGTACTCCTCGCAGAGCGCGCCGAGGGTCCGGGTGCCCTTGCGGTAGCGGTCCACCTGTTTGTTGATGATGAAGGGGTCCAGCACGGGGAAGCGTGTGACCTGGGGGATTCCATGGCGGGCGCATTCAGCGGCGAGGACGGTGAAGTCGTAGTTGGCGTTGAACGCCATGACGGGGGTGCCGGCGTCGAACAGGTCCTGGATGGTGTTCCGCAGCTCCAGCACGACGGCGGCGGCCGGACGGCCCTCGGCGCGCGCCTTGGCGGTGGTGATGCCGTGCACTTCGGCGGCCTCGGCGGGGATCTCGACGCCGGGATCCGCGAGCCACTCGTGTTCCTGCAGGACCTCGCCCTTCGCGTCCACCACGATGAGCGAGGCGGTGACGATCCGGGCGGCGCGGGAGTTCTTTCCGGTGGTCTCCACGTCGAAGGCCGCGCGGGGACCCGCGTTCCAGATGCTCTCATTCCGCTGCGTGCTGCTCATGCCTCAACGCTACCTGGACCGGCCGACGGAATTATCCACATGCGGCATTCGCGGCAGAGCAGCTCGGCCGCGGCCCTCTACGCTGAGGAACATGCGGCAGGAATACATCGATGCGGTCCGGCGGATCGTGGCCATGGTGCCCCCGGGCACCGCGGTGGCGTACAGCGACATCTCCGATCTGCTCGGACAGGGTGGTCCTCGTCAGATCGGCGCGATCATGGCGAGACACTCGGAAGGGCTCTGCTGGTGGCGGGTGCTGCGCGCCAGCGGGGAGGCGCCGAGCGGTCACGAACTGGACGCCTTCCGGAAGTACCGGGAGGAGGGCACGCCGCTCCGGGGTCAGGTGGAGGACTTCGCGCGGACCGGGGAGGGCCGCTGGCGAGTGGACTTTCCTGCGGCGCGGTGGGCGCCTCGCGAGGAGGAGTTCCTCGTGATGGATGCCCTCGCCGAGACCCTGCGGGCGGCGGGGCCGGAAGGGGCCGGCATCGGCGGAAAGAATGTCGGAGCACCGTGATGGAATGGTTCGCGTGACGGAACAGATCTCAGGACGGCAGGCCGCGGCAGTCCGCGGCGCACGGCCCACGCTGCTGCCACCTCTGCGGGTGGCGGGCGCCCGGCCGGAGCTGAGCCCGGACCAGCAGGCCGTGGTGGGTCTCCCCCAGGGGAGCGGACCGGTGATCCTGTGGGGAGCGCCCGGCACCGGAAAATCGACCACGCTGGTGGAAGCGGCCGTGCGACGGGTGGATGCCGGTGAGGTGGATCCGGAGCGTGTCCTCGTCCTGGCTCCGAGCCGTGTGGCGGCAACCCGGCTGCGGGATTCCCTGACGGCCCGGCTGGGCAGGAGCCTCGGCACCACTCCGGCGCGGAGCTGGGCGGCGTACGCCTTCGACGTGATCCGCCGTGCCCATGCTGAAGGGGCGATCGCCCTGGACGGGCCGCCCCGGCTGCTCTCCGGGCCCGAACAGGATCAGGTCATCAAGGAATTGCTGGACGGTGCGCGGGAGACCCCCGGCACTGGAATCACATGGCCTCGCGACCTGGAGGCCGCACTGCCCACCCGCGGCTTCCGCCAGGAGGTCCGGGAACTCTTCGACCGGTTGATCGAGCACGACGGCGGCGCGGAGGATCTGGAAGAGCTGGCCGGAGAGGTGGGGCGGCCGGAATGGCTGGCCGCCGCCCGTTTCTACCGTGAGTACCGGGACGTCATGGACCTGCGGAACGCCGGCGCCTTCGACCCCGCCGGGATCATCTCGGCCGCACGATCGGTGTTCGCAGGATCTCCCGGGTTCCTGGCCGCCGAACGGGACCGTCTGCAACTGATCCTGGTGGACGACCTCCACGAGTCCAACCGCTCCGTGTACGAATTCTTCCTCGACCTGGCGCAAGGGAAGGACGTCATCGCGACGGTCTGCCCGGACACCGCAGTCCAGGGATTCCGTGGAGCCCGGCCTGACCTGGTGGCCCGGGTCGCGGAGGAACTCAGCGCGGAGGCATCCGGCGCGGACGGGAAGGGCGTCCTGAACCGTGAACTCACCACCTCGCACCGTCTGACCCGGCCGCTGGCTGAGGTGTACCAGAGAGCCGCCGCCCGGGTGCCCCGGGGCGCGGACGCGTCCTGGGCCCGCACACTGGAAACCCGCACTCTGGACGCCACAGCGCCGCGCCCGGGTGAGGGCGAGCCGGATCCCGATTCGGCGCCGACCGAGGCGACTGATGGGCGGAAACCGCCGGTCACCGGAGCCGTGTTCCGCGGGAGCGGTCATGAACTGAGGTTCCTGGCGTCGGAGATCAAGTCCGAACACCTCAAGGGGAAGAGGAGCCTCGAGGACCTCGCCGTGGTCGTCCGCAACGGGGCGGAGGTCTCTCGCGTCCAGCGATTCCTCCTGGCCCAGGGCATCCCTGTGCGCGTGTCGCTCGGAGAGACGGCCGTCCGTGACGAGCTCGCGGTCCGACCGTTGCTGGACGTCCTGGGCGTGGTCCTGGACCACGTGGCGCTGGACCCCGAACGTGCCGTGGAACTGCTGTCCTCGCGGGTGGGAGGGGCCTCCAGCCTCGACATCCGGCGGTTGCGGCAGGGGCTGCGCCATGAGGAACTGATCGCCGGTGGGACGCGGGGCAGCGACGATCTGCTGGTGGAGGCCCTCGGGGATCCGGGCTGGTTGGAATCGCTGGGCATCGTGGCCCGCCATGCTTTCCGGATCGCCCGGATGCTCGCGGACGGCAGGAGAGCTGCGGAAGAGCAGGCGGCCAACGGTGAGACCGTGCTCTGGGCCATCTGGAAGGCCTCCCGTCTGGCTGATCCCTGGGCGGAGACCGCTCTCGAATCCGGCACGGCCGGCGCACGGGCGGACCGCGATCTGGACGCCGTGATGGCCTTGTTCGAAAGCGCCGAGCGTTTCGCCACGCAATTTCCCGGGTCAGGAGCGGCGCAGTTCTACGACTACCTGACCGCGCAGGAACTTCCGATGGACACCCTCACGGCGCGGCCTCCTGTCGAGGAGGCCGTGGAGGTGCTGACGCCTGCCGGAGCCGCCGGACGCGAGTGGCCCGTGGTCTTCATCGCGGGCCTGCAGGAGGGAACCTGGCCCAATACCAGGCTGCGGGGTGAGCTTCTGGGCAACACGCTGCTCGCGGATGCCATGGAACACGGTCCCGTCGTCGCACTGCAGCAGGGGCCCGGGGAGCGGCTGCGCGCCATCCGCACCGACGAGCTCCGGACCTTCGTCGCGGCACTCAGCAGGGCGTCAGAACGGTTGGTGCTGACGGCCGTGGAGGATGAGGAATCTCGCTCTTCGGCCTTCCTGGAGCTGGCCGTCCCCGGCGCCTCGGACGAGGTGGGGACCCAGGCCATCCGTTCCCTTGATCTGCGCTCGCTCGTCGCGGAGCTGCGACGCACCGCGGAGGAGTATCACGCAGGGCCGGCCTCCGGGACAGGCCCGTCGCGGTCCGAGGGTTCGTCAGTCGGTCGCGAGAGTGCCGACCCGTCCACCGGGTCCCGCGACGCCGCGGCCCACGATGCTCCACCTCACGACACCCTGCTTCGCGACCCCCTGCCTCATGACGTTGTGCCTCACGACGCCGAGGCCGCCGTCGCTCGGGATGCGGCCCAGGTGCTGGCTCTGCTCTCCCGTCACAACGTTCCCGGCGCGCACCCCGCGCAGTGGTGGGGGCTGGCGCCGGCCAGCACCGAGGACGATCTGGTCCCGGACGGTGGAACGGTGGTGGTGTCGCCGTCGAAGGTGGAGAAGGCCAGCAAATCGCCGCTCGAATGGTTCGTCCCGGCCGCAGGCGGAGAGGCGCACACGGACTTCGCCAGGAGCCTGGGAACCCTGATTCACGCCATCGCAGCGGAACTCCCGGACGGCACGCTCGATGAGTACAGGGAACTGCTGGACCGCCGCTGGCCTGAACTGGGCCTTCCGGAAGGCTGGGAGAACGACGCCCTTCGGCGACGTGCGGACCTGATGCTCTTCAAGCTCGCCAGTTACGTCGCATCACTGAAGGGCACAGGAGCCACGGGCACAGGACGGTCCCTCGCGGCGGTCGAGATCGACTTCACCGTGGACCTCGCGGAGCCGCTGGAGTTCGTGCCGGAGGGGGAGACCACGACCAGGAAGCTGCACACCAGGATCAGAGGACAGATCGACCGGCTGGAGGTGGACGCACAGGGCGGCGCCTATGTCGTCGACCTGAAGACCGGGAAGTCCAAGCCCCGGAAAGAGGACATCATCCAGCACGCCCAGCTCGGCACCTATCAGGCCGCCATCAATGCGGGGGCATTTGAGAACGGGGCTGTTCAGGAGGATCCCTCCGCCGGGTCCAGGACCGTCCCGCCGATCACCCGGAGTGGTGGTGCGGCCCTGGTGCAGCTCGGTGACACCACCAAAGGATTCACCGAGCAGCAGCAGCCGCAGCTCGGCCCGGAGGACGGCTGGGCGATGGACCTGGTCCACCAGGCGGCCATCGCCATGGCCGGCCACGCATTCGAGGCCCGGCATGATTCGGCGGGGACGCCTTTCGGCGGCTGCAAGACCCCTGAAGTCTGTCCGCTGTGCCACTCGGGAAGGCAGGTCACGGAATGACGGAAACCACAGCGGCGATCATCTCGCCGGAGGAACTGGCCGTCCTGCTCGGCGGCAACACCCCCACGGAGGAGCAGTCCCGCATCATCGCGGCGCCCCTTGAACCACTGCTGGTGATCGCCGGCGCGGGGTCGGGCAAGACCGCCACCATGACCGACCGGGTCGTATGGCTCGTCGCCAACGGACTGGTCCGTCCCGAGGAGGTCCTCGGCGTCACGTTCACCCGCAAGGCGGCGGGGGAACTCGCCCATCGGGTCCGGAAGGCGCTCCAGCAGTTCGCCCAGGTCAATCAGCGGCTCGGAATGGCTCCCGTGGAACTGGCGGTGGACGAGCTCCACGAACCGCGGGTCTCCACGTACCACTCTTATGCGAACTCCCTCGTCTCGGACTTCGGCCTTCGCCTCGGGATCGAGCGGGACGTCACCCTGATGGGCCCGGCACAGGCCTGGCAGCTCGCCAGTCAGGTGGTCGAAAGTTATGACGGTCCTATGGAGTACGTGGAAGCCGCGAAATCGAGCCTGGTCAACGGCGTCCTGAAACTCGCGGGAGAGTGTGCCGAGCATCTTCGCCCCGCCGTGCCGGGTGCACTGGCCGGGTCCTCGCAGCGACTCAGCGTGGAGGAGTGGGTGGCGGATCTGCTCTCGCAGTATGAGGCGCTGCCCCCGAAGGTCGCAGGACGTGCCGCGGAGACCGCGGCACGGTCGCTCCAGACAAAGTTCCGCACCCGGGTGGCCCTGGCCCGCATGGTCGGCCGTTACGCCGAGGTCAAGCGGCAGCGTGGTCTCATGGACTATGGCGATCTGGTGGCTCTCGCCGCCACGATCGCCCAGGACGTCCCGCAGGCCCGTCAGCTGGAGCGGGACCGGAGCCGGGTCGTGATCCTGGACGAGTTCCAGGACACGTCCCACGCGCAGATGGTCCTGTTCTCGGAGCTGTTCGGCGAAGGCCACGCGGTCACCGCGGTCGGCGATCCGAACCAGTCGATCTACGGCTTCCGCGGCGCCTCCGCGGGCCAGCTCTTCCGCTTCACCGAAGCATTCCCCCGACGGCGGCCCGACTGCGGTTTCGAACCGTCCGGCACGGCTTACCTCACCACGGCCTGGCGCAACGGCGAACGGATCCTGGAAGTCGCGAACCGGGTGGCCGCTCCGCTCTCCTCCGCTTCGGGCGCCGCGAGCGTTCCCGAACTCAGGCCTCGTCCAGGGGCCCCTGCCGGAGCGGTCGTGCTGGCTCGTTTCGCCGACCAGTACAGCGAGGCCGCGGCGCTCGCCGACGATGTGCTGTCTCTGCGCGCCCCCGGACGGCCCGCCCGCACGATGGCGGTGCTGTGCCGGAAGCGTTCACAGATGCTCCCGGTCCAGGAAGCCTTCGAATTGCGTGGCATCCCATATGAAGTGATCGGCCTGGGAGGCCTGCTGGAGACGCCGGAGATCATGGACCTCACGGCCACCCTCCACGTTCTGGCTGATCCGGGACGGTCGGACAAGCTCATGCGCCTGATGGCGGGGGCGCGCTGGCGGATCGGGCCCGCTGACCTCATGGCGTTGCAGGAGTGGTCCTCCCAGCTGGCGCGGCGTCGGTCCTCCCGGATCCGGGAGGACGCGGAGGAACCGGACGAGGACAGTGCTCTGACCCCGGACCCGGTGGACGATTCGAGTCTGATCGAAGGCCTCGACTTCCTGCCGAAACCGGGCTGGGTGTCTCCCGCCGGGCGGTCCCTGAGCCCGCTCGGCCAGCAGCGTCTGGAACGACTGTCCGAGGAACTCCGGCGGCTCCGGGGACACCTGGGCCATGAACTCGTGGACCTGATCGCCGAGGTGGAACGGGCCATGCTCCTGGACATCGAGGTGGAGGCGCGGGCCGGGCGGAGCCTCCATTCCGCACGCCGGAATCTCGAAGCCTTCACGGATCAGGTGCTGCAGTTCAATCGCAGCAACGAGCGGGTGGACCTCCTGGCGTTCCTGTCGTGGCTCGAGGCCGCGGCACGCGAGGAGAACGGCCTTGCGGCTGCTCCTCCTGAACCCGATCCGGAAGCGGTGCAGATCCTGACCGTGCACGCGTCCAAGGGCCTGGAATGGGACGCGGTCTTCGTGCCCGGTCTCAATACGAAGGATTTCCCCTCGGAGCGGGCCGCGCACTGGGACGTCGAGATCGACACCTTGCCGTGGCCTCTGCGCGGCGATCATGCCAGCCTTCCCTTGTGGGACACCACGGAGGCGGGGCAGGCCGAATGGACCCGGAGCGCCAAGCTGTTCGCCGAGGAGGCGAAGGTGCACGCCGTCCGTGAGGAACGGAGGCTCGCCTATGTGGCGTACACCCGGGCCAAGGACCTGCTCTGGGTGTCGAGCCACGCGTACGCCACGGCCGGTGCGCTGCGCCCGATGTCGGACTTCCTGGCCGAACTGCTCCCGCTGGCTGAGGACGAGGACTTCCCCGAAGTGCAGCTCCACGGGCTCAGCGTCGGGGAAGAGGACATCCCGGACGCCAATCCGCTGACGGCGCAGACCCGTCGCTCGCCCTGGCCGTACGACCCGCTCGAGGGTCCCCTCGACGGCGAGACGGGGCAGCGCAGAAGCATGGTCGCGGGCCGTCGAGCCGCTCTGGAGGCGTCCGCTCACGCCGTGCTCGCCGCACTGAAACCGGGCGAGGAAGTCCGTCCGGGGCGACCCGGGCTCACTGCGGCTGAACCCGACGGACAGCATCCGGTCCGAACACCACAGGGCGAAGCCTGGCTTGAGGATGCCGAGCTCCTGCTGGCAGCCCAGCAGCGGCAGCCCCGGCGACACGAGGTCCGGCTGCCTGCGCACATCTCGGCGTCGACCTTGGTGGAACTGGGCACGGATGCCGAAGCGGTGGCGCGTCGACTCCGGCGTCCGGTTCCCCGGGAGCCGGGCCAGGCGGCCCGGAAGGGCACGGTGTTCCACGGCTGGGTGGAGGAGTTCTTCGGACAGGCCGGCATGCTGGACCTCGACGAGCCTTTGAGCGAGGACGCCGCCTTCGACGCCGCGCTCGGACTTGATGAGCTGGTGGCCCGCTTCAAGGCCTCGGACTGGGCCCACCGCACTCCGGCGTACCTGGAAGCGCCGGTCGAGACATCGGTGGGACCCCTCGTGGTCCGGGGCCGGATCGACGCCGTGTTCCGCGACGCCGACGGCGGGTGGGACCTCGTCGACTGGAAAACCGGCAGGGCACCGCGGGACGCCCAGGATCTGGCGCGGAAGTCGGTCCAGCTGGCGGTCTACCGGCTGGCGTGGTCACGGCTGCGCGGAGTTCCCCTGGACTCGGTCAGGGCTGCCTTCTACTACGTGGCCGACGGCCAGGAGATCAGGCCGCATGACCTTGCGGACGCGGAGGAACTGGAGAGGATCGTCAGCGACGCGCTCGGCTGAGCACGTCGAGCCTCCGGCGGGCCGTGGTGCGGACTGCCGGTCAGCCTTCGTGCTTGATGACCGGCAGGGCCGTGGTCTCGACGCCGGCCTGCGCGTCGCGAGCTTCTCCCTCGCGCTCGGACGACGGAGAAGGTGCGTTCTCGGCGGGTGCGCCGTTCAACGGTTCCGAGCCGGCAGGGGCTTCGGCTTCCGAGGAGTGTTCGGAGCTCGGGGCCCCGGGAGTACCGGGCTCACCGGCGCCGGCGCCCTTGGCCTCGTGGGCACTGATGCTGGTGCTATCGCCGTTGTCGTTCACGGTCCCGGCGCCGGTTCCGTCACCCTCGCTGGCGCCCGCAGTGCCATCGGCATCCGGATCTGCCGAAGACTCAGACGGAGACGGCACCACGGAGAGGCGAGGAGAGGTCTCTTCATGGACGTCCTCCGCTTCACCGCCGGGGGCCTTCGCGGCCTCCGCTGCGGCGGTTCCGGAGATCGACGTCACGGTGACCTTGGCGCCCTGGCCTGTCACCGGGGCAACACCGGAGCCGTCGTCTTCCCGCTCCCGCTCCAGACGCGCGGACTCCTCGGCGGCCTCGGCAGCGTCAGCCTCGGCCGCTGCTTCCTCCGCTTCCTCGAGTTCGCGGGCCGCGGCCTCGCTCGCCCGGATGTCCGAGGCGAGATCGGCCAGCATGGTCTCCGCCTCGCCGATCACGGCGGCGTCGTTCTTGGCCAGGCCCTTCATGAGGTACTGCGCCAGCGCGAACTCCGCGGAGAGTGCGGCGCGGCGGAGCAGATGCGGGTCCGGGACCTGCCCGGCCGGGCCGGGCAGCGCGTCGCGGTAGTGGTGCAGGACGGCGTCCACGAAGGAGGTGTCATGGGAGGCGACGAGCCAGGCGAAGTCGTCCGCCGGATCGCCGATGTGCAGATCGGTCCAGCCGGTCACGGCGGTGACCTTGCCGTCGTCGAACAGCAGGTTGTCCTCGTGCAGATCGCCGTGCACCACCGAGGCGTTGAAGCGCCACAGCGTCACATCCTCCAGGGCGTGCTCCCAGCGCAGCAGGAGTTCGGCGGGGATCTTCCCGCTGGTGGCGGCCTGATCCAGTTCGTTCAGGCGGCGCTGCCGGAACTCGTTGGCGCTGTAGCGGGGAAGGTCGGCGCGGTCCACGACGTCCTGCGGAAGGGCGTGGATGGCGGCCAGGACCGAGGCGACCTCTCTTGCCGCGGCATCCCCGGACCGTTCGAGCTGTTCGAGCGGGAACGACTGCCCGGCCACGTGGGTGTAGACGAACGTGCTGAGCGGGCCCCGTCGGACGCAGCCGAGCACGGTCGGGATGCGGAACGGCAGCTCGGCCCGCAGCCCCGCCGGGAAGGCGCGGAGGATGGCGAATTCGCTCTCGAGCCGGGCACTGGCTTCTTCGTGGCGAGGCGACCGGACGCGCCAGCGCTGTTCGTCGTCGCCGAAGAGCAGGGCGGCGTCAAAGTCTGCGGGGTCGTCAAGATCGGCCCGGACGGCGGTGGGGGAGATGCCGGGCACTGCAGCGGCGGCCAGGGCCGCCAGTTCGAGGGGGGAGCGCTTCACATCTTCCACCGTAGAGGGGTGTGCACCCGACTGTCCCCAGCACGGGCGGCGAGTCGCCAATCCCGGAAGGCAGTGGGTACGGTTGAGGCATGCATTCCCCCGGGCTTTCCACCACTTCCGCAGGCCTGCTCTCGCCGACGGTTCTCGGGACGCCTCCGGCTCTCATGGACCGTGTGTCCGGTGAGAGAGCGAGGGCGGAAGCTCTGGCGGCACTTCGCGAAGACCCCGCCACTCGGTACCTGCTCCTGGCCCGGCGCAGCACCCCGGTTCTGGCCGAGGAGGACACGCAGCGGCTCGTCTTCCTCTCTTCCACCGAGGTCGACGGTCTGGGTCCGGTGCAGGTCCTCCAGGAGATCCACCTGGGCCGCGTGCTTCCGACGCGCGACGACGCCGACCCGGCCACCGGGTCCGGCGACGGTCCGCTGCCGGCTGGGACCGCCGTCGTCGCCCTCGTGCTGAGCGAACCTCTCGCCGCGGACAGTCCCGCACTTCCCGCAGGAGCGGTGTGGCGCGGCTACCGCGAGAGCGGTGCGTGGCTTTCCCCTCTCGAATCGGAGCTGTTCATCGAGGCGCAGGCGATCGCGGGGTGGCACGAAGGCCACGGATTCTGCCCGCGCTGCGGAACTCCGACCGGGATCGAGCAGAGCGGCTGGGTGCGGCGCTGCCCCCGGGAGAACGTGGAGATCTTCCCGCGGATGGACCCCGCCATCATCGTGAGCGTGGTGGGTCCGGACGGCCGGATCCTGCTGGGCGGCGGTGGTCCGGCCGATGGCAAAGGACATTCGGTGCTGGCCGGCTTCGTCGATCCGGGGGAGTCGCTTGAGCAGGCGGTCGTCCGTGAGCTGGGGGAGGAGGTCGCGGTCGAGGTGGACGCGGTCCAGTATCTCGGTTCACAGTCGTGGCCTTTCCCGGCCTCCCTCATGCTGGGCTTCACCGCGCGGACCAGGAGCAGCGATGCCCGGCCGGACGGCGTCGAGGTGACTCACGCCCGCTGGTTCACCCGTGAGGAACTGCAGGATGCGGTCCTGGCCGGAACAGTCGTCATCCCCAGCCGGTTGTCGATCGCGAGGAATCTGATCGAACATTGGTATGGCGGTGAGGTGCTGGAGCCTCCGGCGCAGCCGGTGAGCGTGCGGAACTGAGCGGGGCGGGCACGCTCCGCCGGACCACAGGCCCAGACCACAGGCCCAGACCACCGGCCCGGGCCGCACAGCACCACCGCTTCACCCCGGCTTCACCCGGCGCCGCCTGACGGCGGAAGGGCGCAAAACCGGGCACGGGCCCCGGGCCGGCCCGCGGCAAGACCCGATGCAAGACCTGGCACGACGCATGACCCGGCACCTCAGGTGCCGCAGTGACTGAAGGAGCAAACACCCTGGACGTGGAGAACGGCAGCAGCCTCGAGGAACGGATTCTCGGAGGCCTGGATGCGGAACAGCGAGCGGTCGCGACCACGCTGACCGGACCGCTGTGTGTCCTGGCAGGCGCCGGGACCGGTAAGACGCGCGCCATCACGCATCGCATCGCGTACGGCGTCCATTCCGGGGTCTACACCCCGCAGCGTCTGCTCGCGGTGACGTTCACCGCCCGTGCCGCCGCGGAGATGCGCAGCCGGCTGAGGGACCTCGGCGTCCCCGCGGTGCAGGCCCGCACCTTCCACGCGGCAGCGCTCCGGCAGCTTCAGTATTTCTGGCCCCAGGCGATCGGCGGGTCGGTCCCGCAGCTCCTGGACCACAAGGCCGGTCTCATCGCCGAATCGGCCCGCAGGCTGCGCCTCACCGTGGACCGGGCCGCGGTGCGGGACATCGCGGCGGAGATCGAGTGGGCCAAGGTGTCCATGCTGACCCCGGCCAATTACCTCGCCCGCGCCCAGGGCCGCGGTGAGCCGGGCGGCCTGGAGCTGCCCGCCGTCGCGCGTATCTTCGAGGCGTACGAAGAGGTGAAGACGGACCGCAACATCATCGACTTCGAGGACGTCCTGCTCATCACGGTGGGCATCCTGGAAGAGGATCCCAAGGTGGCCGCGACCGTGCGCGACCAGTACCGGCACTTCGTGGTGGACGAGTACCAGGACGTCTCCCCGCTCCAGGAACGGCTCCTCCAGCTGTGGCTGGGCGGCCGTGAGGAACTGTGCGTCGTGGGCGATGCCAGCCAGACCATCTACTCCTTCACGGGCGCGACCCCCGCGGCACCTTCTCGACTTCCCGAAGACGTATCCGCAGGCGCAGGTGGTGCGCCTGATCCGCGATTACCGTTCCACGCCGGAGGTGGTGAAGCTCGCGAACACCCTCCTGCGGAGCCGTCCCTCGGGTGGGCCGGAGGCCGACAAGGTCTGGGCGAAGCCCCTGGAACTCGTGGCGCAGAGGCCGCACGCCGCGGAACCCGTCTTCGTCGAGTGCCCCGACGACGAAGCGGAGTCAGCCGTCGTGGCCGAACGCATCTCGACGCTCATCGCGGCCGGCACTCCCGCGGCCCAGATCGCCGTCCTGTTCCGCACGAATGGACAGTCCGAGGCGTTCGAGCAGGCCCTGTCCGCCCGGGACATCCCGTATCAGCTCCGCGGAGGGGAACGGTTCTTCCAGCGCCGCGAAGTGCGCGAAGGGATGCTTCAGCTGCGCGCCGCGGCCCGCGCCGACTCGACCCGCGGCACCGCCGTTCCCGGGACCGTGGCGGACGTCCTGTCGAGCCTGGGCTACACGTCCGAGGCGCCGGTGGGCGGCGGCGCCGTCCGGGAGCGCTGGGAATCCCTGGCGGCCCTGGTCAACCTGGCACAGGATCTGGCGACCAGCCGCGGGGAGGAGTTCTCCCTCCTCGACTTCGTGACGGAACTCCAGGAGCGGGCCACGGCCCAGCACGCCCCGACGGTGCAGGGCGTCACCCTCGCCTCGCTGCACTCGGCTAAGGGCCTCGAATGGGACGCCGTGTTCCTGGTGGGCATGAGCGAAGGACTCATGCCGATCTCCTTCGCCGAGACCCCGTCGGACGTGGATGAGGAACGACGGCTGCTCTACGTGGGCATCACGCGTGCGCGGACCGACCTCTGCTTCACCTGGTCCACTGCTCGCACCCCGGGCGGCCGGGCCCATCGGAAGCCGTCCCGGTTCCTTGACGCGCTGCGGCCCGGCGGCAACGGCAGCACGGTGCGCGAATCCGCGACGCGGCTCCGCAAGAACCGCGTCAAGGCCGTCGCGACCCAGTGCAAGGTGTGTGGCACGCAGCTCACCACCGGCCCGGAGCGGAAGGTCGGACGCTGCGTCGACTGCCCGCCGTCGCTGGACGAGAAACTGTTCGAGGCGCTGCGTGAGTGGCGCAAGGCGGAGGCGTCCACGGCGGACGTCCCGGCCTATGTGGTCTTCACCGACGCGACCCTCACGCTGATCGCGGAGGAGAAGCCGGAGACCATGGAGGCGCTCGCGGTCCTCTCCGGTGTGGGGCAGCGCAAACTCGAGAAGTACGGTGAGGCCGTGCTGAAGGTGGTGGCGGCTCAATGAGCCGTGCGGGTCAAGCGGAGCAGCCCCGGTTCGCGCCGGACGGCACCCCGGTCGTAGTGCGCCGCTCGGCCCGCCGCAAGCGGACCGTGAGCGCGTTCTGGGAGGGCGGGACCGTCGTCGTCGCCATCCCGGCGCGCTTCACGCACGCCCAGGAGGACGAATGGGTGCAGAAGATGCTGCTCCGCCTCCAGTCGCGGGAAGCCTCCGGCAAGTCAGCCGGTCGGAACGACGACGAGCTCGCCGAGCGCGCCCGGCTCCTGTCCCAGCGGTACCTGGGCGGCCAGGCGCGGCCGAGCAGCGTGCGCTGGGTCAGCAACCAGAATTCGCGGTGGGGATCCGCCACCCCGGCGGACCGTTCCATCCGGTTGTCCGACAAGCTCCAGGGCATGCCCGACTGGGTGGTCGACTACGTCCTGGTGCACGAGCTGACGCATCTGCTCGTGGCGGGACACGGCCCGGACTTCTGGAAACTGTGTTCTGCCTACCCCGATCTGGAGAAGGCGAAGGCGTTCCTCTCCGGAGTCGCGTACGCACAGTCACGGGGCCTCACCGAGGACTGATGGCGGTGTTGATCTTGTGTGCTCAGTTGTTGTGGGTCATCCGGCGGATCACTCGCAACAACTGAGCACACAAGATCTCAGCGCCTCAGGCGCCGGGCTTGCCGTCCTCGTCCGCCGGCCCATCGGCCGGCTTCTCGGTGGACTCCTCCGTCGACCCCTCTGCCGGCTTCTCGGTGGACTCGTCCGCGGACCCCTCTGCCGGCTCGTCGAAGCCGCCCGAGAGCAGCTTCTCGATCGCGTCGTCCACCTCGGCGTCGCTGGCCTCGGCCAGCTGACGGCGGGCGCCGAAGCCCTGGGGGTCGTTGAGATCCTCGGTGGTCGGGATGAGATCGGGGTGCTTCCACACGGCGTCGCGGCCTTCGGTGCCGCGTTCCTCCTTCAGCGCGGCCCACAGGGCGGCGGCCTCACGGAGGCGGCGGGGACGGAGTTCCAGGCCCACGAGCGAGGAGAACGCGTGCTCGGCCGGGCCACCGGTCGCGCGACGGCGGCGCACGGTCTCGCGCAGTGCGGGGGCTGTGTTCAGCACCCCTTCCAGGGCCTCTGTGGTCACTTCGTCCACCCAGCCTTCGATCAAGGCGAGGGCCGTCTCCAGCTTGTCGAGCGCGGCCTGCTGGGCGGGGGTCCGCTCCGGCATGAACACGCCCTCCTGTAGTGCGGCCTGCAGGGACTCGGGGTTGGACGGATCCACGTCCTGTGCCAGGTCCTGGATGCGGGAGACGTCGATGTGGATGCCGCGCGCGTAGTCCTCGATGGCGCCCAGGACGTAACCGCGCAGCCATGGCACGGAGGTGAAGAGCCGGGCGTGGGCCGCTTCGCGGACGCCGAGGTAGATCCGGACGTCCTCGGCGGGGATCTCCAGGCCTTCGCCGAACGCCGCGATGTTCGTGGGCAGGAGAGCCATCTCGAGGTCCGCCAGCGGAATGCCGATCTCGGTGGAACCCACCACTTCGGTGGCCAGCGACCCGATCGCCTGGCCGAGCTGCATCGCGAAGATGGCGCCGCCCATGTTCTGCAGCATCGATCCGGCGCCGCCCATCATGCCGCCGAGGCCCTGGAGTTTGAGCTCCTCGGGGAGGTTCTGCGTCATCGCGTCCGTGAGGGCCTTGGCGACGCTGTTGGCCACGGGCTCCGTCAGGCGGCGCCAGGTGGGCATGGTGGCCTCGACCCACTCGGCGCGGGACCAGGCCTTGCCGATGATGTTCGGCTCCGGGAAGTCGGTGACCTTGTTGAGCCACATGTCCGCCAGACGGAGGGTCTGGTCGACGTCGCGCTGTTCGGCGGAGCTGGGGGTCGGGTCGCTGGACTGCGCCGCGACGTTCCGGGCCGTGTCGTGAGCCAGCTTCCAGTTCACGGGTCCGTCCGAGCTCGATGAGAGCATCGCCTGCACCTGCTGGAACATGGAGGCCAGGAACTGGGGGTCATCCGGCAGACCACTGGCCTTGGCGAACTCCTGGACGTCGAAGCCCTCCGGAGCAGCACCTCCCATGAGTCGCCGCAGCATCTCCTGGAACTGGTCCTGGGGATCCTCGCCGGGGTTGTTCGTGTTGGGCTCGTTGCTCATGGTCCACCGATCTTTCCTGGGCCTTTTCCTTCACGGTACCCCTGCCCAGGCGCCCCTGTCGCCGGTGCTGATGGCGGTTTCGCTGAGGGCAAAGCAGGGCCGTGCGGCGGGGACACTCAGTTTCGCCGCCTACCCTTGAGTGAGCACCGTTGATCCGGAAGGAAACCATGAGCGAGCAGTTCCCGGCGACCCCGCCGGCGCAGCCCTATTCGATGCCGGCCCCGCCGGAGGGCACGCCCGGCCGGCGCCGCCGTCGTCGTTTCCCGATCGGCGCGGTGATCTGGGGACTGTTCTTCGTGGTGCTCGCGATCGGCTCGCTCGTGCCGCTGCCGTACGTGATCGAATCCCCGGGCCCGACCTACAACACGATCGGCACCGTCGAGGACAAGAAGGTCATCCAGATCACCGGGCACGAGAGCTTCCCGGCCCAGGGCGACCTGGACCTCACCACGGTGTACGTCTCGGGCGGCCCGGGCGGCAAGGTGACGGGTTTCGAGCTGATCCAGGCGTTCCTCGATCCATCCAAGGCGGTCTATGACGAGGACCAGATCTTCCCTAAGGGCGTCACCAAGGAGGAGAACCAGAAGGAGAACGCCCAGGCCATGACCAGCTCCCAGGAGAACGCCACCGCGGCGGCGCTGGGCGCGCTGAAGATCCCGTTCCAGCAGAAGCTCACGGTGGGCGGCTTCACCCAGAACTCTCCGGCCGAGGGCAAGCTGAAGGACGGCGACGTCCTGCTGAGCATCGACGGGAAGCCTTCCACTTCGATGACCGCCGTCCGTGACGCGCTCGCCGCGTCGAACGGCAACGAGGTGTCCGTCCAGGTGCAGCGCGGCGCGGACAAGCCGACCGTGCGCTTCGCCCCGGTCAAGGACGACAAGGACGGCCGCTACCTCATGGGCATCGGGCTGGTCTTCTCCTTCGACTTCCCGTTCAAGGTCCAGTATCAGCTGGACCAGGTGGGCGGCCCGAGCGCCGGCCTGATGTTCACCCTGGGTCTCATCGATTCGCTGACGCCGGGGGACCTGACGGGTGGCAAGCACATCGCGGGCACCGGCACCATCACCCCTGACGGTCAGGTGGGACCGATCGGCGGCATCGCCCAGAAGATGCACGGCGCCCATTCTGCCGGCGCAGGCCTCTTCCTCGCCCCGGCAGCCAACTGCGACGAAGTGGTGGGCCACATCCCGGACGGGCTGGAGGTCGTGAAGGTGAACACCGTGTCCGACGCCCGCACCGCGGTGGAGACCTACGCCAAGGGCGGCGACCTCGCAGCCCTGCCGCACTGCACAACAGGCTGAGCGCCCGACGGCGCGTGGCCGGGCACGCGTCCTGCCCTGCTCGAGGCGTCGTGCCACGTCATCCGGCCGGTTGCGCGGGAACGGCCCGGGCAGGCGCGGGGCGGGGGAGTTAGGCTGAAGGCGGGGAACCTCACGGCCGATCCGTTCGTGGAACAGGTGTGACGGGTCCCCCGTCCATCACCGCAGCGAAACTTCCATCGAGGTACTGAGCGTGTCAGGAACACCCCATCCCATGTCAGCCCCCGGGCCCCGCAGGCGACGCGGAGCCTTCGTGCCAACACTCATCGTGGTGGCCGCACTCGTGGCCGGCTTCGTCTTCTTCGCCAATGTCTGGACAGATGTCCTCTGGTACCAGCAGCTCGGGTTCATCGGGGTTTTCGTGACCCAGAATCTGGCGCGGATCGGAGTCTTCCTGGCCGTGTTCCTGCTCATGGGACTGGCCGTCTACTTCTCCATCCGGGTGGCCTACCGGGCCCGCCCGGTGTACGCGCCTGACCAGGCCGCCCAGGACAATCTGGGCCGCTACCAGGCCCAGCTGGAACCGGTGCGCCGGGCCGTGATGATCGGCCTTCCGGCGGTCCTCGGGCTCTTCGCCGGCACTGCTGCGATGGGTCAGTGGCCC
Organism: Arthrobacter woluwensis; assembly: GCF_030816155.1. Taxonomy (NCBI): domain Bacteria; kingdom Bacillati; phylum Actinomycetota; class Actinomycetes; order Micrococcales; family Micrococcaceae; genus Arthrobacter; species Arthrobacter woluwensis. Next base: position 2,312,131 of record NZ_JAUSXR010000001.1, on the reverse strand, counting down.
AAGGTCCTGCTCTTCTTCAATCAGGAGTCCTTCGGTCAGACCGACCCCCAGTTCAACCTGGACCTGGGCTTCTACGTCTTCTCGCTGCCGTTCCTCGGCTTCCTGCTGTCCCTGCTGATGAGCATCGTCGCCGTGGCAGGACTCGCGGGTCTGCTGACCCACTACCTCTACGGCGCGATCCGGATCCAGCCGCGCGGCGTGTTCTTCAGCCACGCCGCACGTCTGCAGCTCGGCATCACGATCGCCGTCTTCCTCCTCCTGCTGGCCGCGAACTACTGGCTCGGCCGCTACACCACCGTGCAGAACCCGAACGTCGGCCGCTGGGCCGGTGCCCTGTACACCGATGTGAACGCCGTGGTGCCCACCCGGTCGATCCTGGCTGTCGCCGCTGCGATCGTGGCCGTGCTGTTCATCGTGGCCGCGATCATCGGCAAATGGCGTCTGCCGGTCATCGGCACCGCCATGCTCATCATCACCTCGCTGCTCGCGGGCGGCCTCTACCCGTGGGTCATCCAGCAGTTCCAGGTGCGTCCGTCGGAGCAGACCCTGGAGAAGGAGTTCATCCAGCGGAACATCGACGCTACCCGCGCGGCTTATGGCCTCGACAAGATCAAGGTCAACGAGTACAAAGCCACCACCACCGCGGCTCAGGGCGCGCTCCGGAATGACGCGGAGACCGCGGCGAGCATTCGTCTGTTGGACCCGAACCTGGTCTCGGCGTCGTTCGGTCAGCTCGAGCAGTACCGCCCGTACTACCAGTTCCCGAGCACCCTCAACGTGGACCGTTACAAGATCAACGGCAAGGTCCAGGACACCGTGATCGCCTTGCGCGAGCTGAACCCGGACGGGCTGAATGCCGACCAGCAGTCCTGGTACAACAAGCACATCGTCTACACGCACGGCTACGGCGTCGTGGCGGCCAAGGGCAACAAGTTCACCTCGGACGGCAAGCCGGACTTCCTGCAGTCGGGGATCCCGAGCACCGGCGTGTTCGGTGACGACAGCAAGTACCAGCCTCGGATCTACTTCGGCGAGAATTCGCCCGAGTACTCGATCGTGGGCGCCCCTCAGGGTGCCCCTCACCGGGAGCAGGACCGGCCGGCCAGCAAGGACGGCGGCGAAACCCAGTACACCTTCACCGGCAATGGCGGCCCGAACGTGGGCAATCCGCTCAACAAGCTGCTGTACGCCATCAAGTTCCAGTCCTCGGACCTGCTGCTCTCCGACGGCGTGAACGCCGACTCGCAGATCCTCTACGACCGGAACCCGCGTGACCGCGTCGAGAAGGTGGCTCCGTACCTCACCATCGACGGCAACGCCTATCCCGCCGTGGTGGACGGCCGGGTGAAGTGGATCGTCGACGGCTACACCACCAGCAGCGATCTGCCGTATTCGCAGTCGCAGCAGCTGGACTCCGCGACCCGTGATTCCCAGACCGCGGCGGGCCGGCTCGCGGCACTCCCCGGTGAGTCGGTGAACTACATCCGCAACTCGGTCAAGGCCACGGTGGACGCCTATGACGGTTCCGTCTCCCTGTACGCGTGGGACGATCAGGACCCGATCCTCAAGGCGTGGCAGAAGGTCTTCCCCACCACGGTGAAGCCGCTGTCCGAGATGTCCGGCGACCTGATCAGCCACGTCCGGTACCCCGAAGACCTCTTCAAGGTGCAGCGTGAGCTGCTGGGCCGCTACCACGTGACCGACGCCGACGGGTTCTACAAGAACAACGACGCGTGGAGCGTGCCGAACGACCCGACGATCAAGGGCAACGACGTCGCGCCTGTGAAGCAGCCGCCGTACTACATGTCGATGCAGATGCCGGGTGAGTCCAGCACGGCCTTCCGCCTCACGAGCACCTTCATCCCGCAGACCGTGGGTGGCAACGCCCGCAACGTGCTCTACGGCTTCCTGGCCGCCAATGGCGATGCCGGGGACAAGGCGGGTGTGAAGGATCCCAAGTATGGCGAGCTCGAGCTCCTCAGGCTGCCCACCGACACGCTGGTCCCGGGTCCGGGGCAGGCGCAGAACAAGTTCGACTCGGACCCGAACGTCTCCCGCGAACTGAACCTGCTGCGGCAGGGCGCCTCCTCCGTGGTGAGCGGCAACCTGCTCACGGTGCCGATGGGCGGCGGTCTGCTCTACGTGCAGCCGGTCTACCTGAAGTCCACCGGCAGCACGGCGTACCCCACGCTGCAGCGCGTGCTGGTGGCGTTCGGTGACCAGGTCGGCTTCGCTCCGACGCTGGATGCGGCGCTCGATCAGCTGTTCGGCGGCAACTCGGGAACCAAGGCCGGTGACGCCGCCAACAACAACGGCAGCTCCGGTGGCACCGGCTCCGGCTCGGCCTCGGGCAACACCGGAGGCAACGGCGGCGGCACTGCTCCCGCGCCGGGGCTGAAGGCGGCGCTGGACGACGCGAAGAAGGCGATCGACGCCGGCCAGGCCGCCCTGAAGAACGGCGACTTCGCGACCTACGGCGAGCAGCAGAAGAAGCTGCAGGACGCGCTGAACCGGGCTCTGGCCGCCGAGGGCGCTCAGGGTGCGGCGACGCCCAGCCCGTCGCCGTCGTCGAGCCCTTCGCCGAGCACGGGGAAGTAGCCCGAAAGCCCGCCCCGCGTCGCGTATCGCGGCAGGTGAGGCGCTGATCACGTCACCTCGATTTGGTCTGCGGTTCATCAGCCGGTAGAGTAGTTCTTGCGACGCGGGGTGGAGCAGTTCGGTAGCTCGCTGGGCTCATAACCCAGAGGTCACAGGTTCAAATCCTGTCCCCGCAACTGGCAGAAGGCCGGAACCATTGGTTCCGGCCTTCTTGTTTTCCCGGTGCATGCAGCACTGCATTTTCCGACGTCCGGCACCATGAGGCGGAGATCACGCGGCCTCGAATTGGTGCGACAGGGCTGAGCGGGTAACGTTGACGGTACGACGCGGGGTGGAGCAGTTCGGTAGCTCGCTGGGCTCATAACCCAGAGGTCACAGGTTCAAATCCTGTCCCCGCAACTCGCGAGGGCCGGAACCAATGGTTCCGGCCCTTTTTCATGCCCTGGCACTGGTTGACCTTGCAGTTTCTCGGGAGTTCGGGCGGGGGAACCCCAAGAAAGTGCAAGCTCGACCCCTTCGGGTGGCCTGTCCGCTTGCCGTCCGGCCCGGCGGCGACGAGGATGAGCTGATGACCTCCTTGCGCCCCCTCACTCTGCGCCCGATCACTCTGAACGATGCCGCCGCCGTCGCGACCCTACTGCAGGAGAGCCGCAAGCACCTGGCGCCGTGGGAGCCCGTGCGGCCCGAGTTCTTCTTCACGGAGGAAGGGCAACGCCTGGAGATCCGCGGCGCGCTGGAGGCGCTGGCGCAGGGGAGCCGGGCGCCCTTCGTCATCCTGGACGACGACGGCGCCGTGGCCGGCCGGCTGAACATCAACAACATCGTGCGGGGCGCCTTCGAGTCGGGCAGCCTGGGCTACTGGGTCGCCGCCGGGCGCACGGGCCGTGGCCTGGCCGGAAGGGCCGTCGGAGAGGCTGTCGAGCACGGTTTCCGCCAGCTGGGGCTCCACCGGCTGGAGGCGGGCACACTGCTCCACAACGCGGCATCACAGCGTGTTCTGCTCAAGAACGGCTTCACGGAATTCGGGACGGCACCGCGGTACCTCAAGATCGAGGGCCGCTGGCAGGACCACCGGCTGTTCCAGCGCCTCAACGAGGGCTGACGCCCGGGCGCCGACGACGCCGGCGGTCGACCGCCGGCGTCGAGAACGAACAGAAGAGCCCCCGGACCACGAAGGTCCGGGGGCTCTTTTCCGAAGGGCACACCCTTCAGGAGCGACTGAGGCTCAGAGGCGGTCGAAGTCCTCTTCGTTGACGGTGCCCGCGCCCGCCAGCGGCTTGGCGGCCGCAGGCGCGGCCGGGGCGCCGGAGATCGCGGCCGGGCTGCCGCCGGACTTCAGAGCGGCCAGGCGGGCCTCGATCTCGGTCTGCTCGCCGAGGTCCTCAAGCTGGTTGAACTGGGCGTCCAGGCTGGACGCAGCGAGCTCCTGCTGACCGAGGACCTTGGCCTCCTCGCGGCGGATCTTCTGCTCGAAGCGGCCGACCTCGCTGGTGGGATCCATGATGTCGATGCTGCGGAGCGCGTCGTTGACCTGGGTCTGAGCCTGAGCGGTCTTGGCGCGTGCCACGAGCTCGTTGCGCTTGGAGGTCAGCTCGTTGAGCTTGCCGCGCATCTGGTCCAGGCCGGTCTTGAGGCGGTCCACCACCTCCGTCTGGGCTGCGATGTTCGGCTCGGCCGCACGGGCCTCGCTCTCGGAGGTCATCTGACGCTGGATGGCGACCTTGGCGAGATTGTCGAACTTCTGGGCGTCGGCGGCATTGCCGGCGGTGCGGTACTCGTCAGCCTTGCGCGAGGCCGCGAGGGCCTTGTTGCCCCAGTCCTGGGCGTTGCGGACGTCTTCGGCGTGGTCCTGCTCCAGCATGCGCAGGTTGCCGATCGTCTGCGCCACGGCCGACTCGGCCTCCGCGATGTTGTTGGTGTAGTCGCGGACCATCTGGTCCAGCATCTTCTGCGGGTCTTCGGCGGAATCGAGCAGCGCGTTGATGTTCGCCTTGGCCAGCTGCGCGATGCGACCGAAAATGGACTGCTTTGCCATGGTGTTACCTTTCGTGTGGCCCGTGATGCCGAAGGCGGCCGCCGCCGGCGTGGTCATGGACGCGTGGGTGATGTGTGTCTGAAAGTGTCTGAAATCGTAGGGTCTGGTCGGACGGGGTCAGAAGCTGGAATCGCCGCCTGAGTCGCCGCCCCAGCCCCCGCCGGAATCGCCTCCACCCCAGCCTCCGCCGGAGTCGCCTCCGCCGAAGCCTCCGCCCCAGCCCCCGCCGGAGTCGTGGTGGTTTCCGCTGTTGAGGATGGAGTTGATCAGGAGGCCGCCGAGGATCGCGCCTCCCAGTCCGTTGCCGTTGCCTCCACCGAACATGCCACCGCCGCCGTAGCCGCGCTGGTTCATGCCGAACTGGTCGACATCGGACTGGGCCAGCTGGGCGGCCTGTCCGGCCAGGGCGTTGGCCTGGTTGGCGTAGTTGAGGGCCTGCACCGGATCGCTCTGGGAGATGGAGATCGCGTAGTCGAGATTGCGCTGGGCCTCCGCGAGACGGGTGCGCGCCTCGGTCCCCACGCCGCCGCGCCGTGCCGCGACGTAGTCGCTCGTGGCGCTGATCTGGGACTGGGCCGTGACGATGCTCTGCTGCAGCGACGCACGCGCCCGCTGAGCCTGCTCCTGCTGGTCCCGCACACCCGTGAGCACCTGGTCCAGGGCGGCGGTGGAGTTCGACAGGGCCTGCAGATCCGCGACGGGATCGAGGTGGCCGTCCTGGTAGCGGGCCTTGATTCCGGCCAGTGCGGCCTCCACGCCCGCCACGGGCCCGTTCAGTTCAGGGTGCTGACCGGTCTGGGCGTAGGCCTTCGCCTGGGCCAGGTCCTGTGCGGCCTGGGAGACCGCCGCCTCCAGCGAGGTCTTGGCCTGCGCCAGGTTCTGGTCAACGGAGGAGATCGCCTCGACGAGCTTCTGCGCCTGACCGAGGGACCCTTCCGCAGCGCGGACCGCGACGGCGGCCTGACCGCCGTCGCCGGCCTGCAGACGTTGCTCGGCGGTGCTCACGGCGTTACCGACGAAGTCGAGACGCTCCCGTGCCTGCGCGATGTTGTCCTGGACCTGCGCGAGGGCCGTCGGGGCGTAGCCCTGGCGGAGACCCTCGAGCTTCTGCTCGGCAGCCTGGATGGCCTGGGTGGCCGCGCCGGCGTCGGACTTGATCCGGACCACGGCTTGCGGTGCGTTCTTCTCCAGCTCACGCAGGGAGTCGAAGGAGGCCTGCTGATCCTTGAGGGAGGCGATCGCCGCCTCCGAGTAGCCGATGATCTGCGTCAGCCAGGTGCGCTGCTGCTCCGGGGTGTCCGGGATGTGGTCATCCAGCTGCTGCTGGAACTTGAAGGACTCGCTGAGCTGGGCCTTGGCCTGCTGCACCGCCGCGGCGAAGTCCTTCACCGCGTCCGGGCCGAACTGCGCCTCCGCGAAGCCGAGTTCTTGCTCGCTCGTCTTGATGGCGTCGTCGGCTGCGATCAGGAGGGGGCCGCTCTCGGCCCGCAGCTGCTCGATGCTCATCCGGGCCAGACGGTCCTGCTCGGTGGGCGCGTTCTCGATGCCGGCGGCCTGCGCGGCCTGACGACGGCGGCGGACCAGCCAGAAGGCGCCCGCGCCGCCGACGACCACCACGGCGCCGCCGACGAGGAACGGCGTGGCGCCGGGGCCGGAGAGCTCCTTGTCCGTCTGCTCGGCCACGGCGACCGCAGCCGCGGTGAAGTCCAGCTTGCCCTGGGCGAGCTGGGCGGTGGCGGCGTCGCTGATCTTGCCGCGCTGATCATTGCTGATGGGGCTCTTCGGGCCACGGGTCAGATTGGCCTTGCCTTCGGAAGAGGCCACCACGTACAGCAGGTCCTTGGAACCGAAGCTCTTCTTCTTGGCCACGGCGTTGGCCCAGTCGGTCGGGGCCGAAGGGTTCGTGAAGGTGTCCACCACCACGACGTAGAGGTTGATCTTCTGGTCCTTGTACAGCTTGCTGATGGCGGACTGCACTTTGCCCTGGTCCAGCTTGTTGCCGGGGTCCACGATGTTCTGCCCCGGACCGATGGTCACGGGGTCGGCCGCCTGCGCGGCGGTGGTGCCGAGGAGAAGTGTGGCCGAGAGGCCCAGCCCCACGGCGAGAATCGTCCTGGCCTGTTTCAACAGGGTGCGCATCCGCTACCTTTCAGCAGTCACGGGACCCGCTGAGGTAGTCGGACCCGCTGCCATGAACGTCCCCCAGCCGTACTGCTCAGCCGTTGGCCGCTGTGGCATTTCCTTGATTCTAGGCATGCCCCGAAAGGGGCGTCCATCAGTGGAACTCCGCCCATGGCGAAAAGGTTCCCCAGCCGGTCGTATGCCGCGTCTAGGCTTTCAGCAAACAGTCAGCCAGTGCTTTCAGTCCGCTCAGACTCCTTATGGATAGTGGAAGCCGGAAGACGAATCTGAAAGGCAGAACGATGACGGAGAACCCCAGCAACGAGCACGGCGGCGCGGCCTCCCACGAGCCCCGCCCACAGGAGCACCCGACCATGCCTCTCGAGCACGCCACGGAGCCCACGCAGGCACTCCCGAGTCACCCGTCCGCCCCGGGGTCTCCTTCTCAGGACCAGGTGCAGAAGCCGCAGGCCCACCAGGCTCCGTACCAGCAGGGCGGATATCAGCAGCCCCAGCCGCAGCAACCGCCTCAGCCGGGCTACGCGCCGGGTGCGCCGGCCGCGCCGGCCATGGCGGGCGCCCCGGCGTCGCAGCACGGCGGCACGCACGACGGCGCCGGTCCCCAGTTCTACGGCCAGCAGAGCGGCTACCCGCAGCAGCAGGCGGCCCCGGCTCAGCCGTACGCCACGCAGGGAACCCAGCCGAAGACATCGCGGAAGATCGGCGTCGGCACGCTCGTGGCGGCCGTGCTCGCGGCAGGACTGGTCGGCGGCGCCGTCGGCGTCGGTGGCAACTCCCTGCTCAACGCCGGTCAGCCGGCCGCGGCGACCCAGTCCAACAGCAGCGGACAGGGCGGGATCGTCATCAACAACAAGGACAGCGTCACCGCGGTCACGGCCGCGGCGGCCAAGGCGGCCCCGAGCGTCGTGACCATCGCCGCCAGCGGCGGGAACTCCTCGGGCACGGGATCGGGCATCGTCCTCGACGATCAGGGCCACATCCTCACCAATACCCACGTCGTGACGCTGGACGGCGCCGTCTCCAAGCCCACGGTGGAGGTCCGCACGAGCGGCGGCAAGGTCCTCAAAGCCACCGTGGTCGGGACGGATCCGCTTTCCGACCTCGCGGTCATCAAGGTCGACCCCTCCGGACTGGTTCCCGCCACCCTGGGGGACTCCGGCAAGCTGAACGTCGGTGACACGGCGGTGGCCATCGGCTCGCCGCTCGGCCTCACCAACACGGTGACGGACGGCATCGTCTCCACCCTGAACCGCACGATCTCGGTGCAGTCCTCGGCTGCGCCCTCGGACGGCAGTGACTCCGGCAAGGACGACGGCGGCTACAACTTCGCCCCGCCGTTCGGCCAGAACAAGTCCTCGTCCTCCGGCGGCTCGGTGTACCTCAACGTCATCCAGACGGACGCCGCCATCAACCCCGGCAACTCGGGCGGCGCCCTCGTCAACGGCAAGGGTGAGGTGGTCGGCGTCAACGTCGCCATCGCGACGGCGGGCAGCGGTTCCAGCGACGGCAGCGGCAGCACCGGCAACATCGGCGTCGGCTTCAGCATCCCGATCAATTACGCCAAGCGGATCGCCCAGGACATCATCAAGGACGGCAAGGCGACGCACGGTCAGTTCGGCACCACGGTGCAGAGCCAGTCCGCCGGCTCCAGCGACTCCTCGGCGTTCTCCGTGGGCGGCCTCGTCATGAGTGTCGTGCCGGGTTCCGCGGCTGACAAGGCCGGGATCCGGAAGGGCGATGTGATCACGCAGTTCGCCGGGTACACCATCTCCGACGCCAAGGAGCTGACCGCGGCGGTCCGCGAGCAGCCCGCCGGCGGCAAGGCCACGGTGACCGTGCTGCGGAACGGTCAGAGCAAGCAGATCGAGGTGACCCTGGACGCCGCCAAGCAGTAGGCGTCAGGCTCCGTCCTCGCAGTGAGGCCGGGCGCTGCGGCCGGTCGTGGTGACGCACCGTGACCGGCGGCAGGACCCGGCCTCCGTCGTGTGGCAAGCTAGGAGTTGCAGCCGTCCGTCCGCATCGTCGCGGGCAGATGCGGCTGTCCGCCCCGCGCGGTGATTCCCGTCAGCCAGGGCCTGAACCGAGGCCTGCGTGAGAACACTATGGGAGAACCATGAAGATCGTGGTCTTGGTCAAGCACGTCCCGGACGCTCAATTCGAGCGCCATCTGTCCGGTCCGGGTCACACCGTCGACCGTTCGGAGAGCATCCTTTCCGAGCTCGATGAGTACGCTCTGGAAGCGGCTCTGCAGATCAGCGAGGCGAACGGTGGTGAGAAGGGCGGCAACACCGTGATCGCCCTGACCATGGGCGCCGACGGCGCGTCCAACTCCATCAAGAAGTCCCTGCAGATCGGCGCATCCGAGGGCTATCACCTGAGCGATCCGGCCCTGGCCGGTTCGGATGCGGCGGCCACGTCCCTCGCCCTCGCGGCGGCGATCCAGCGCATCGCCCAGGACGGTCCCGTGGACCTCGTGATCGGTGGCATGGCCTCCACGGACGGCGAGACTTCGCTGGTCCCCGCACAGCTGGCCGAGCGCCTCGGCTGGGCCTATGTGGGCCACGCCAAGTCCCTCGACGTGAACGGCGCAACGGTCGCCGCGTCCCGCGAGGTGGACGGCTTCGCCGAGACCCTCGAAGCCTCCCTGCCGGCCGTGGTGTCGGTGACGGATCAGATCAACGAGCCCCGGTACCCGAACTTCAAGGGCATCATCGCGGCCAAGCGCAAGAAGACCCACCCCCTGGCGCTGGGCGACCTGGGCCTCGGGGCGGCGTCGGTCGGCGCCGCGGGATCGCTCACGGTCCTGGAGGACGCGCAGGAGCGTCCGGCCCGCACCCAGGGCACCATCATCACGGACGAGGGCGACGCCGGCATCAAGCTGGTCGAGTTCCTGGCCGCCGAGAAGCTGATCTAGCGTTACCAGGAGCGAACCATGGCACATGTCCTTGCAGTCATCACCAGCCCCGATGGCGCCCTCAAGAAGAACCAGCGCGAACTGCTCACCCTGGGCCGCGGCCTGGGTGACGTGTCCGTCGCCCTGATCGGCGACGACGCCGCAGCCACCGAAGCCGCGAGCTACGGCGCCGAGGTCACTTACACAGCCCCTGCCGCCGTGAGCACGCTCGGCGGCTCCGCGCGGGCCGCCTTCGTCGCGGAAGCGGTGTCGCGCTCCGGCGCCGACGTCGTCCTGCTCGAGAACGGCGTCGCGGCCAAGGAGCTCGCGGCGAGCCTCGGCGTGAAGCTGAATGCCGGCGTCGTGACCGATGTGGTGTCCCTGAGCGGCGACGGCGCGGCCACCAAGTCCGTCCTGGCCGGGTCCTACACCACGGTGGCCCGCGCCCGCACCGCCGTGGCCGTCTACACCGTGAAGGCCCACGCGGTGGAGCCGTCCGAGGCTCCGGTCGAAGGCCGGACCGAGGCGATCGACCTTCCGGAGTCCGCCTTCGGCGCGGCGGCCCGCATCACGTCCCGTGAAGCGAAGCCCGCCACGGGCCGTCCGGACCTGGCCGACGCGCGGATCGTCGTGGCCGGCGGCCGCGGCGTGGACGGCGACTTCGGCCCCGTCGAGGAACTCGCCGACCTGCTCGGCGCCGCCGTGGGCGCGTCGCGCGTCGCCACCGACAACGGCTGGATCGGCCACGATTCGCAGGTCGGCCAGACCGGCGTCGTCGTATCCCCGCAGCTGTACATCTCCGCCGGCATCTCCGGCGCGATCCAGCAGAAGGCCGGCATGCAGACGGCGCAGGTGATCGTCGCGATCAACACCGACGAGGACGCGCCCGTCTTCGAGATCGCCGACTTCGGCATCGTGGGCGACCTGTTCACCGTGCTGCCGCAGGCCAGCGAAGAGATCCGGCGCCGGAGGGGCTGAACCACGTGAGCATCACTCATCACCCGTCCGCTTTCACCCCGCGTGAGGGCGGGCGGGTGCTCTGTTTTACCGCCCACCCGGACGACGTGGACTTCGGCGCAGCCGGCACCATCGCCGCCTGGACCGCCGCAGGGGTGGAGGTGATCTACTGCGTCATGACCGACGGCGACGCCGGCGGCTTCGAAGCCGAGGAGGACATCGCGTCCCGCCGGGTGGAGGAGCAGCGCCGTGCGGCCGCCTTGGTGGGCGTGGAGACGGTCCACTATCTGCACGAACGGGACGGGTATCTCGAGCCGAACCATGAGGTCATCAGCCAGGTGGTCGCGCTGATCCGGCAGTACCGGCCGGACGTGGTTTTGACCATGCACCCGGAGCGCAACTGGGAGCGTCTGCAGAAGAGCCACCCGGATCATCTGGCGGCGGGGGAGATCGTGACCCGCGCGGTGTACCCCGCGGCCGAGAACCCGTTCGCGTACCCCCAGCTGGAGGAGCGCGGTCTGCGCGCGTACAAGGTCCCGCAGCTCTGGTTCATGGCGGCGCCGCAGGAGCGGGAGAACCACTTCGTGGACGTCGCCGGGACCGTGGACGCCAAGCTGGCCGCCATCCACATCCACGCTTCCCAGCACCCGGACCCGGAGGCCATGGATGCCCAGGTCAGGGCCCAGTTGCGGGAGAACGGCGCGCGGACCGATGCGGGGGAGGACGCTCTGGTCGAGTGCTTCCACGTGGTGTTCGTGAACGCGGAGTCGACGTTCGCCGGCTTCTAAAAATGTGATTTATTCCACAGCGCCATCTTGCGCGAGGAGTAGGCTGGGTCTACAGTTCTAGAGAAATTAAATAATACTTATTCCTCTGAAGGGCAGACCTCAATGGAGAAGACTGCAATCGAGCACCCGGTCCTCGTGATCATGGGTGTCTCGGGCTCCGGCAAGTCGACCGTGGGCGGATTCCTGGCCGGCGCGCTGGGGTGGGAACTCGCCGAAGGCGACGACTTCCACCCCGCGGCCAATGTGGCCAAGATGGCCTCCGGCCAGCCGCTCACCGATGAAGACCGGTGGCCGTGGCTCAACACCATCGCCGACTGGATCCGTAACCGGGACACCCTGGGTGAACCCGGCGTCGTGACGTGCTCGGCGCTCAAGAAGCGTTACCGGGACGTGCTCCGCGGCCCGAACGTCGTGTTCGTCTACCTGCACGGCGGCAAGGGACAGATCTCCGACCGCCTCCAGGCGCGTCACGGGCATTTCATGCCGCCGGAACTCCTGCAGTCCCAGTTCGAGGCTCTCGAAGAGCCCACTGAGGACGAGAACGTCCTCATCGTGGACATCGAGGGGACACCCGCAGAGGAAGCACACCGCATCATCCAAGGTCTCGGACTGAAGCCCACCCCGTATGGAGAGGCAGAAATCGCATGAACACGACGGCGTGGACAGGGCATGACACTCAGCTCATCATCGTGGCGCTTCTCGGCATCGCCGCGATCGTCCTCCTCATCACCAAACTCAAGGTCCACCCCTTCCTGGCGCTCGTGCTGGGATCGGCTTTCGTGGGCCTGGCCTCCGGGGTCGACTTCCCGAAGGTGATCTCCAACTTCGAAGACGGTGTGGGCGGCGTCCTCAAGGAGGTCGGCCTCCTGATCGCTCTCGGCGCCATGCTCGGCAAGCTCCTCGCGGACTCCGGCGGCGCCAACCGGGTGGTCGACACCTTGCTGGACAAGGCCAAGGGCAACAAGCTCGTCTGGATGATGACCCTCGTCGCGGTCATCATCGGCCTGCCCATGTTCTTCGAGATCGGCCTCGTGCTGCTGCTTCCCGTGATCGTGCTGGTCGCCCAGCGTTCCGGGCTCAAGCTCATGCGCGTCGCCATCCCCGCACTGGCCGGCCTGTCCGTGCTGCACGGCCTGGTCCCGCCGCACCCGGGTCCGCTCGTGGCCATCGCCGCGCTGAAGGCCGACCTCGGCCTCACCCTGATGTTCGGCCTCGCCGTCGCCGTGCCGACGGTCATCATCTGCGGTCCGCTGTTCTCCAAGCTCGCGGCCCGCTGGGTCCCGGTCGACGCCCCGGCCGTGGCCGGCGGCATCGACACCCAGTCCGGTCCCGACCTCAACGAGGTCAAGCGCGTGCCGAGCTTCGGCATCACGCTCTTCACGATCGTGTTCCCGGTCATCCTCATGCTCTTCAAGGCGATCGTGGACATCACGACGCCGGCCAAGGACCCGTCCAGTCTCCGGATCTTCGCCGACTTCATCGGTGAGCCTCTCGTGGCGATGACCCTGGCCGTCATCCTGGCCATGGTGACCTTCGGCTACGCGGTCGGCTTCAACGGCTCCACCATCACCTCCAAGCTCGGCGCGAGCCTCGGCCCGATCGCCGCGATCATCCTGATCGTCGGTGCGGGCGGCGGTTTCAAGCAGACGCTGATCGGCGCGGGCGTGGGCGACGCGGTGGCCAAGTGGGCGACCGGCGCCAACATCTCGGTGCTGGTGCTCGGCTTCCTCATCGCGGTGGCTCTGCGGCTCGCGACCGGATCCGCCACGGTGGCCACGGTCACCGCGGCAGGCATCGTGGCTCCGCTCGCCAGCGGACTCTCCCCGGCGCACGGAGCGCTCCTGGTCCTCGCGATCGGCGCGGGCTCGCTCTTCCTCTCGCACGTCAACGACGCCGGCTTCTGGCTCGTGAAGGAACTGTTCGGCCTCACCGTGGGTCAGACGTTCAAGACCTGGTCCGTGATGGAGACGCTGATCTCCGTGGTCGGCTTCGTCTGCGTCATGCTGCTCTCGTTCGTGGTCCCGTAACGCCACACTGACGACGACGGCGGGTGGTCACCTTCTCCGGGTGGCCACCCGCCGTCGTCGTTTAAACCGATCGACTGCTCCATACGATGCCATTCCAGGGTCCCGGAGGCCCGGAAACGGCATCGTATGGAGCAGTCGATCAGTGGGGAGCGGGGATCAGAGCTGGGCGCCCTGGAAGCCGTTCTGGCGCCAGGCCTCGAAGAGGACGATCGACGCCGAGTTCGCGAGGTTCAGCGAGCGGCGCGAAGGCAGCATGGGGATCCGGACCCGGGACGTCACGTGGGGGTCGTCCTTCACCTCGCGCGGCAGGCCCACCGACTCCGGGCCGAACATCAGCACGTCACCGGGGAGGTAGTCGACATCCGTGTAAGAGGTCTCGCCGTCGCTCGTGAACGCGAAGACGCGGCGGGGCTTGAGAGCCTCCCACGCCGCCTCGAGGGTGGGGTGGATCGTCACGACGGCGAGGTCGTGGTAATCGAGGCCGGCGCGGCGCAGTTTGGCGTCGTCGAAGTCGAATCCGAGAGGTTCCACGAGGTGGAGCTCCGCCCCGGAGATGGCGGCCAGACGAATGGCGTTGCCGGTATTGCCAGGGATTTCGGGGGTGTAGAACAGGATGCGGAACACCCGATCATCCTATCCGGACGGAGGGGATGGCCTGCTCAGGACGGCCCGCTCAGTGCATCCCCCGGATGAGCCGTGCGAGGGACGGCACGTGCACCACGTTCGGCTGCGGCCCGCCGCCTAGGAACTCCCGCAACCCGCGGATGGTCCCCGCGGCGTTGCCCACCTCCACGCCTCCCGTGACGCCCGGCCTGCGGTCGATCACGGGTTCGTGCAGATTGTCCCCGGGACCCAGGACCATGGTCCACCCCGTGACGTGGAGCTCCGGGAAGAGGTCCTGGAGGTGGCGCACCGAGTGGGCGAGCAGCGGCGGCAGCACCGAGCGGCCGCCGTGCAGCAGGCTCTCCCCATCCCAGGCGTACGCGCCATGGGGGAGCACCATCGAATCGATCAGCGCCAGCCGGTACCCGGCGAGGATCGCGTGATCGATGTGGGTTCTGCCGTCCGGGGCCTTCAGGCCGTTGATCAGCCGTGCGGAGGGCTGCTGGGCCACCACGTGGCGCAGGAGAAGGTGCATCGTCCGCTGCTCGCGCCGGATGCGTGCCTCGGCCCCGAAGATGCCGCGCTTCCGGGGCAGCCCGTGCATCTGGAGCCGGGCGAGATCCTCGGGGAGCAGCGTCCCTGGAGCGTCGAGCGGGGGAGCGAAGACCGCGGGGTCGGAGGCCTTGGGCCGTGGACCGGAGGAACGTGTGGTGGCGTGCGAATCGGTGCCGGCCTCCCACGCCGTGGAGAATCCGTCCCGGGGCGGGGTGCCCCAGCCGCTCTGGCCGTTGGCCTGGCCCGCCCCGCGGCTCGAACCGTAGTTTGAGTCGTACCGGGCCCGGGACTGATCATCGACCAGGATCTCGTAGGCGAGGGTGACGGCACGGAAGCGTTCGGGATCCCCGCCGTGGTCCGGATGGGTCAGGCGGGCGGCCCTGCGGTAGGCGACCTTGATCTCCTGGGTGCTGGCCGTCATGGCCACGCCCAGAACCTGGTAGTGGTTCTCACCAGGTACTGCGGTCATCAGCACTGCCTTTCCTGTCCGACATTCCTGTCCGGCGTCCCATTCCACCGGGGCCATCCCGCGATCGCCGGGTGGTGGTGCAACGAATCGTTCGCCGGGCCGGTTCCTGGCGTGCACAATAAAGCGTGATCAATCGCCCGCGCCCCGTCAAACCACGGCCCCTGGACGGCGTGAGGCTGGCCGTCCTGGTCAACCCCTCGGCCGGCAGCCGGCAAGGGATGCTCCGGGCGGCCCGTGCCGTCGCGGTCCTGCAGGAGGCCGGCGCCTGGACGACGGTGCTGTCGGCCGCGGATCCGGATGCCCTCGCCGTGATGGCCGACGACGCCGCCTCCTCCGCGGACGCGCTCGTCGCCGTCGGCGGGGACGGCATGGTCCAGGCCGGCGCCGAGGCGGCCCTCCGGAGCGGGCTGCCGCTCGGCATCATCCCGGCCGGCACGGGGAACGACGCGGCCCGGGCCCTCGGAATTCCTCGCCGGGGTGACTCCGCGGTCCACCGGCTCATCGGCGTCTGGGCCTCGGGAGGCAGGGCCGTGGACGTGGCCCGCGTGGACCTGCCGGACGGAGCCGTGCGGCACTACGTGACGGCGCTCGCGGCCGGCTTCGACGCCGTCGTGAACCGGCAGGCCAATGAGTGGACCCGCCCGCGGGGAACGCTGAGGTATGTGGGGGCCATCTTCCGCCGCATCGGGGGATTCCGCCCGCTGCACTACCGGTTGCGGGTGGACGGAGTAGCCGAGGAGACCGACGCCGTCATCCTCACGGTGGCGAACGGTTCGTCCTTCGGCGGAGGGCTGAGGATCGCTCCCCGGGCCGTGCCGGACGACGGGATGCTGGACCTGGTCACGGTCGCGCCGATCTCCCGTCTGCTCCTGGTGCTGATCTTCCCGCTCGCCTTCTTCGGCCTGCACGTGCTCCATCCGGCCGTGACGGTGCGCCGAGTGCGGGAGGTGCGTCTGGAATCCGGCGGTCCCGTGTGTCATGCCGACGGAGAAGCCCTCACCGCGCCGCCACTCACCGTCACGGTGCTGCCCGGGGCGCTGCGCGTGCTCGTCTGACGGGCGACGCCACGCGGTCGTCGCCGCGGACTTAAACTGGTGAGGTGCCTGTCTATCTCGACCATGCCGCCACCACCTCCCTGCATCCCGCCGCGCTCGCAGCCATGACGCGTGAGCTGACGCGCACCGGGAACCCGTCCTCGCTGCACGGCGCGGGACGCCGGGCCCGGAGCGCCGTTGAAGAGGCCCGCGAGGCCATCGCAGCGGCCGGTGGCGGGCATTCGTCCGAGGTGATCTTCACCTCGGGCGGCACCGAAGCCGACAATCTGGCGGTCAAGGGCCTCTTCTGGCAGCGCCGGGCGGAGGATTCCCGCCGGGTGCGCATCCTGTGCTCGACGATCGAGCACCACGCCGTCATGGACACGGTCGAGTGGCTGGAGCGTCACGAGGGCGCAGAGGTGATCTGGCTACCGGTGGATGGAGAGGGGCTCCTGGATCTGGGGGCCCTGGAGGCAGAACTCCGGCGGGACCCGGAGTCGATCGCGCTCGTCACCGTCATGTGGGCCAACAATGAAGTGGGGACCATCCAGCCGATCCGCCGGGTCGTGGAACTCGCGGAGACCGCCGGGGTCCCGGTGCACTCGGACGCCGTGCAGGCGTTCGGAGCGCTCCCGCTGGGATTCCGCGACTCCGGGCTGGCCGCCATGAGCGTCAGCGGCCACAAGATCGGGGGACCCGTGGGCGTGGGGGCCTTGTTCCTGCGCCGCGACGTGAAGCTCGTCCCCGTGCAGCACGGCGGGGGACAGGAACGCGACGTGCGTTCCGGCACGCTGGACACCGCTTCGATCGTGGGTTTCGCGGCGGCCGCGACCGCCTGCGCGGAGGCGCTGGAGGAGGAAGGCGCCAGGCTCTCCGCACTCCGCGACCGTCTCATCGAGGGCGTGCGGGCCGCGGTGCCCGAGGCCGTCCTCCGCGGTGCGCCGGGTCCGGGCCGCCTTCCGGCCAACGCGCATTTCACGTTCCCCGGCTGCGAAGGGGATTCGCTGCTCTTCCTGCTGGACATGTCCGGTGTCGAGAGCTCGACTGGTTCTGCGTGCACCGCGGGCGTTCCGCGACCGTCTCATGTGCTGCTGGCGATGGGGCTCGACGAGGAGACGGCGCGCGGCGCCCAGCGTTTCAGCCTGGGTCACACGACGACGGACGCCGACGTCGACGCCCTGCTCAAGGCCCTGCCCGGCGCGTTCGCCCAGGCCCGCAAGGCGGGCATGGCGGGCCATGAGTCGAGCATCCAGACGGCCGCGACCGTCGCGCGGGGAAGCGGAGCCTGAGCGGTCGCGGGCTTTTCCGGGAATACCGCTCAGCCGTGGGCGTTAAGATGGAAGGACGCGCAGACCGCTTGCGGTGCGCGTCCTTCCACACCCCCTCCCCGAGAAACCTGATGAGAAAGCCGGTATGCGAGTTCTAGCAGCCATGAGTGGCGGAGTCGATTCCGCCGTCGCCGCAGCACGGGCGGTCGAGGCCGGCCACGACGTCGTCGGCGTCCACCTGGCGCTCTCCCGCATGCCCGGCACGCTGCGGACCGGAAGCCGCGGCTGCTGCACGATCGAGGATTCCCGCGACGCCTACCGCGCCTGCGACGTGCTCGGCATCCCCTACTACGTGTGGGACTTCTCGGAGCGGTTCAAGGAGGACGTGGTCCAGGACTTCATCGACGAGTACGCTGCGGGCCGCACCCCGAACCCGTGCATGCGCTGCAACGAGCGCATCAAGTTCGCCGCGCTGCTGGAGAAGGCCGTCGCCCTCGGCTTCGACGCCGTCTGCACCGGGCACTACGCCAAGGTGATCGAGGACGAGAACGGCAACCGCGAACTCCACCGCGCCGCCGACTGGGCCAAGGACCAGTCCTACGTCCTGGGGGTCCTCACCCACGAGCAGCTCAAGCACGCCATGTTCCCCCTGGCCGAAACCCCGTCGAAGGCTGAGGTCCGGGCGGAGGCGGAGCGCCGCGGGCTCTCCGTGGCCAACAAGCCGGACAGCCACGACATCTGCTTCATCCCCGACGGCGACACCGCCGGCTGGCTCGCCGAGAAGATCGAGATGGAGCCGGGGGACATCCTGGACGAGACCGGCGCCAAGGTCGGCGAGCACGGCGGCGCCAATGCGTTCACCGTCGGGCAGCGCCGCGGCCTCAAGCTCGGCCGCCCGGCGTCCGACGGCAAGCCCCGCTTCGTCCTCGAGATCCGGCCCAAGGAGAACACCGTGGTGGTGGGTCCGCAGGCCCTCCTGGCCATCGACGAGATCCGCGGCATCAAGATCTCCTGGGCCGGCCTCCCGATCGCCGAGGTCGCCACGGGCGAGGAGTTCCCCTGCCACGCCCAGGTCCGGGCGCACGGCGACCCCGTTCCGGCCCGTGCGCGGGTCGAGGAGCGCGACGGCGCGCCGCAGCTCGTCGTGACGCTCGACGAGGCCCTCCGCGGCGTCGCCCCCGGCCAGACCGTGGTGCTCTACCAGGGTTCGCGCGTGCTGGGTCAGGCGACCATCGACAAGGCCCGTTCCCTCCAGCGCGCCGAACTCTGAGGCGGGGCACCCGTCCCACTCAGCGGACGGCCGCCGTGGTTGCCAGTCCGCGTCAGTAAACTGGTTCCCATGACCGCGGAGCATCACATCAGCCAGGCCTTTGATTTCGATCCCGAAGCGAGCTCGCTCGCCGGTGAAGTGGACCAGAGTGTCATGGACGAGCTGCTCACCATCCGGTCCAGCATCGACAACATCGACGCCACGCTCGTGTTCCTCCTGGCCGAACGGTTCAAGGCCACGCAGCGTGTCGGCGTGCTCAAGGCCCGTCACAAGCTGCCCGCCGGGGATCCGGGCCGTGAGGCGGCGCAGATCGCCCGCCTGCGGGCCCTTGCCACGGAGGCTCATCTTGACCCCGCCTTCGCCGAGAAGTTCCTGAATTTCATCATCAGTGAGGTCATCCGGCACCACGAGGCCATTTCCGCCGACCACGAGCGCCAGGCCGGTCAGGCCGGCTCCCCGGCGTGACCACGGAGCTGCCGGGTCTGAGCGGCGCCCGCGTGATCGGATCCGCCCACGGCCCCTGGCCCGGGACCGACCCGCTCGAAGCCACGCGGGCCCTGCGCGGAGAACTCGGCGCACCGCACGCGGCTCCTTTGGCCGAACTGCCGTCCCGGGGTGTCGGCTCCGACGCCACCGGACGGAGCGCGGCACTCCTCGCTGGGCTGTCGGCCGATGTGCAGCCCCATGGCTGGCGCCTCGGAGAGGCCGGCTCCGCGGATCATCGCCGGGCTCTGTCGGCACTCGCCACGGATCTGCAGGTGCTCGCCGACGTCGCCGGGGCGGAAGAGGCCGTGCCCGGGCCCCTCAAGCTCCAGCTGCTCGGGCCCGTGACCCTGGCGGGCTCGTTGTATCTGCACCACGGTGAACGCGTGATCTCCGACCACGGTGCGCGCCGCGACGTGGCGCAGGCCCTCGCGGAGGGGGTCCTGGACCATGTGGCCGCCGCCCGGCGCGCGGTTCCCGGCGCCGAGATCGCCGTCGTCGTGGAGGAGCCTCTTGTGACCGAGGCGCTCGCCGGCACCATCCCCACCGCGAGCGGTTACCGAACCCTGCGGTCCCTGCCCGGCGAGGAGGTGACCGCTTCCTGGCGTTGGCTCGTGGACGCCCTGCACTCCGCGGGCGCCGCCGAGGTCGCCATCGCGGTCCCGGGGGTGGAAGCGCCACTGGAGCGCATCGTGCAGGCGGGCGCGGACGGGGTGGGGCTGAAGACGGCCACCCTCACCACCCGGCAATGGGAACGGCTGGCGGGGCTTCTGGAAGGCGGCAAGACCGTGTGGGCGGAATGCGTGCCGCTGACGGTCGCGCCCGGCCAGGAGGCGCGCACGACGACGGCGCTC
The DNA here is from genome assembly GCF_030816155.1 of Arthrobacter woluwensis. Taxonomy (NCBI): domain Bacteria; kingdom Bacillati; phylum Actinomycetota; class Actinomycetes; order Micrococcales; family Micrococcaceae; genus Arthrobacter; species Arthrobacter woluwensis. The sequence continues at coordinate 2,292,155 of NZ_JAUSXR010000001.1, read as the reverse complement.
GCGGACTCGCTGCTGCGCACCTTCCGCGATCTGGGCCTGCCGTCCTCGCTGATGACACGGCTGCGGCTCCTGCCGGAATCGCGGTTCGTGTCCGAACGGGGCGGGCGGAGCCGTACCCCTGAGGAGGCGCTCCGGACCCTGCAGCGCGTCACCGCGCTGGCGGACTCACTGGAGCAGTCGATCGCGTCCTGACCGGGCGAATCACCGCTGACGACACGGATACGACAAAGCCACGGCCGTTAAGGGAAGATGGGTGCCATGAAGGGACGCATTCTGGTAGTTGACGACGACGAGGCACTGGCCGAGATGATCGGCATCGTGCTGCGCAACGACGGCTTCGACCCGAGCTTCTGCGCCGACGGCGCCCAGGCGCTCAGCGCCTTCCGCAGCGCCAAGCCGGACCTCGTCCTGCTGGATGTCATGCTGCCCGGGTCGGACGGCATCGAAGTCTGCCGCGCGATCCGCGCGGAGTCGGACGTCCCGATCGTCATGCTGACCGCCAAGTCGGACACCACGGACGTGGTCCGCGGTCTGGAGTCCGGCGCGGACGATTACGTCCCCAAGCCGTTCAAACCCGCCGAACTCGTGGCCCGAGTGCGCGCCCGGCTGCGCCCGGGCGATCAGAAGGCCCCCGAGACCCTCAAGATCGGTGACGTGTCCATCGACGTGGCCGGTCACACCGTGACCCGTGCCGGTGCGCCGATCTCCCTGACCCCGCTGGAATTCGACCTTCTCGTGGCCCTGGCCCGCAAGCCCTGGCAGGTCTTCACCCGTGAGCTGCTCCTGGAGCAGGTCTGGGGTTACCGTCACGCCGCGGACACCCGCCTGGTGAACGTCCACGTCCAGCGGCTGCGGTCCAAGATCGAGAAGGACCCGGAGTCCCCGGAGATCGTCCTGACGGTGCGTGGTGTCGGATATAAAGCCGGTTCCTGACTCCGGCGCCTCCGCTAGTTCCTCGCCTGCCGGCGCCTCCGCCGGTTCCGCGACCGCCGTGCCGGGCAAGGCGCTGGTGCGACTGACGGCCGCGAGCACGCTCCCGGCCGGGGGAACGGAGCCGGAGCCGGCCGCCGTCGTGCCGGAGACCCAGGACACCAGCGGCGTTCTGAAGCGCTACGGCGGACGGAGCGGGCGTCTCGTCCGGCTTTTCGGGCTCCGGGCGCTGGCCATGCTGCGGCGAGCCGCGAGGCTGCTCTGGCGCGGCGTGACCTGGCTCGGCCGCTCCGTGATCCACCGCTGGCGCCGTTCGCTCCAGTTCCGCACGGTCCTCGTCACGGTGCTGCTCGCGTCCGTAGCCCTGGTGGCCGTGGGCGCGTACCTCAGCAGCCAGATCGCCAGCAACCTCTTCCAGGAGCGCCTCCACCAGGCGGAGAACGACACCCGGAGCAGTGTCGCCACCGTCCAGAACACGTTCGACGGTGCTCAGGTCACGGACCTCGACTCGGTGCAGAAGCTCGTGGGGGACACCCTCGCGGCGCTGGACAGCAGGGGAACCCAGATGAACCGGCGGTTCATCTTCCTGGCCGTCCCGGACCAGACCCAGCCGCGCACCCGCTGGGTGGATTCGCGGAGTTCCACCGACATCGGACTGAGCGTCCTCCCGGATGATCTGCGCGAGGCGGTGCAGAAGGCCGGCCACGAGCAGTACTGGGCCTCCACCTCGCTGCCCGTCCCGGGTGGGACGGATCCCGCCATCGCCATCGGCAACAAGGTGTCCTTCAACGGCAGTGTTTATGAGCTGTATCTGATCTACGACATCTCCTCGGCCGAGACGACCCTGAACGACATCCAGAACGTGCTCCTCATCGGCGCCGGCGTCCTGGTGGTCCTGATCGGCGTGCTCGCCTGGTACGTGACGAGCGCCGTGGTCCGGCCCATCAGCCATGCCGCGCACGTGTCCGAGAACCTCGCGGCCGGTCAGCTCCAGGAACGGATGCTGGTCAAGGGCGAGGACGAGGTCGCGCGTCTGGGCGCTTCGTTCAACCACATGGCGGCGAGCCTGCAGGAACAGATCACCCAGCTCAACACGCTCTCGCAGATGCAGCAGCGCTTCGTCTCGGACGTGTCCCATGAGCTGCGGACGCCTCTCACCACGGTCCGCATGGCGGCCGATGTGCTGTACGAATCGCGGGACGATTTCGACCAGATCAACAAGCGCTCCGCGGAGCTCCTGCACACCCAGGTGGAGCGGTTCCAGTCCTTGCTGGCCGACCTCCTGGAGATTTCCCGCTACGACGCCGGAGCCGCGCAGCTCGACGCCGAACCGCTCGACCTCGCCGCGCTCATGGGACGCGTGATCGAGGGCGCCGAGCCGGTCGCGGAGGAGTACGGCTCAGTCGTGCACCTCACCGCGCCCCCGGCCGGTGTCGTGGTGGAGATGGATGCCAAGAGGATCGAGCGGATTCTCCGGAACCTGCTCCTGAACGCCCTGGAGCACGGCGAAGGCCGCCGGATCGACGTGATGGTCGCCGCCAACAGTGATGCGGCGGCGGTGACCGTGCGGGATTACGGTCTCGGACTGGATCCGGCCCAGGCGGCCCGGGTGTTCGACCGTTTCTGGCGGGCCGACCCGGCGCGAGCCCGCTCGACCGGCGGCAGCGGCCTGGGCCTGTCCATCGCCCTGGCCGACACGAAGCTCCACAACGGCTGGCTCGAGGCGCGTGGCCGCAAGGGCGCGACGGCAGCACCTTCCGGCTCACCCTCCCGCTCAAGGTCGACGGCACGATCGTCGAATCCCCCCTGCCCGTGGACAACTACCAGCCCGCCGAAGCGCCCGTGAGCCTTCCGCGCTTCCTGCCGCCCGCCCTTCCGGCCGGGTCCGGCATCGCCGAACCTCTCATCGAGGAGATCGGGCGGGAGGACTCCCGGTGAAAGGACTTCCCGTGGAACCGAGACGGTCCGGCGCGGCGCCCGCGGACTCCGCGGCCGTGACCACGGCGCAGGGTGCGGTCAGTCGCAGACGGAATGCCGGACGACGGCGGGGCGCGCCGTCGGTGCGGGAGGCCCTCGCGCTGGTGCTCGCCGTCGTCGTGCTGGTGGCGGCGGGCGGCTGCGCCTCGATCCCGCGCTCCGGGCCGGTGGGCAAGAGCCAGGGCGACACGGTGCTGCAGGCCAAGGACGCGCAGAACTACTATCCGCATGCGCCGACGCCCGGCGGATCGCAGGACTCGATCATCGAGGGCTTCTACAACGCGGGCAGCAGCGACGCCGACGATTACCAGGTGGCCCGCCTGTACCTGTCGCAGAGTGCCTCGACCACGTGGAAGGCGGAGGTGGGCACCCTGGTGTACCGCTCCGCGAAGGTGGAGCGCGGGGCCAAAGCCAACGAGTACGTCTATGACCTCGACCTCGCCTACGAGGTGGACGGCCAGGGCATCGTGACCACCCACCCGAAGGGCACCCACCGCCGGGTGCCGCTGACCCTGGCCCAGGTCAACGGCGAGTGGCGCATCAGCCAGCTCGACGGCGGGACGGTCATCCCTCAGGACGTCTTCCAGCGCCGGTACAACCCGTACACGCTCTACTTCTACGACCCCAGTTTCCGGTACGCCGTCCCCGATGTGCGCTGGTTCATCACCGGTTCCAGCACGGCCACGTCGATCGTCAAGGCGGTCCTCGCAGGCCCGGCGCCCCACTTGAAGGGGGCCGTGGTCAGCGCGTTCCCGGATGGGACCCGGCTCGCCAAGGACTCGGTGCCGATCGTGTCCGGCACCGCCCAGGTGGACCTCACGGCGGAACTGCTGCAGAGCTCCGTGACGGATCGGCACCGGATGCTGAACCAGCTGACGATCGCCTTGCGCGCGCCCGCCTCGGTGGTCAGTGTCCAGCTTCTGGCCGGTTCCACGGCGCTGACCATGGACGGTTCCGACTCCGTGGTCCCTCCCATCCTGAACGCCACCGTTCCTTCGTGGCAGGTGTCCGTGCTCCAGGGACAGCTCGGGATCTACGAGAACAACAAGGCGGAGCGGGTCAAGGGTCTGGACACCGCCGCCAATTACAACCCGCGCAACCCGGCCGTGTCCTACACGCAGGACAGCTTCGCCTTCCTCAATCAGCAGCGGACGGCGCTGTACATGGCCACCGCCGGCAGGACCGTGAAGGAAGTCCTCGACGGCACGGACCTCCTCCGGCCGAGCTTCGATCCGCAGGGCTGGGTCTGGAGCGGGATGAGCAGTCCCCAGGGCGGCAAGCTCACCGCGTTCAACTCGGACAACGCCTTCGGCGCCGCGCCGCCGGCCTCCGTGACGCTCACCCCGGACTGGCTGCGCGGGCAGACCGTCAAGGACGCTCAGCTCTCGCGGGACGGCACCAGGATCCTGATCCTCACCGGCTCGGGGGAGGGCACCAAGGTCCTCATCGCGGGGGTCATCCGCAGCGCGGACGGAACGCCCCGTGGCCTGACCACGCCGCTGCCGCTCTCCGACGGGAAGAACGTCACCCAAGGCGCCTGGGTCAGCGACACCCAGGTGCTCGTGGCCAACACCTCGGGCTCCGGCGCCGAATCGCCCCTGCTGCTGTCCCTGCGGAGCTTCCAGGTCCAGGAACTGTCCGATGTCGTCGGCCTGCGCGGGATCAGCGTCGGCAACGGCATCCAGGACATCTACGTGCAGACGGCCACCGGGCTGGCTCAGCGGGTGGGCAACACCTGGGTCCAGCAGGGCGCGGGTGTGAAGGACCCGAAGTTCGCCGGCTGAGGGACGTCTGGACGACCTGATCCGGCCCTTGTGGGTATCGATATCCACACGCAGCGGGCGTGTGTTCCACTGCAGATGGTCCTCGGCCAGGATCGTCCCATGGACTCCTTCACCAGTTCGGTCTCTGCCAGTGGACGGCTGCCTTCCGGCGGCCGGCTCTCTCCCGGCGTACCGTTCTCTCCCGGCGGCCGGCTCTCTCCCGGCGGACGACGCGCGGCGCCTCGGACCGGACTGTCACGCGCAGCGGGTGCGCTCCTCGCAGGTCTGACCTCCATGGCCAGCCTCGTCACCGGCGCCGAATGCGCGGCCTGCGGGCTGCCCGAGGTCATGCTCTGTCCCGCCTGCCGGCGCGAACTGCACCACCACGGCCTGGCGCCGTTTCCGGTGGGGCACCGTGCGCCGGCTCTCGCGGGCCGTCCGGACTGGACGGTGCTGACGGCCGCCGACTACGCGGGGGTCCTTACACAGGTGATCCTGACCCAGAAACGCCTTGGCCATCGTGAACTGTCGCGCGAACTCGGGGCGTTGCTGCACCGTGTGATCTGGGCGTTCCCCCGAGTGGCCGCACCCGCGCCCGCACGGCAGGAGGCTCCGCGTCCGGTGTGGCTCGTGCCGGTGCCGGGCAGTGGGGCCTCGTTCCGCAAACGTGGCTTCGACCCTCTGGCCCTCGTGGTGCGCTGTGCCGCTGCCGCCGGGCTTCCGGCCGACTGCGGCATGATGCCGGCGCTGGCCGTCCGCGGCCTGCCGGAACGCTTGGTGCGTGCGGTCGTGCGCGGTGCTCGCCTGCGCGATGACGGCAGCCCGGATCCGGTGCTGAGCAGGGTGGGCCGTGTGCTCTGGAAAGCCCTGCCACGGCCGGGAAACGGGCAGAAGGGGCTCGGCGCCTCGGCCCGCCGATCGCGCCTGTCCGGCAGCATGAGGCTGTCCCTGGCCTTCCGGCTCGCGTACCGGGACGATGCGCTGAGGGGCGCCGACTGTGTGCTCGTGGACGATGTCCTGACCACCGGCGCCACGCTGGATGAGGCGGGCCGGGTCCTGGAGGAGGCCGGGGCCAGGGTTCTCGGCGCGGTGGTGGTCGCCGCTGCGAGGCCGCCCTCGGACCGGGGGAGTTCCCAGGAAGAAATAAGTGAACAAGGGATGAATTAGTGAGCGCTATCCACTAACGTCAGTACTGGGTACCAAGCCAAGAAGGTACCTGTCGATAGCGGCTCGGAAAGGGGCTCGACTGTCAAACAGACCGGCCCCAGGAACCAGCCGTCGTCGTGCCACCGAAACACTGTGGAGGACACCATGGAGTTCATGATCAGCGGCCGCAACGTGACTGTATCGGACCGTTTCCGCGAGTACGCGAGCGAGAAACTCTCCAAGCTGGAAACGCTGGGCGACAAGGTCCAGCGGATCGACACGAAGGTCTCCAAGAAAGCCCACTCCCGGTCGGCGGATAACGATCTCACCGTCGAGGTCACTGTTCTGGGACGTGGTCCGGTGATCCGGGCCGAGGCTGTTTCGGGTGATAAGTTCGCGGCCTTCGACCTGGCCTACGGGAAGCTCCTTGAGCGCCTGCGCCGGGCCAAGGACAGGCGCAAGGTGCATCACGGCAGGCACACTCCACAAGCGGTGCATGAGGCGACCGCGAGCCTGGAACCACCGGCACCGGAATCCCCTGAACCTCCGGCACCCTATGAGATCCCCAACGACATCCCCGCGGGCGATTCGCCCGTGCTGATCCGCCGGAAGGTCTTCCCCGCCACGACCATGACGGTGGACGAGGCCGTGGACAACATGGAGCTCGTGGGCCACGCCTTCTACCTCTTCGTGGACAAGGAGACCGAACAGCATTCCGTGGTGTACCGTCGCACGGGATGGACCTACGGCGTCATCACCCTCGATCCCGAATGCACCGAAGCCGAGGGCCAGGAGAAGATCCACGCCTACCGCTCCGACGATGAGGACGCGGTGGTCGTCGCCTGACGGAAGCGCGCGCCAGAGGCGGCGCGCAGGACAGACAAGGAGCACCGTGCCGGAAACGCTGACTCTCGCCCAGGCGAGGAGAATCGCACTGGCGGCACAGGGACTCTCGAAGGAACGGCCCACCGGCCCCGCCACGGCGAGGTCGGTGGGCCGTTCCTTCGCCCAGATGCAATTGGTGCAGATCGACTCGGTCAACGTCCTGTCCCGCAGCCACTACCTGCCGTTCTTCTCCCGGCTGGGAGCGTATGACAAGGCCCTGGTGGACCGGATGTCCCAGAAGGCTCCGCGGAGCATGATGGAGTTCTGGGCGCACGAAGCGAGCTTCATCCAGCCGTCCCATTTCGAAGCCCTGCGGCATTGGCAGCGCCGCCGCTGGGTGAGCGCCGAGCACCTCGACGCCGGTCAGCGCGAAGAGCTGCGGGAGAGCATTCTGGACGTGCTCGGGCGCTCGCGGCCGTTAACCGCGTCCCAGCTCACGGAGCGCCTCGGCCACGTCGAAGAGAAGCGGAACGACCACTGGGGCTGGAACTGGAACGCCGTGAAGGTGGTGCTGGAGTACCTGTTCGCCCGCGGTGAAGTCACGTCAGCCGGCCGGACGGAACAATTCGAACGCCGCTACACCCTGACCACCCGGGCCTTCCCCCTCCTGGATTCCCCGCAGGGGCCCGATCTCCAAGATCCTGCCGCTCGTGAAACGTCCCTCGATCTCCTGGTCGAGGCTTCCGCCAGAGCCCACGGCGTCGGCACGGTGAAGTGCCTCGCGGACTATTTCCGGCTGCCGGTCCGCCCGGTGGCCGAAGCACTCGAGCGGCTGGCCGCGCGCGACGTCGTGCGCTCCGTGGACGTCGACGGCTGGGGGAGCGGGCTCTACCGGCATCTGGGGGTGAAACTCCCGCGGGCCGCCGCGGGGCAGGCCTTGCTGAGTCCGTTCGATCCGATGGTGTTCGAGCGCACCCGCCTGGAACGGCTCTTCGGCTTCCACTATCGGATCGAGATCTACACGCCCGCCCACCGCCGGCGTTACGGCTACTACGTGCTGCCGTTCCTGCTCCGGGACACCATGGCCGCGCGGGTGGACCTGAAGGCGGATCGCGCGGCATCGCGTCTGCTGGTCCCCGGCGCCTACGAGGAGCCCGGCGCTCCGTCGGACACGGCGGTCCGGCTGGCCGGGGAACTGGAGACCATGGCGTCCTGGCTGGGACTGGAATCGGTCGAGGTCGAGGGAAGCGACGACTTCACCGCCCGGCTGAAGCGTTCGCTGTAGGCGCATTCGAGCCTGCAACCGGGAACCCTGGGCGGTTCCCACACGTGTCTCACGTAGACTGAACACGCCGTGAACGGCATGCCAAGACACGCGTATCGATTGGGAGTACCCGCACGTGGCCTCACTTCTTGAAAAACTCTTGCGCACCGGCGACAAGAAGACGCTCAAGCGTCTCCGCAACTATGCGGACGCCATCAATGCACTTGAGGATTCCTTCACAGGCTTCACCGATGCCGAGCTCCGTGCTGAGACGGACCGGCTGCGGGAACGCCATGAGGACGGCGAGTCCCTGGACGCGCTGCTGCCGGAGGCCTTCGCCGCCGTCCGTGAGGCTTCAGCCCGCACCCTGGGCATGCGACACTTCGACGTCCAGCTCATGGGTGGAGCCGCGCTTCACCTCGGCAACATCGCCGAGATGAAAACCGGTGAAGGCAAGACCCTGGTGGCCACCGCTCCCGCGTATCTGAACGCGCTGAGCGGCAAGGGCGTGCACGTCGTCACGGTCAACGACTACCTCGCGGAGTACCAGTCCGAACTGATGGGCCGCGTCTACCGCTTCCTCGGCCTGACCAGCGGTTGCATCCTGGCCAATCAGGATCCCGCTCTGCGCAAGGTCCAGTACGACGCGGACATCACGTACGGCACCAACAACGAGTTCGGCTTCGATTACCTGCGCGACAACATGGCGTGGGACAAGTCGGAACTGGTGCAGCGCGGTCACAACTTCGCGATCGTCGATGAGGTGGACTCCATCCTGATCGATGAGGCCCGTACGCCGCTCATCATCTCCGGCCCCGCCCAGGGCGACGCCAACCGCTGGTACGGCGAGTTCGCTTCGCTGGTGCAGAAGCTTGAGGAAGGCCGCGACTACGAGGTCGACGAGAAGAAGCGCACCGTCGGTGTTCTCGAGTCCGGCATCGCCAAGGTGGAGGACTACCTCGGCATCCACAACCTCTACGAATCCGCGAACACACCGCTCATCGGGTTCCTGAACAACGCCATCAAGGCCAAGGAACTGTTCAAGCGCGACAAGGACTATGTCGTCATGGACGGCGAAGTCCTCATCGTCGATGAGCACACCGGGCGTGTACTCGCCGGCCGCCGCTACAACGAGGGCATGCACCAGGCGATCGAGGCCAAGGAGAAGGTCGAGGTCAAGCCTGAGAACCAGACTCTGGCGACCGTGACTCTGCAGAACTACTTCCGCATGTATGACAAGCTCTCCGGCATGACCGGCACGGCCGAGACCGAGGCCGCGGAGTTCATGTCCACGTACAAGCTCGGCGTGGTGCCGATCCCCACGAACCGGCCGATGCAGCGCATCGATCAGCCCGACCTCGTCTACAAGAACGAAGTGGTCAAGTTCGACGCCGTCGTGCAGGACATCGTCGAGCGTCACGAAAAGGGCCAGCCGGTCCTGGTGGGCACCACCAGCGTCGAGAAGAGCGAGTACCTCTCCCAGAAGCTGGCCAAGGAGGGCGTCCGTCACGAAGTCCTCAACGCCAAGAACCACGCTCGCGAAGCCGCGATCGTCGCCGAGGCGGGCCGCAAGGGCGCCGTGACCGTGGCCACCAACATGGCCGGTCGCGGTACGGACATCATGCTGGGCGGCAGCCCCGAGTTCACCGCGGTCGCAGCGCTCAAGGCCCGTGGTCTGGATCCCGAAGAGAATCCCGAAGAGTACGAGGCCGCCTGGCCTGAGGCTCTGGAAGCCGCGAAGAAGGCGGTCAAGGACGAGCACGAGGAAGTCCTGGAACTCGGCGGTCTGTATGTGCTCGGCACGGAACGTCACGAGTCCCGCCGTATCGACAACCAGCTCCGTGGCCGCTCCGGCCGTCAAGGCGACCCGGGTGAGTCCCGCTTCTACCTGTCGCTCACGGACGACCTCATGCGCCTCTTCAACTCCGGCGCAGCGGAACGTCTGATGGCTTCGACCCTGGACGACGAGACCGCGCTGGAGTCCAAGATGGTCTCCCGTGCGATCGCCTCGGCCCAGGGCCAGGTTGAAGGGCGCAACGCTGAGCAGCGGAAGAACGTGCTCAAGTACGACGACGTCCTGAACCGCCAGCGCGAGGCCATCTACGGTGACCGTCGCCGGATCCTCGAGGGCGACGATCTGCACGAGAAGGTGCAGTTCTTCCTCGAGGACACCATCAACGCGGTGATCGACGACGCCACGGCGGAGGGACACAGCGAGGAGTGGGACTACGACCTGCTCTGGAGCAACCTCAAGACGCTGTACCCGATGACCCTGAGCCAGAAGGACATCTTCGATGAGGCCGGGGGCAAGTCCGGTGTCACTGCTTCCTTCCTCAAGGACGAGATCCTTTCCGACGCGCGTCTGGCCTACGAGGCACGGGAGAAGCAGCTCGGCAGCGAGAACATGCGCGAATTCGAACGCCGCGTCGTCCTCTCGGTGATCGGCCGCAAGTGGCAGGAACACTTGTACGAGATGGATTACCTGAAGGAAGGCATCGGGCTCCGGGCGATGGCCCAGCGCGACCCGCTGGTCGAGTACCAGCGCGAGGGGTACACGCTCTTCCAGGCCATGATGGCCGGTATTCGCGAGGAGTCGGTCGGCTTCCTCTACAACCTGGAGGTGGAGGTCACCGAGACTCCCGCCGCCGAGGCCACGTCGGAGCCGCACATCCACGCCGCAGGCTTGGAGACTCCGGAACAGCCCGCGCAACTTCAGTACTCCGCTCCGGGCGAGGACGGCGAGACGGAGACCCACGTCGAGCGGAAGGACTCCGCGACGGACGCCACTCGTGACGCGCGGTCCGGGAACCCTGCCCGCAGTGGTGGCAAGAAGGGCAACCGTAAGCGTCGCTAGTCGCCGGGAGTGATCGCCAGGGCGGGAAACCGTCCGGTGGTCAACCGACCTCGAGGGCCGTCACGATCCAGGAAGCACGCCGTGCTTCCATCCGGATCGCGACGGCCCTCGTGCGTTGGCGGCAACGGACAACGGCGGTGGCCTCGACCACCAGGGGTGTGACGCATTGGGCGTGGATGCTCTGCACGTGGGCGTCCGCGTAGGGTGACGGGCGGTCCCGCCCGAAGTGTTCCTGACACTCCTGGACCAGGGCCCTCCGGAGCTGGAGCGATGAGAACAGCGGGGGTTCCATCCAGCGCGACAGCTGTTGAAGTGGCCGGGTGCCGTTCAGCGCCTCCATGATGGCCTGCACCAGGCGATGGACCTGCCCTTTGAGCTGGTGCAGCCTTCGAGCGTCGTCCAGGGACACGGGAAGCGGCTGCGGCGGGATCGGCCGTGGAGGCGTGATGGTCCGGAGGGTTTCCGCACGGCCATCAAGGGCCTTGGGCAATCGGCGCGGACTGGCTGTGGGAGGTGCTCCGGCCTCGGCCGGTGTCCTTGCAGGCGGTGTCATGCGATGTTCTCCTTCGAAAACGTTGGTGTCGGGGCGCAGCCATCAGGCAGGGTGGAGAAGCCGTCACGTCAGCCCCTGTCCGGCACTGTGAGGACCGTCCCCGGCAGAAGGCGGTTCGGGTCCCCGCCGATGACGCCGCGATTGGCGGCATGCCAGCGGGGCCAATACTTGGCGATCTCCACGTCCGTGGCCCCGGGGCCCAGCTCGCGGGCCGCCAGAATCCAGAGGGAATCACCGGACCGGACTTCGACTTCGCGCGGCGCGGATGGATGGGTCACCGGGGATCGCCGCGGTCCTGCCGCCAGATGACCCGCCTCAGGGAGGCCGGCGGAAGGCGTCCACCCAGGATCCAGGGAACCCGGCCCGTCCGAGGAGGCGGGGGAACGGACCGCGTCCGCAGAACTATCGTGAGCCGGGGCCATCGGCTGGGGGAGTCTGTTCCTTTCTGGGGTTCCGTCCGACCACACCGGATCGAGAGATCGGTCCTTGGGAGGGCTCAGGACGGACTCCGCCGACGCGGTCTTTCCGGGGGCGCCGCTCACCCGGTCCAGGAGAGTGTCCCCACCTGGAGATGCCGAATGCCCGAATTGCGTCGGGGAAGCGATCTGAGCGGGCGAGCCCGCAAGGACTGTGCCAGGTGCGACACTGACGGCGGCCTGGGCTCCCGTGCCGCCGAGGAGACTGAGGCCCAGGACCGCCAGCGCCAGGCGCCGCATGAACGCGGGGGTCCACTTGCCCAGTTGATCGGACGGGGTGCGGTGCCCCCGGATCTCAGAGGCGGCGGACAGGAAGGCCAACAGCATCGACAGCAGCCACCAGACCACTGTCGCCGAGCCCGCCCAGAGAGCGAGCGAACCCACCAGTGTCTCCACCCGCTCGTTCGGCAGGTCTGAGGCGGCCCAGTCGACGCGTCCCGATCCGGAGGAGCGGCTGATCCAGCCGATCAGGATCAGGCCGGCTCCCGCGCCGAGGACACACAAGGACAGCACGGCGTCTGCCCTCGTCCCTGAAGGCACGCGGCGGTGGTGAGGAGGCTGTGCGAGCGTCATCGACCTCTCCTTTGATGTCATTTGGTGTCATTTGATGAAAGTAGATCCATCTTGATCCGGTTGGCCGTGTTTGTCCAGAGTCTGTTTCAAACAGGGTGACTTTTGAATGACAAGGCGTCGCTTCTACGGTGATCCCATGCGCTGGGGACTGCTCTTTGAAGACATCGAAGCTCAACTCGAAGAGGCTCTGCGCCTGGAGAGGGAATCCGGCGCGGCCGAAATGGAACGCGCCGAGTTCGCTCGGGTGCTGTTCCGGGACCGTCTGAGGGGTGCGAGTGGTCGCGTGGTCACGCTGGAGGTGGCCGGCGTGGGTCGACTGGAAGGGGTGGTGCGACGGGTCGGCAGCGATTGGCTGATCGTGGAAGAGAGCGCCTCCGACTGGCTGATCTTCACCCCGACGATCCTGTCGGCGTCAGGGATGGGCGCGTCCGCTCCTCCCGCTGAAGGGGCCCTATGGGGGCGGCTGGGAGTGGCGTCCGCCTTGAGGACGGTGTCCCGTGATCGGTCAGCGGTCCGGGTCTTCCTGGCTTCTGACGGCCCCGGTCCCTCGGTGCTGTCCGGCGTGATCGCCCGGGTCGGCGCCGATTTTCTGGATCTCTGGGAGGTGGACCGCGCCATGGAGGCCGGAGGACGGCAAGCGGTCCACACGATTCCACTGGCCGCATTCAGGGCTCTCCAGAGTGGAGCGGGAGCAGGGGTGTTCGGCGCCCTCTGAAGCCCGCAGTCCGGTGGGGCTCGGATCTCAGCTGGAAGTGGGACTCTCGGACGAGGAAGCGGTGTTCTCGATGCTGAGCCTCGTCTGCTCGTACTGCTCCTGGATGTACTCCTCGAGCTTTTCAGCCTCCACGCGCCAGACGCCGCGTCCGCCGATCCGGATGGCCTTCAGCTGCCCGCTCCTGACGAGCGCATAGGCCTGCGAGGAGTTGATCTGGAGGATCTCCTCCACGTCGGCGAGGGTCAGGAAGCGGCGCATGAACCCATTCTGCCATCTTGTGGATCTGCGCGAAGGCGAGTTATCCACAGTCAGCGATCACGCCATGTCACTCGACAGAAAATTGCGTCACGCTTCATGAATAATGTCCCGGGAAAGTGATGTGTTCCCCTCGATGGATTGGAGAGTTCCGTGAGTGATGCTGCCGTGGGCCGCCTGAGAAAGCCCTCGTGGAAGGACCCTCGTCTCCTCCTGGGGCTTCTTCTGGTTCTGCTGTCCACTGCGGGCACGATCGTCCTGGTCGCCAGTCTTGATCGGGGAGTCGAGGTCTACGTGGCACGGAAGGGGATTCCGGCAGGTGATCACCTCGTGGCGGCTGACTTCGAGCGCTCCACCATGAGGCTTGGAGGTACGGAGACTCAGTACCTCCGCGCGGATCAGCCGTTTCCGGAGGGGATGATCGCGACGGCGTTCGTCGGAAAGGGGCAGCTCGTCCCCACCAGCAGCATCGCTGCAGCCCGCACGCTCACCAGCAAGCCGGTCGCCGTTCCCGTGGAGGGCGTACTTCCGGAGCAACTGCAGGAAGGGGCCACCGCTGATTTGTGGGTGGCCGCTCCGGATGAGCGCAACGGGTTCAAGGAGCCTCGCCTTCTCGTCCGCGCGGGTGACGTGGTCAAAGTGGTGCAGAACCAGCAGACGTTCGGTGCGAATACGTCTCAGGTGGTCATCGTGCTGATCCCTGATGGCCAGTTGTCCCAGGTTCTCGCCGCGCAGGCGAACAAGTCCAGGATCTCGCTGGTCTGGAATCCTGCGGGGCACGCTTCATGACGGTGAGCATCGCCGCGTTTGGCGGTGGATCGGCGGAAGTCGCAGAGAGGCTGAGCGGGGCGCGACGCGGCGTGTTCACGGTGGTCAGACGGAGCGAGAGCCTCGAGGAATTGATGGGCGCCTGTCAGGCCGGCCTGGCGCAGGTGGCGCTCTTCGCCGGCGGCGACTCGGCGCTGGACGCCACCACGGTCGACCGCCTGAGGGCTCTCGGGGTCGTGGTGCTCGTGCTGAGTGAGGATTCTTCGGAGCGGGAGCGGCTGACGCGCGTGGGGGCGCTGACCCTGCCTTCCGACGCCGAGGTCGCGCAGGTGGAGGAATCGCTTTCGACGGCTCTGGACCTCGTGGGCCGGCGGATGGATCCGCCTCGTGCGGCGAACGACGGCGCCGCGTCCGGGTCGAGGGCGAAGCCGGGGAACTCCTGGGCGCGGGTTCACCATCAGGCCGCCGCGCGACCGTCGGGATCCGCAGTGGACGGGTCCGTGGACGCTGACGGAGACTCCGCCGGCAGTCACGCGGACGGACGGGTTCTTGCGGAGGGATCGCGGGAGAATGCAGCCGGTGCCGGGAGGTCCGCCGAGGGGCGACGGCATCGACAGCACGCGGCGCAGGATCCGGCGGGACCACCGTGCGTCCTCGTGGTCTGGGGGCCTGCCGGGGCACCGGGGCGGACAACGGTGGCGGTCAACATCGCGGCCGAACTCGCGATGGAGGGACGCGGCGTCGCACTTCTCGACGCCGACGTCTACGGGGCGAGCGTGGCCGCACACCTCGGTTTACTGGACGAGTCCGCAGGTCTCGCCCAGGCGTGCCGTCTGGCGGACCAGGGCAGGCTCGACGCGACGGCGCTCGAACGCCTCAGGGTGCCGCTCGCACTGGGGACGGGATCCTTGGACGTGCTGAGTGGACTCACCCGGCCGGAACGGTGGAGCGAGCTCAGAGGGCCCGCGCTGGCGATCGTTCTGGAGCTCTGTTCCGCGCTCTATGACCATGTGGTCATCGACGTGGGCTTCTGTCTGGAGGCTGACGAGGAACTCAGCTTCGACACCATGGCTCCCCGGCGGAACGCCGCCTCTCTCGTAGCGCTGGAAGCGGCGGAAAGGGTCTACGCCGTGGGGGAGGCCACCGCGGTGGGATTGCCCCGTCTGGTGCGCGCCGCGCCCGCTCTGCGCGAGGCTTCGCCGGAGGCTGAAGTGGTTGTGCTGATGAACAAGGTGCGGCAGGACGCTGTCGGACGCTTTCCGGAGCGCCAGCTGCGAGAAGCGTGGGAGCGTTTCGGCCCGTCCCTGCCGATCGGCTCATTTCTCCCGTTCACCCCGGAGGTTGCGGACACCGCGCTGCGCCTGGGGAGTGTTCTGGCGGAGTCCGCTCCGCACTCTGAACTGCGCCAGGCGGTCCGAACATTGGTTTGTGCATCTGCACAGCGTTCTCGGAAATCCTCTGTGTTTTACGCCACGACGCGGCGGGCGGGATCGCGCTAGGCTCGCCACTAAGACCGCAATGAAGCGGTGAATCATTCTCCCTGGAGGCGTGCAACGTGTCGCTGGCAGACAGCAATCCGACGATGACCAAGGAAACGGTCGACACTTTCCTGGACAACTACTACCAGCACCTCGCTCCCGAGGATCGGGCGCGCTACGACGCGGACGTGCTCCGCGAGCGTGCGCTGGCCCACCACGGGCTCGGGAGCCGCCGCTCCCCGGAGCAGGCCCTGGTGGAAGTCCGGACCGAACCCGGATGCAGCGTCGTCCTGATCGTCACGGATGACATGCCGTTCCTGGTCGACTCCGTCGTCGCTGAGCTGGTCCGCCAGCACCGCGCCATCCGCCTCGTGGTGCACCCGATGCTCGTCGTGCAGCGCGACTCCGAGACCCACGACGCCGGCAAGATCTCCCAGGTCCCCGCACACGTGGGCCAGACCAGCGGTGACACCGCCGCCATCCCCTCGCTCGCCTCGTTCGTCGCCGCGGAAGGTTCCACCACGCGCCTCGAGTCGTGGATCGCCGTCGAGATCGACAGGGCTGACGAGGAGGAAGCCGCGGAGCTCGTGACCGGACTCGAGAAGGTCCTTCACGACGTCCGCACCGCCGTCGAAGACTGGCAGAAGATGCGTGACAAGGCCTCCGAGGTCGCCGATGAGCTGGGCCAGCTTCCCGCCGACGCCGGTATCCAGGATGTCGCCGGCGCCCAGGCGCTGCTGCGCTGGATGGAGGATGACAACTTCACCTTCCTCGGCTACCGCGAGTACGACCTCCTGGACGTCAACGGCGAGGACGTCCTGGAAGCTCACGAAGAGGGCGGTCTCGGCCTCATGCGGAGCCTCGGCGATTCCCCGAAGATCCAGCACCTGACGGATTCCGGCCGGCCGAAGGCCCGCGAGAAGCGCGCTCTGGTGATCACCAAGGCGAACTCGCGGTCCACCGTGCACCGCGCCGCGTACCTCGACTACATCGGCATCAAGAGTTTCGACGCTGCAGGCAACGTGACCGGAGAGCGCCGTTTCATCGGGCTCTTCTCCACCAACGCGTACACGGGCTCCGTGCGGACGATCCCGATCATCAAGGACAAGGTGCGCGCCGTCCTCGAAGCCTCCGGGTTCCCCACGGAGTCGCATTCGGGCAAGGATCTCCTCGGCATCATGGAGACCTACCCCCGCGACGAGCTGTTCCAGATGGACGTGCCGGAACTCGTCGCCACGACTCAGGCCATCATGCTGCTGCAGGAGCGCCGCCGTACGCGCCTCTTCCTCCGCCCCGACATCTACGGGCGGTTCATGTCCGCGGTGGTCTTCATTCCGCGTGATCGGTACACGACGTCCGTGCGCCTGCGCCTCCAGGACGAGCTGACCCGCACGTTCGACGCGGTCTCCATCGACTTCGAGGCCCGGATGAGCGAGTCCGCCCTCGCCCGCGTGTTCTTCCGGATCCGGCTGCCGAAGGGCGCCGATCTGAGTGCGTTCGACACCGATGGCCTTGAAGAGCGCCTGGTGCGCGCCGCCCGTTCCTGGTCCGAGGGACTGGGCGAGGTCCTCGGCGAGAACTACCCGGAGGCGACTGCGGAACGCCTGGCCTCCCAGTGGAGCGACGCCTTCCCGGCCAGCTACCGCGTGGATTACGAGGTGGAGGATGCCCTGCTGGACATCCGGCGCTTCGAGGACTGCCTCGCCCACGCGGCGGCGCAGGGCGGCGAGAAGGCGGTCGAACAGCAGATCCAGCTGCACGCGTACCTCCCGGAAGGCGCCGGCGAGGTCCTCGAGGAGGACGCCCGCGTCAAGATCTACCTGCTTGCTCCGCGAAGCCTCAGCAAGATCCTGCCGGTCTTCCACAACCTGGGTCTCGAGGTGCTCGATGAGCGTCCGTTCGAGATCGAGACCAAGGACGGTCGGGACTTCTTCCTCTACGACCTCGGCCTGAAGTACCCCGCCGGCACCGATCCGCTGGCCAGCAGCACCCTGCTCGCCGAATCGTTCTCCGCGGCGCTGAACGGCACCATCGAATCCGACCGCTTCGACCGCCTGGTGCTCGCCGAAGGCATGACCTGGCGTCAGGTCCTGATCCTCCGCAGCTACGCCAAGTACATGCGGCAGATGGGCAACACCAACTCGTACGGCTTCATCGCGGACACGCTGCTGGCCAACGCAGAAGTCACGCGCGGCCTGGTGGCCCTGTTCGAGGCCCGTTTCGATCCTGCCCTGCCCACCGCCGGCGGCGAGCTCGACGACGACGGCCGCGCCGCCGCCGTCGAGCAGGCTCACGCTGCGCTGGAGGAGGCCATGGCCGGGGTCGCGACGCTGGACGCCGACCGCGTGCTGCGGACGTTCATCAACCTCATCGATCAGACGCTCCGGACCAACTACTACCAGGGCAAGGAGTACCTCAGCTTCAAGCTCAACCCGGCCGGCATCGAAGGTCTTCCGTTCCCGCGGCCCGCGTTCGAGATCTGGGTCTACTCGCCCCGGGTCGAGGGTGTCCACCTGCGCTTCGGCGCCGTGGCCCGTGGTGGTCTGCGCTGGTCCGACCGCCGTGAGGACTTCCGGACCGAGATCCTCGGCCTCGTGAAGGCCCAGATGGTCAAGAACGCCGTGATCGTCCCGACGGGCGCCAAGGGCGGCTTCTTCGCCAAGCAGCTCCCGGACCCGTCGGTGGATCGCTCCGCCTGGATGGCCGAGGGCATCGAAAGCTACAAGACCTTCATCCGCGGTCTGCTGGACATCACGGACAATCTCGTGACCGACGCCAACGGTGAGCACGTGGTGGCCCCGCGCGACGTCGTCCGCCACGATGCGGATGACAGCTACCTGGTGGTGGCCGCCGACAAGGGCACCGCGTCCTTCTCCGACATCGCCAACGCCATCTCGGCCGAATACGGTTTCTGGCTGGGCGACGCCTTCGCCTCCGGCGGTTCCGTGGGCTACGACCACAAGGCCATGGCCATCACCGCCCGCGGTGCGTGGGAGTCCGTGAAGAGGCACTTCTCCGAGCTGGACCTCGACACGCAGAATGAGGACTTCACCGTGGTCGGCGTCGGCGACATGTCCGGCGACGTGTTCGGCAACGGCATGCTCCTGTCCGAGCACATCCGGCTGCTGGCCGCGTTCGACCACCGGCACATCTTCCTGGACCCCCAGCCGGATGCCGCGTCCTCCTTCGCGGAGCGCAAGCGTCTGTTCGAGCTGCCGCGTTCCTCGTGGGACGACTACAACCGGGATCTGATCAGTGCCGGGGGCGGGGTGTTCCCGCGTTCCGCGAAGTCGATCCCGATCTCGCCCCAGGTCCGCGCGGCTCTGGGCCTGCCCGAGGGCACCGAGTCCATGAGCCCGCCTGAGCTCCTCAAGGCGATCCTCCTGGCACCGGCCGACCTCCTCTACAACGGCGGCATCGGGACCTACGTCAAGGCCAGCACCGAGAGCCACGCCGAGGTGGGCGACAAGGCGAACGACGGCATCCGCGTCGACGGGCGCGACCTGCGCGTCAAGGTCGTCGGTGAGGGCGGAAACCTGGGCATGACCCAGCGCGGCCGGATCGAGGCGGCCCTGCAGGGCGTCATCCTCAACACGGACGCCATCGACAACTCCGCCGGCGTCGACTGCTCCGATCACGAGGTCAACATCAAGATCTTCATCGATCGCATGGTGTCGGCGGGCAAGCTCGATCCAGCGGAACGCGCCGCGTTCCTGGCGTCCATGACGGACGAGGTCGGCGAGCTGGTGCTTGAGGACAACATCGAGCAGAACATCCTGCTGCTCAACGACCGCACGCGGGTCGCCGAGTGGAGCCCGAGCTACGAGCGCCTCATGGACTGGCTGGACGTGAAGGCCGATCTGAACCGCGAGCTGGAGGCCCTGCCGTCCACCGAGGTGCTGCGCCAGCGTCTGGCACAGGGTCAGGGCCTCACCTCTCCGGAGCTGTCGGTCCTCGCCGCCTACGCCAAGATCGAACTGGCCGACGCTCTGCGCGACAGTGACCTCGCGGACGATCCGTGGTTCGGTTCGACGCTGCGGGCGTACTTCCCGAAGGCTCTGGCGGAGCGTTTCGACGCCGAGCTGGACAGCCACCCGCTGCGCCGCGAGATCATCGCCACGGTGGTCGCCAACGAGATGATCAACGTCGGCGGCATCACGTTCGCGTTCCGCGCCATCGAGGAGACCTCGGCCACCGAGTCGGCCGTGGCGAAGGCGTTCATCGCCCTCCGGGAGATCTACAAGCTCCCGGAGATGCTGAACGCGCTGAACAGCCTGCCGGCGTCGTTCCCCACCGCGCACTGGACCACGGTGCACCTGGACATCCGTCGTCTTCTCGACCGTGCGGTGCGCTGGCTCGTGGCCGACGGCGCGACCAGCGCTCCGGTGGCGGACATCGTGGCGGACTTCGGTCCCAAGGTCGCCGCCCTGCGCGGCCGCCTCGCGGATTACCTCCGTGGCGAGGACCTGGTGCGCTTCGAGGCCTGGCGGACCCGCGCCAGCTCCTGGGGTCTGCCGGACGAACTCGGCATCCGGTGGGCGGAACTCTTCGAGAGCTTCCCGCTGCTGGAGATGGCCAGGATCTCCCGTCAGACCGGCGAGAACATGGACGATGTGGCACGCGTGTACTACACGGTGTTCGACCGCTTCCACGTGGACTCCCTGCTGGAACGCATCAGCGCGCTTCCCCGGGATGACCGCTGGCAGGCCTTGGCCCGTGCCGCGCTGCGCGACGACCTCTACTCGACGGTCGCCGACATGACCATGTCGGTGCTCGGCGTCAGCCAGGGGGAGACCGCGGCCGACGACCGTTTGGCGCAGTGGGAGGACCGGAACGCCGAGCAGCTGATGCGGGCGCGGAACATGTTCGAAGAGGTCAACTCGCTCGAGAAGGACGACATGGCGTCTCTCTCGGTAGCATTGAGGCTCTTGCGTTCCATCGTCCGGCACTGATCGAGGAGACTCCCCGTGGCCATATTCACTGATCCCATCAAGGAACATGCTGATTTCGGCCCCGGGGACGCGGAGTGGCTCCATCTGCTGGTCGGTGACTGGCAGATGGTGGCCGACCTCGCCTTCGCCGACCTCGCCTTGTGGTTCCCGGATCCCGAGCTGGGATTCGTGGCTCTCGCTCACGTGAGGCCGTCCACGAGTCATACCGTGTTCCACACGGACTTCGTCGGCGAAGGCATCCGCTCGGATCTTCAGCCACTCGTGGAGCGGGCATGGAAGTCCCGCCACATCGAGCGGTCTTCCGAAGCGGCCTGGAGCAACGGCGACTCGGCGCTCCGGGTGGAGGCGATCCCCATGGTCCGCAATGGCCGGACGCTGGCGGTGGTCACCTCTCACCTGGACCTGTCGAGTTCCCGGATGCCGTCCCGGCTGGAACTCACGTACCGGCAGTGCGCCTATGACCTGCTCAAGATGGGCACGCAGGGTCTCTGGCCGGACTTCGCCTCTCCGACGGGGTCGCGTCGTGGCGCGCCCCGTGTGGGAGACGGTCTCATCCGGCTGGATGCCGATGGCATCGTGCAGTACGCCAGCCCCAACGGGGTGTCCGCCTTCCGCCGGCTCGGTGACATCGAGTCGCTGGAGGGACGCTCTCTGGCGGAGGTCACGGCGGGCCTCATCAAGGACCGGCGTCTGGCGGATGAAACCCTTCCGCTCGTCGTCACGGGCCGCATGCCGTTGCGTTCCGAGATCGAGTCCCGGGGCGTTTCGCTGACGCTGCGGGCGATCCCTCTGCGGGACGGCACCCATCGATTCGGAGCGCTTGTCCTATGCCGCGACGTCTCCGAGCTCCGCCGTCGCGAACAAGAGCTGGTCAGCAAGGACGCGACCATCCGGGAGATCCATCACCGGGTGAAGAACAATCTCCAGACCGTGGCGGCGCTGCTGCGGATGCAGTCGCGCCGCATGGTGAGCGAGGAGGCCCGGCAGGGGCTGGAACAGGCCATGCGCCGGGTGGCGACGATCGCCCGTGTGCACGAAACCCTGTCGCAGGGCCTGTCGCAGGTGGTGGATTTCGACGAGCTCATCAGCCCGCAATTCCGGCTGTCGGCGGAGGTCGCCTCCCCGGCGCAGAAGGTGAGCACCGAACTCACCGGGGAATTCGGCAAACTGCCGAGTGACCTCGCGACGCCGCTCGCCCTGGTCATCAACGAGCTGATCACCAACGCGGTCGAACACGGCCTGCAGGACCGGGCAGGCACGGTCTGGCTCGACGCGCAGCGAAGCGTCACCGAAGCGGGTGAGCGTCAGCTCACCGTCACGATTTCCGACGACGGTGTGGGGCTGCCTCCGGAGGCCGATCCCGCGGCCGGGCCGGGCGCCCTCGGCGGCACCGGCGGGGGCCTCGGCCTTCAAATCGTCCGGACACTCATCACGTCAGAGCTTCGCGGCACGATCCGCTGGCTGTCCCGTGACGGTGGAGGAACCGTCGTCCGTCTGGTGGTCCCGCTCGACGCCTGAGGCCGTCGGATCCGCACGGGGCTGTCCCGGAGAGGCCGCGGCAATTACCGTGGGCGCCACAGTCCGGCGGCGTCGACTTCCAGTAGCCCAGTCCGCAAGGAGCACGACAACGCAGTGGCGGGCCGGAACCCTCAGGTTCCGGCCCGCCACTGCGTTGTACTGCTTGGACGTTCGACTGCTTCGTTGCCCCTTAGGAGGCGCGGCGAGCCCTCGCGGCGCGGCGCTTGAGGGCGCGGCGCTCGTCTTCGCTCATGCCACCCCAGACACCGGCATCCTGGCCGGATTCGAGTGCCCACTGCAGGCAGGTGTCCACCACGGGGCACCGGCGGCAGACGCTCTTGGCTTCTTCAATCTGGAGAAGCGCTGGGCCCGTGTTGCCGACAGGGAAGAAAAGCTCGGGGTCCTTGTCCAGGCAGGCGGCACGGCTACGCCAATCCATGCGATCACTCACTCCAAATCTGTGTTTCAGGCTTTGTGAAAAATTTCACTTGGCCCTTCATAGGAAAGGGGCCATTTCTGGCCCCGCGACTCTATTAACAAGCGTGTCACGTTAACGCGGAGCAAACAAGGGGTGAAAGCCGTCAAATCGCCGGAAAACATGAGTGGTGCATCACATCCCCGGCTCAGTGATGTCCCGAATTTGACTATGTCCGGTAGGGTGCGACTGTGTCAAGGGTCCCGCCATAGGGCGCCCGTCCCAGCCGTGTGGCTGAAAGAGAAAGCATGCCGATGAATTCCCCTCAGACCGGTGCCCCCCTGTCCCGGCCACTCTCGGTGACGGTGGTCTCCCTGGTCGCCTTGGTGGAAGGCCTGGTCCTCCTGGTGGTCGCCGGGATCTACGTGGTCAACCTCCTCGCCGGCACTCCCGTCCTCACCTTCGCGGGCGCCGTCTTCCTCGCGGTGTTGTTCGCGGCGCTCGGGCTGGGTCTCATGGCGATCGGACATTTCCTCTTCCGCGGCTATCGGTGGCCTCGATCCGGCGCCTTGGTGGCGCAGCTGTTCATCCTCGCGATCGGAATTCCCACGCTTCAGGCCGGTCTGATCTGGCAGGGTCTCCTCATCATCATTCCCGCTGCCGTTTCCGCCGTGCTTATTTTCGATCCGAGGGCGGTCGCCTACGGCCGATGGAGCACGCAGGCCGCCGACGAAGACGAGACCAGCGCCGAGCAGGGCGCGGCCGACGGACCTTCTGAAGGTCAGCCGAAGTAGTTCCACTGGCTGTCCGGTGAGGCGGCGTCCGCCGAGGCTCCACCCTCGGACCGGCCGCCCTCCGACCTGGTGGTTCGGGACCGGAGCCGCTGGGCCTCGGCATTCGGAGCAGGGCGCCACGCCTCCGGCGTCGAGGCCCTGGCGGACACCGGCTCTGCCACCTGCAGACCTCCACCGAAGCGCGAACTCCTCAGCAGCACGCGCGACGACGACGGCTCGAGCCGAGCAAGCGCCGCGGACAGCCGGAGGTCCTCCTCGGCCCGGGCCGAGGACAGATAGATCGAGTGGCAGACAGTTCCCACGGCGCGGGACGACGCCAGACCCTCATTGCCGCCGACGAGAACGCGGACCCCACCGACCCCGTCACTGCGCAGCAGGTCCAGGAGTTCTCCCTCCAGCCCGTAATGCTCCGAGGACCTGATCGCCGCGAGAGTCGATTCCCAGGACTCGATGTAGAGGAACACCTCTCGGTCGGGATCCTGCCGGCCCTCCCGCAACTCGCAGAACAGCCGGGCGATGTCAGCGGTGTTCTGAGCCGGGATGATCCGGGGGCCAGGAGCCGTCTCCGGCGGGCTCGCGGACGAGAGCCGGCCGGTCGCCGGAGCGACTGAAGAGTTCACCCTTCCGTGAGGCGGTGGGTCGGTTCCAGGCCAGGTCGCCTGCACGGTGATCGCGACGAATAGAGGAGCGCGACTGTCGGCGGCGGTGGCGAAGAGAGCAGAGGCCAACGCGTTCCTGTCGCGTGGGGCTCCCAGCACCGCGACGGATTCCCCGCGCGCCCACCGTAGGACGTCCAGGCGCTGGTGTTCGGGCCGGTCGACCAGAGCGAGCGGTGGATCATCGTCTGCCTGAACGGGTGCGAAATCCGGGAGCCTGGCCGGATCGAACCGTCGGGGCAGGGGTGGCGCGAGAACTCTCCGCGGCCGCGGCCCCACGCCCGGCTCCATTCCCAGTGCATGACCCGGGCGCCCGTCACGAGGAGCCCCGCCATCGTGTTCCGCGATCCACGCTTCCCAGGCGGAGGACACCTCATTGCACCACGACGTGAGGTGAGTGCCGGGGTCGTCCGCCTCGCGGAATGCCGTCTCGTTCGACGGCTCCTGATCGCCCCACACGCTCACCCGGACGTCGTCGTCGGCGACAAGAGGTGTCGAGGAAGCGTCGGCCACTTGGATCAGTGTCCTGGTGGCTCCCTTCGCCAGCACGGCACGGCCGGGCAGCTCCAAGGGGATCCCTGCGGCCTGGGATGTGCCGATCACGTCCAGGGAGTCGAGTTCCGATTGCACCCTCAGGGCGATGCTCGTACCCAGGTTGGCCCGGATGTCGGCACTGACGGCACCCTGAGGCCGCTGGGTCGCAAGGACCAGGTGCAGTCCCAGCGACCGACCGATACTGGCCAGCCTGATGAGTTCGCGCAGACTGTCCGGCGCGTGATCCATCATCATCCGGAATTCGTCGATGATGAGGCAGACGCGGGGGAGCGGAGACTCGTGTGGCCGTCGTACCTTCCGATAGCCCGCCCAATCCGCGACTCTGAGTTCGCGGAACCGCTGTTCCCGGTGGAGGATCTCGGCCCGTAGGGAGGCGAGAGCCCGGTCCAGTTCGGCCGGCCCGAGATCGGTCACCAGTCCATGGACGTGCGGCAGGCCACCCAACCCGTCGAAGGCCGCTCCTCCTTTGAAATCGACCAGGACGAAACCCAGCTCCGACGGGGCCAGGTGGCTCGCGGCGGAGAGGACCATCGTGCGGAGAAGTTCCGACTTGCCGGCTCCTGTCGTGCCGGCCACGAGGAAGTGCGGGCCGTCGTGCACCAGATCGAGCATGGCCGGTCCCTCCTGCCCGACGCCCAGAGGGAAGGTGAAGGCACCCGCCGCGCACATGGAGTGCCAGGCCTCCAAGATCGCTGGGGTGGACGTGGGGGAGAGGCCGCCAAGGGGCACGGTGTCAGGGATGGCCGTGCGTTTCTCGGAGAATCCGCTGCCCGTGACGAAAGGGTGCAGATCGCGGAATCTCCGGCAGAACCGGTCCAGGACTTCCGGCGAGACGAGATCGGGGATGAAGGTTCGGGCAGGCAGTTTCGTGGTGGCACGTGGTCGTCCCGCGGGAGGGTTCGTGTGGCCGGGGAGCACCGTGCCCAGAGTGCGGTCGATTCTCACCACCGAAAGTCCGTGAGGCCCGCGGTGAACCGAGGCGCCGGCGCCGGGCGATTCCTGGAACAGCACCGTCAGTGACCCCTGGGCGCTCCATTCCCTCGGACCACCGGGAGCCGGCACGGCGGGCGCGCCGACCACGACCAGGCGGGCCGGCGCCGAAGCCGCCGGGTGCTGGGACAGGGTGTGAAGAGGCGTCGTCCCTTGTGAGAAGGCCTCCGCCCAGCTTTTGACCCAGCGGATGCCGGGCAGGAACCGCAGTGAGGCGGGCATGACCCGGTCAGGGTCGACCAGGATCACGCTCGGCCGGCGTCCGCCTGGTCTCCGGAGAAGGTGGACCAGGAGCCCGCAGACGAACTCCTTGTACTCGGGAGATTCGGCCACCACCTTCAGTCCGGGGTCGACCCGGACGAGGATCGGGGCATCGTGATGAAGGAGGGGCGGAAATCCTGGAACAGCGCCCGTGAGGTCGCGCATCGTCCGGGAGCCGGGGTATCCGCCGTGGAGGCGCGCTCGCAGACGGCTGTGGGAACGGAATCGTGCTTCCCTCCACCGCCCGCGCGTTTCCTGGTCCCCAGCTCGGAACGCTTCAGTTCGGTCTCGGGACCGTCGGGGGCTCCCGGCGTCGGAGGTCCGGATCGCCCGGGCGATGAGCGGAGTCTCCGCATGGCAGACGATGTTGGCCGGTGCCTCCCCGGTGCCGAGCCTCAGCCACAGGCCGTCGTCGGAGGCCGGTTCGCCACCCTCCGGAAGGGTGCGTCCCGGTCCCGCCGGGGGTGAGCCGCAGTGCGTCGCGGTGGAGGCGGCCTGTGCGAGGAGCAGTATCCCCAGCGGAGGGAATCCGGTCTCCAGGCGCTCGCGGTCCTCGGCCATCGCTTCCTCGAGCCGGACCTGGAAGGTCCGGCTCGCGCGGGTGCCGGCGATCGCGGGGAAGACGAAAGGCGCCGAGGACAGCAGGGACAGCAGCGCGAACTGCCAGGTCCCGGAACTCCATGCCAGGGCCATCCCACCCAGCAGGGGACCGGCCGCCAGGAGCAGGGTCATCGCTCTGCCGTGTTCCTTCTGCGGCGCCGTGATCTCATGAGGTGTTCCGGGTGGCGCACCGAGCGAACTCAGGTCCGTTTCCCATAGTGCGGTCGGGCGGAGGACGAACTCGGTGGCCCCGCATCTGATGGTGCTTTCCGTCGAAACGGCCGAGGTGCCGCGGAGGTCCACGCCATCCACGATGGTCCCGTGCAGACTGCCCCGGTCGGTCCACCGGATGGCTTCAGGCGACACGGACAGAACCGCATGGTCCCGCGACAGGCTCGGATCGGTGAGACCGAGGGCAGGGGCGCCCCGTCCGAGGTGATGCTCACCACGTCGGAGAGGAAGAGCGGCCCCCGCGTCCGGGCCGGACAGCACGACCAGTTCGAGATGCGCCGCGGGCTCGCCGGACCGGCCGGATCCGAGCGTGTTCCCGAGCGAGGGACCCAGGATGACGCACCCGGTCACGAGGGGTTCCGTGCCGGGGGTGAGCGAGAGCAGGGGCCTGCCCGCGACGGTGTACGGGCCTGGGCCGTAGCGGCTCTCGAGGGCGGCGGAGAGGTGGGTTCCCTCCGCCGCCGGCCCGCAGTCGACGGTGAGTTCCACGGACCGCGGGCCGAGGACGGAAGGCGCCTCCGCGCCGTCGGGCGCTACCAGTGTGCACTCGGGAATCACCGGTGACCGGAGAGGTTTCATGACGTGAAGACTAGGGAGCGGATGCCCTGGAATGACCCCGTCGGTCTCGCTATGTGGACAAACCGGCCCTCCGGCCTGTGGGCACAAACTCGGGTACCCTAGTTCAGCAGGCGCATGCTCCTCCATGCATGGCCGCCGGTCCGCCCCGAGTAGTTCAGGAGAATTGGTGAACGCTGATCTGGTTGTTGTCGGTTCAGGCTTTTTTGGTCTGACCATTGCGGAACGGGCTGCGCGTGAGCTGGGCCTGAATGTCGTGGTCCTGGACAAGCGTCATCACATCGGTGGCAACGCGTACAGCGAGACCGAACCCCAGACGGGAATCGAGGTGCACCGCTACGGCGCCCACCTCTTCCACACCTCAAACGAGAAGGTCTGGGAGTACGTCAACCGCTTCACCACGTTCACGAACTACGTGCACAAGGTCTACGGCGTTCACAAGGGCGAGGTCTACTCCCTGCCCATCAACCTCGCCACGATCAACCAGTTCTTCCGGGCCAACATGACCCCGGGCGAGGCCAAGGCCCTGATTCAGGAGCAGGCCGGCGAACTGGCAGGCACGGACCCCCAGAACCTCAATGACAAGGGCATCCAGCTCATCGGACGTCCGCTGTACGAGGCGTTCATCAAGCACTACACAGGCAAGCAGTGGCAGACGGATCCCAAGGACCTGCCGGCCAGCATCATCTCCCGACTCCCGGTGCGCTACAACTACGACAACCGGTACTTCAACGACAAGTACGAGGGTCTGCCCACCAACGGATACACCGCGTGGATCGAGAAGATGGCGGAGCACCCGAACATCGAGGTCCGGCTGAACACCGACTTCTTCGACGATTCGCACGAGTACTCCAAGTCCAAGGTCGTCGGCAAGATCCCCGTGGTCTACACCGGTCCCGTGGACCGCTACTTCGACTACGTCGAGGGCGACCTCTCCTGGCGCACGATCGACTTCGAAGAGGAAGTCCTGCCGATGGGCGACTTCCAGGGCACGAGCGTGGTGAACTACAACGACGAGGACGTCGCCTTCACCCGCATCATCGAGCCCCGCCACTTCCACCCGGAGCGCGGCTACCAGGAGGAGAAGACCATCGTCATGCGCGAATTCTCGCGCTTCGCCGAGAAGGGCGACGAGCCCTACTACCCGATCAACACCCCCGAGGACCGCGAGAAGCTCCTCAAGTACCGCGATCTCGCCGCCGCCGAGGACATGGTCCTGTTCGGCGGCCGCCTCGGCACCTACAAGTACCTGGACATGCACATGGCCATCGGCTCGGCGCTCTCCATGTTCGAGAACAAGATCCGTCCCGCCTTCGCGGACGGGGCGAAGATGGAAAGCGGTGGGGTGGACGCATGAGCAAGGGAGTCCTTCCCGGGCAGACCGGTGTGGATGACGCTTCCGGATGGGTCACCCTCCAGCGGGTCATCTTCCCGGAGCATTCGGAGATGGACACCGCCCCGCTTTATGTGGACATGGGCACCGCCGCAGGCATGCCCGCGCCGAGCGAGCAGGAGGCCCGGCGGCAGGGCCGCCGCCCGGTGCGCCTGAGCTCTCAGGCCCGTGAAGCACACGCCGAGGATTTCACCGGACGCTGCTCCACCAGGGTCCGCCCGGGTGAGCGTGTGTCCTTCGGCAGCTACTTCAACGCCTTCGCGGCCGGGTACTGGCGGAAGTGGACCACTCTCAGCAAGATCCGCCTCAGTGTGAGCACCCGCGGTGAAGGCACGATCGTGGTCTTCCGCTCCAACGCCAAGGGCGCACTTCTGCAGCAGAAGAGCATCCCGGTGACGGGCGATCAGACCTCCGTGGTGGACCTCGACCTTCTGCCGTTCGGCGACGGCGGCTGGTACTGGTTCGACCTGGTGGCCGGCCGCGGCGAGCTCTTCCTGGAGTCGGCCGAATGGCAGGCGCCGGGCCCCGCCCCGGAGCGTGCCACGGTGACGCTCGAGATCACGACGCTGAACAAGACGTCCTACTGCCTGAACAACCTCCGGCTCCTGGCGGACCACCCCGAGTGCCTCGAGCAGGTCACCGAGGTCCTGATCGTGGATCAGGGCACCGACAAACTCGTGGAGGCCGCAGGGTTCGACGACGTTGCGAGCCGTCTCGAAGGCAAGCTCCGGATCATCGAGCAGTCCAATCTGGGCGGTTCGGGAGGGTTCTCCCGCGGCATGTTCGAGGCCTGCGAGAACGGCAGCGACTACGTGCTGCTCATGGACGACGACGTCGTGATCGAGCCGGAGAGCATCACGCGCCTCCTGACGTTCGCGGCCTACTGCCGCAAGCCCACGCTCGTGGGCGGACACATGTTCGATCTGCACCACCGGACCGCCCTGCACACGCTCGGCGAGATCGTGAACCCTCACCGGATCCAGCCGGACCAGCCCTACGGGGAGATGGAACTCGGCCACGACTTCCTCACGTCCAATCTGCGGCAGACGCCGTGGATGCACCGGCGGGTCGACGTCGACTACAACGGCTGGTGGATGTGCCTCATCCCGACGTCGGTGATCCGCGAGATCGGCCTGGCACTGCCGATCTTCATCAAGTGGGACGACGTCGAGTTCGGCCTGCGGGCCAAGGCGAAGGGGTACCAGACGGTCAGCCTTCCCGGCGCGGCCGTGTGGCACATCTCGTGGGGTGACAAGGACGATCTGGTCGGCTGGCAGGCCTACTTCCACAACCGCAACCGGCTCATGGTCGCCCTGCTCTACAGTCCCTTCGCCCGCGGCGGGCGTGCCCTGGTGGGCGCGTTGTTCGCCGACATCAAGCACACCCTCTCCATGCAGTACGCCACGTCCCAGGGACGTGTCTGGGCCATGCAGGACCTGCTCAAGGGGCCCCGTGAACTGCACGGCACGCTGAGCACCACGCTGCCGCGCATCCGGACGATGCTCGCATCCCACAGCGACACCGTGTACAAGAGCGACCCCGAAGCGTTCCCGACCGCTCAGAAGGAGCAGAGCCTCGGAGGAAGTGCCGCGGTGTCCAGCCGCCCGTCGCTGAAGACGATGCTCCCGTGGGGTCTGAAAACCCTCCGGAAGCAGCTGTTCACGGACGTCTCGGACCGGGACCGCGCCGTGCCTCAGACGCGGATCGCCCACCAGGACAACAAATGGTGGACGGTGTCGCAGTTCGATTCGGCCATCGTGACCAATGCCGACGGCACGGGGGCGTCCTGGTACGTCCGCGACCCCCGGCTGGCGAAGTCCCTCCTGATGAACGCGGTCGGCAGCCTGGCACAGATCGTCCGGAACTGGGATGACCTCGCGGCACGGTACAAGGCCGCACTGCCGGAGCTGACCTCCCGCGAGAGCTGGGCGAAGACCTTCGCGGAGCACACCATCTCGGACACCCGTGAGAAGAGCTCCCAGGCGGTGGGGGAGCGAGCATGAGTTCGCTCCAGGACACCCCCCTGATCCGGCCTGGGATCGGGCACGGGCTCAAGGATGTCTTCCGGCAGAGGTATCTGCTCAAGCTGCTGGTGCAGAAGGAGATCAAGCTCCGGTACCGCGGCTCGGTGCTGGGCGTCCTGTGGTCCTACGTGAAGCCTGCGATCCAGTTCGTGGTGTTCTACGTCGCCATGGGTGTCTTCCTCGGGCAGAACCGCAACGTCGAGAACTACGCGGTGTACCTCTTCTCCGGCATCGTGATGATCAACTTCTTCACCGAAGCCCTCAACAACGCGGCCAGGTCGATCGTCTACAACAGCGGGCTGATCAAGAAGATCTTCCTGCCCCGCGAGCTGTTCCCGGTCGCCTCGGTCTTCGTCTCGGCGGCCCATTTCCTCCCGCAGCTCGTGGTGCTGCTGATCGGCTGTCTCCTCACAGGGTGGCGTCCCACGCTGCTCGGGCTGATGGCCGGCATCGCGGGATTCGTGGTGCTCGCCATGCTCTCCGTGGGGCTCGGTCTGTTCTTCAGTTCCGTCAACGTGTACTTCCGGGACTCGGAGAACTTCGTCGAGATGATGCTCATGGTCGCCACCTGGGCATCCCCGGTCATGTACCAGTGGAACATGGTGCACGACCGCCTCGGCGAGTTCTGGTTCGCGGTGTATCAGGCGAATCCGGTCACCGTGGGCGTCGAGCTCTTCCACTACGCCTTCTGGTCCACGACGACGGGGGGCTCGGCCACCCAGGCCGCCCCGCCGATGCTCTTCGAGCTGTGGCTCCCGGTGGCTCTCATCGTCTCGGCTGCGGTCCTGGCTCTCGGCCAGTTCACCTTCCGCAAGCTGGAAGTCAAGTTCGCGCAGGAGCTCTGAGTGTCCGAACAACCCCCCGTCACCGTCGAGATCAAGGGCATCAGCAAGCAGTTCGTCCTGCGGCACACGCGCTCGATCAAGGAAGCCCTCATCTGGTTCCTCAAGGGCCGCAAGGGTGATCTCTCCGCGAAGTTCCACGCCCTGCACGAGGTCAGCCTGGACATCCGCCAGGGCGAGACCGTCGCCCTCCTCGGATTCAACGGCTCCGGCAAGTCGACGCTGCTCAAGCACATCTCCGGCGTCATGACGCCGGATGAGGGGACCGTGCGCACCCGCGGACGCGTCGCCGGCCTCATCGAGGTCGGGGCCGGATTCCACCCTGATCTCTCCGGCCGCGACAACGTCTATCTCAACGCCGCCATCCTCGGGATGTCGGAGGCCCAGATCAAGGAGCGTTTCGACGCGATCGTCGACTTCGCCGAGATCGGCGAGTTCATCGACACCGAGGTCCGTTTCTACTCCTCGGGCATGTACCTGCGCCTGGCGTTCTCCGTGGCGGTCCACACCGATCCGGAGGTCTTCCTGGTCGACGAGATCCTCGCTGTGGGAGATGAGCCGTTCCAGCGCAAGTGCCTCGCGAAGATCCAGGAACTCGCCGACGAGGGCAAGACCCTCGTGGTGGTCAGCCATGACCTGGACCTCGTGCAGCGGGTCTGCGACCGGGGAGTCCTCCTGGAGCACGGCCGCGTCATCAAGGACGGGCCCAGCCACGAGGTCGTGGAGTTCCTGCGCTCCCGAGAGAGCGCGTGATCGCCCGATGACGCAGGACGCACCCACCCTGGCGCCGGCGACCGAGAAGCCGAAGAAGCCCCAGGGGAAGTTCCGCACCGACATCCAGGCCCTGCGCGCCCTGGCCGTGGCCGCCGTCGTCGTCAACCATCTCTGGCCCGCCGCGCTGCCCGGCGGCTATGTGGGCGTCGACATCTTCTTCGTGATCTCGGGCTTCCTGATCACCCGTCATCTGGTGGGCGAACTGCGGGGGACCGGCAGGGTCCGCTTCGCCGCGTTCTACGCCCGCCGTATGCGCCGGCTCCTGCCGGCGGCCCTGCTGGTCTCGGTGGTCGGGCTGGTGGCGTCCTGGTTCATCCTGCCGTATTCGCGCTGGCTCGACGTGGCGTGGGAAACGCTGGCCGCGTCCTTCTACGGCGAGAACTGGATGCTGGCCGCGAAGTCGATCGACTACTCGGCCGATCACGAGCTGGCCACGCCGGTGCAGCACTACTGGTCCCTCTCCGTGGAGGAGCAGTTCTACCTGATCTGGCCGCTGCTGCTGGCGGGGGCCTTCCTGCTGGCTCTGCGTCTGCGCAAGCAGCCTCTGCGTCTGCTGAGCCTGGTCATGGGCGTGGTGTTCGCCGCCTCCCTGGCCTACAGCGTCTACTTCACCGCCACCAGCAAGAACGAGGCGTACTTCGTCACCACCACCCGGGCGTGGGAGTTCGCCCTGGGCGGTCTGCTCGCGATCGTCACCTTCGCCCTGTCAGGCCGTGGCGCCCGTGCCCACGACGCCGAGCCGCCGGCCGCGGCGCAGCGGTGGATGGGCGCGCTGGGATTCGCCGGTGTGGCCGCGCTGGTCTACTCCCTCGCGACCTTCAGCACGGAGACGGATTTCCCCGGCTTCATGGCCTTGATCCCCGTGCTCGGCACCGGGGCGATCGTGCTGTCCGGGTCCGTCCTCGGCCGGAGCGCGCTCCCGTGGGTGGGATTCCGGCCCGTCCAGTTCCTGGGAGACATCTCGTACTCCTTGTACCTCTGGCACTGGCCCCTGATCATCCTGGCGATGCCCCTGCTCGGTCGGGAGCTGGGGAACCGGGAGAAGGTGGTGATCGCGGTCCTGGCGATCATCCTGGCGTTCCTGACCAAGCGGTACGTGGAGGATCCAGGCCGGACCCGGCTGTTCCGGAACCGGAAGGCCCGCGTCACCATCCTCGCCGGGTTCGGCACGATGGCCGTCGCCGGGGCCCTTTCCGTCGCCATGGTCTTCTCCGCCGGTCAGGCCGAGAAGATGGAGCAGGAACAGCTCGCCCAGCTGGCGAAGTCGCCGTGCTATGGCGCTGCGAGCCTTCTCAAAGGTTCTTCCTGCCCGAACAAGTACGGCCCTCCCGACGCGCAGAACATCGGCAAGGCCGAGTCCCCCTACTTCGCGGTGCCCGGCTGCCGTGGTGCGGCTGATCCGCTGGTCGTCCAGGGCGTGTCCTACCTGCAGGAGTGCGATTTCTCCCAGGGCAAGGCGGACGCCAAGGACGTGTGGTTCATCGGGGACTCCCACGCCGAGCAGTGGAAGTCGGTCTTCTTCGATCTGGCGCGCAAACAGCAGTGGAAGGTGCGGATGAGCCTCGCCGGGGGATGCTCCCTCGCGGACGTCCGCCGCGTGGCCTTCATGGATGCGCCGCGGCTCGACGCCACGAGCCAGCGCAAGTGCCTGGACTGGAGCCGTCAGGTCTCCGACCGGATCATGAAGCAGCGCCCTGAATTGGTGGTCGCCTCGACGTTCTCCGCGAAGGAGACGATCGACGACGGCACGGGGCGCGATCAGCTGAGCCAGTACCACTCCAGCACGGAGCGGCGCATCGCCAAGTGGGCCCAGAACGGCACCCGGGTGATCATCGTGCGGGATCCTCCGCTGACGCTCGGCAAGAGCACCCCGACCTGCGTGCTCAACAACAAGGGCAACGCCCTCGCCTGTGCCACGGAACGCGCCAAGGCGCTCGTGGCTGACCCGACCGCTCAGGCGGCCGAGAAGCTCCAGGTGCGGAATCTGAAGGTGCTGGACATGACCGACCAGTTCTGCGACGACTCCCGCTGTTACGCGGTCACGGGTGGGCTTTTCGTCTACTTCGACAACAATCACCTCACCAGGAGCTATGTTGAAAGCCTTGCACCCGTGTTCGAGCGGAGGCTCCTGGGCCTCGCGCAAGGGGCATAGCCAGGACGCCATGACGACAGGAATGCCGATTTTCATGATGGGAAGCGAGAAATGACCTCCGGACCCGAACTCAACAGCACCAGCCGCCGCGGCTTCCTGGCGCTGTGTGCAGCGATCCCTCTGGCCCTGAGCGCCTGCTCGGGCTCGCCCAAGGCGCCTGCCTCCAGCCCTCCTGTGCAGCAGAGCACCGGATTCCCCTTCACGGTCGAGCACGTCTACGGCTCCACCGTGGTCGAGCGCCCGTTCACCAAGGTGCTCACCGTGGGCGGTCAGGACTCCGAGTCCATGCTGGCGCTGGGGCTCGCTCCGATCGCCCGGACGGGGGACAACGTGTCCGCCTGGTACGGGGCCGCGCTCCGCGCTCTCGGACCGGATCCGATGCCGCAGCTGGTCGACTACACCCCGAAGCCGCTGCTCCAGGCCGCACGGGACATCCGGCCCCAGCTGATCATCTCGGTGTCTCAGGTCCTTCCCCGGGCTCTGTATGACTCCCTGTCCAAGATCGCCCCGGTGGTGCTGGCCCCGAAGACGTTGAACGTGGACTCCTGGGCGGACGTCCAGCGGTTCTACGGCAAGGTGCTCGGGGTGGCGTCCGCTGCTGAGGACGTCGTCAAGACGACGACGGATGATCTGGCGCAGTCGATCAAGGACTATCCCGGGATCAAGGGCAAGACCGCCCTCTTCGTGCGGGCCTCCTCGGCCAAGGGCGCGGACATCCAGCTCTACAACAAGGACAGCAGCCCCCTGCGGCTCCTGCGTGAGGTCGGCTTCGTCCCGGCGCCGTCGCTGGACCAGGTCCTGGCGCACCCGGGGAACGACGCTGACCGGCAGGGCGCTTCCGCCTACATCCCGCAGACCGAGGCGAAGTCTCTGACCGCGGATGTGATCATGCTCGCGGTGCCTTACGCCGACTACCAGAACTACAAGGCGTCGAAGGACCTCACGCTGTTCCCGAAGCTCGGTAAGGGTGAGGTCTATGTGGTGACCACGGACAACGCCTTCGGCTTCGAGAAGACCTCCTCCCTGGGCGCCTCCTGGCTCGGGCGCAATGTGGTCCCGGAGCTCGCCAAATTCGCCTACCTGAGCGCCAAGGCCTGAGCCCGCGGGCCGTGTCCACCTGAGCAGGCGGACACGGCCCTGTGACGGCTGGATGCGCTGATCCGCCGCGACTTACGAGGAAATGCCGGAGGGGCGGTGACCGATCGGTCACCGCCCCTCCGGCGTCTGCTGGGCTGATCAGCCGCAGGCAGTCATCTTGAACAGCCGTGCTGAGCCGACGGCCTTCACGAGCTTCACCCCGGGGGCGGAGTCGTCCGCGAGGTCCCGTGTCCCTTCGAGCGGTTCGCTGCGCGGCACCATCTCGGAGTCGGCGAAGTCCAGACCCCAGTAGGCCCGCTTCTCCTTGATCACCGGGCAGACGGCGTCGTTGTACGCGGCCTCGCTCCAGTGATCCATGAGGAGCCGTTCCTCGTCGCTGCGTGCGCCGAGGATGTGGGGGGCCACCACCTTGCGCCCGCTGAAGGCGAAGGCGAGCGAGGCGCCCGTCCGCGGGTTGCCGACGATCATGTCGCCCTCGGGGACCAGCTGGTCGAGCTGCTTCAGCAGCGCCAGCTCGTCCGAGTTCACCAGGGACGTGTCGCTCTTGGTGAGGAAGGTGGTCGTGAGCTTCTCCTGGACGGGCGCGAGGGAACCGCCCTGGGTGGCAAGACCCAGGATCACCAGCAGGACCGTGGCCGCGACCGTCAGGGTCTTGGGGGAGAGCCTCTGCACCAGGCGGGCGAGAGGCGCACGCACCGGGCTCGCGCCGGGCTCGGAGGCTGCCGGGGCGGTCTTGAGCGCACGGCCCCATTCGATGACCTTGAGGATGATCGCCTCGGCCCCGATGACGACGATGGGGAGCGTCGCCATCGGGAGCATGGCCGCGAAGCGGTTGCTGTCCGAGTACCAGACACCCGTCATGAAGAAGCGGAACTGGCCGGCCGGCCAGGCGGAGACGATGAGGAACAGCGTGGCCGCGATCACGTAGATCAGGAGGATCCACCACATGGAGCGGAAGTTCCGGGCGATCGTGTAGAGGCCCGCCAGCGTGAGGATGAAGAGGATCCAGGCGACGGTGGTGCCCATCGGCGCACTGGTGAGGACCTCGCCGACGGCGTCCGCGTTGCTCTGGATCGGCGCCCAGCTGGCCGCGCTGGCCGGCGGGCGTGCCACGACCCAGAGCGCCAGGGTCACAAGGAAATAGCCGACGATGAGGCCGAGCCACAGCACGAGCTGCCGGCCGCTCAGTTCGCGGGCCACGGCGCGCTTGAGGATGCGGAGGAGCAGGGCCAGCGCCACCGGGCAGCCGAACATCAGCAGGGCCACCAGGGCGCTCGGGTGGGTCAGTGAGAGTCCAGGGACCGTCACGATCAGGGCCAGGAATGCCGGGATGTGCAGCCGGAGCTTCTCCGACGTGATGTTCGTGGACTCGATCAGCAGGCCCAGGACGGCGGGCAGCATCGTCAGGGCCGCGTGATTGGGGTACAACACGCCGAAGGCGACCATGAGATATGGGAAGCTGCTGAACCCTGCCGACAGCACACCGGCGGTGAGGAGGCCGAAGGGGCGGAACCCGATGATGCGGCTCATCAGGAAGATGCAAGAGATCGGCCAGACGAGGGCCGCGAAGATGATGGTCGACCAGTTCAGCGCGACCATGATCGACGGAGCGCCCATCATGTAGACCAGGGCGACCATGGCATGCATGCCGACCGGGTAGAGCGCCTTCGAGGAGTCCGTCAGATTGCCGATCGTCAGCGAGTTCGCCGACTGGGTCTCGGCGATGTAGCGGATCGCGTTCAGGTGGTAGATGTTGTCGAACGTTTCGGAGAAGGACTCCGGCGTCCCGAAGCCGCTCATGTACCGGGCTGTGATGATGATCGCGGGAACCGCGACGGCGAGAGGGATCAGCCAGGCGAGAAGGCGGGGGTTCGCTTCCCTCACGGCTTCAGACGCCGAGTCGCGGAGGCCGGCTCCCGCGGCGACGAGGCGCCGGCGCCGGATCACGGCGCGGCCCGCCAGCGCGATGGCGACGAGCACGAGGGTGAGGGCGAGGATCGTGAGCGGATTGAACGGAATCCGGAGGATTCCGAAGACGACTCCGCCGCACGCGACGATGGTCGCCGTCGTCGGCACGGAGAGTGCCGCGAGGTTCAATCCCCTGACTCCGCTGGCTATGAGCAACGCTAGACCTGGCACCACGAATACGACGATGGCCAAACCGAGCGTGGGGACGGCTTCCCACCAGGACATGAATCAACTCCTCTATTACGTCCATCCAAGGTTACAAGGGTTGTCCTGCCAGTCGGCGCAAGGGCTGGTGTGTGCGGGCGGCGAACCGGGTTAGTCCCGTTGCTATACTTGCAAACCATGGGTAACTCACGGCGTTCTGGCGTTCTCATCGTCATGCCAGCGTGGAACGAAGCCGAGGCGATCGGTGACACCATCCGAAATGTGCTTGCTGTGGTTCCCCAGCACGATGTCCTGGTGGTCGATGACGGCTCCAAGGATGACACGCCGAGGATCGCCGCGGAGGCAGGGGCCACGGTTCTCCGGCTCCCCTTCAACCTCGGTGTCGGCGGCGCCATGCGTGCCGGGTTCAAGTACGCGCTCCGCAACAGGTACCGCGCGGTCATCCAGGTCGACGCCGACGGTCAGCACGATCCGCATGACATCGACCGGGTGCTCGCGGGCCTCGAACATGCGGACATCTCGATCGGCGCCCGTTTCGCCGGCCGCGGCAGCTACGGCGCCAAGGGCCCGCGCCGCTGGGCTATGTTCTTCCTCGCGAAGGTGATCTCCGGCGTCGCGCACACGCAGCTCACGGATGTGACGTCCGGGTTCCGCGCTGCCAACGAGCGGGCCATCCGGCAGTACATCTCGCATTTCCCCACCGAATACCTCGGTGACACGATCGACTCCCTCGTAGTGGCCATCAAGTCCGGCTGCAAGGTGACGCAGATCCCCGTGGAGATGAAGGAGCGCCAGGCCGGCACGCCGAGCCAGAGCCCTCTGAAGTCGTCCATCTACCTGGCCCGTTCGGGTCTGGTCCTGTGCTTCGCACTGGCCCGGCGCAGGACCCCGCGCCCGCTGGAGCTGCACGCACCACAGTCGGGCGACATCGCCGGAGAGGGAAGTGTCTGAGGCATGAGTGTCGCAGTGTCGTTGGTCCTGTCCATCCTGATGGTCATCGTCGTTCTGGTCATGCTCCGGAACGGACGCCTCCGTGAGAAGTACGCCATTCTCTGGCTGGTCATCGGTGGCCTCACCATCATCCTCGGGCTGTTCCCGCACCTTCTGAACTGGGCCGCCTCGCTGGTGGGCGTGGTCGTGCCGTCGAACCTGCTGTTCGCGCTGTCGATCCTGCTCCTGGTGGGCGTGAGCCTGCACGTGTCCCGAGAACTGACCATCCTCGAGGACGAGACCCGCATCCTCGCGGAAGAGGTCGCCATCCTTCGCTGCTCCGTGGAGCAGCTCCAGCGTGATGTCCACGCTTCCCAGACCCTGGCCCCGGATTCCCAGGCCGCCACTCAGCCAAGCCTTCTAGCGAGAGAAGAAGACAAGTGACGATTGATGTAATGCTGCCGTACTACGGCGACGTGGCCATGATGAAGGCCGCCGTGGATTCGGTGCTGGCCCAGGACGATAAGGACTTCCGGTTCACGATCGTCGACGACGGCTACCCGGACGAGAGCCTCCCGGCCTACTTCAACGGCCTGGTCGAGGGCGACGACCGCGTCCGGTACTACCGGAACGAGGAGAACCTCGGGGCCAACGGCAACTACAAGAAGTGCATCGGCCTCGTGGAGCACGACATCGTGATCATCATGGGCGCCGACGACATCATGCTGCCCAACTACCTGAGCACGGTCCGCAAGGCGTTCCAGGACCCGTCCGTCAGCATCGTGCAGCCCGGCGTCGAGGTCATCGATGAGAACGGCGCCGTCTACGAGCCGCTCGGCGACAAGGTGAAGACCTACCTCCGCCACAAGCTCGTCGGCGGCAGCAGCGAGGCCGTCGTCGAGGGCGAAGCGATCGCCGAGAGCCTCATGGTGGGCGACTGGCTGTACTTCCCGTCGGTGGCGTGGCGCTCCGAGGCCGTCAAGCACCACGATTTCCGTCCCCAGTACAACGTGGTCCAGGACCTCGCGCTGGCGACCGACATCATCCTGTCCGGTGGCCGCATGGCCGTGGTCTCCACGGTCTGCTTCCAGTACCGCCGCCACCGTGAGTCCGACTCGTCGGTCCGTGCGCTCGACGGCCGCCGCTTCGCCGAGGAGCGCGCCTTCTTCGACGAGTGCGTCCGTGACTTCACGGCCAAGTGGCTGGCCGCAGGCCGCCCGCGCCGCCAAGTGGCACCTGACGTCCCGCCTCAACGCGGCCTCCCTGACCCCGAAGGTCATCTCCAAGGGCATGTGGCCCGGCCTGCGCAAGCTCGCCGCGCACGCAGTCCGTCCCTGATCTCCGACGTTGATGCGCCGACTGGACCGTTCACGAATCCGGCGGCGCATTTTCGTTGTCCGCCCCCAGACCTCTGAAGGTGCCTGACGCTTCATGGATATCCAGAATCACTACTACGGTCACTCCGCCGTCTTCGGCCTGTACTGCGGGCTCAAGCGGCTGCGGCACGTCTCCGGGCTCATTCAGCACGGATGGACCGTGAGCAGCCCCATCACGGCACAGTTCGGCGACTTCGCCAGCTGGGGTCCCAAGCGCCGGCGCCTCTCCTGGACCAGCACCTCCCGGGGCTGGAGCCCCAACGACCCCGGCAACTTCTTCGAGGACGGCACACCGATGCTGCACGCCGTGGGAGCGCCCTACCTGTACCTGCTGGACGGCGCCCGGAAGGCGGGCTCCGTTCCGGCCCGCGGTGAGCGCACGCTCGTGCTGCCCTTGCATGGGACGGCACTGCTGAAGGTCGACGGCGATCATGGCGAGTACGCGCGGATGGTGCGCGAACGCGAAGGCGCGGCCACGGTCTGCCTGCACATCGATGACCTGGACAACCAGGAGATCATGTCGGCCTGGACCGACGCCGGCCACGACGTGATCAGCGCGGGGGACCGTCGCGATCCTCAGTTCATCGGCCGGATCCTCTGGATGATGTCTGAGGCGCCGCGTGTCGTGTCGAACCGGCTGTCGACGTCCATCATGTACGCGAGCGTCTCCGGCGCGGACGTGGAGGTGTACGGTCCCGACTTCAAGCTGGGGAACAACGCCCAGGCCGATCCCGGCCTCGTGATGCGTGACTTCTGGCCGGAGTTCCACGACCCGTCGACCCCGCAGGAGGTCCTGCGGGGGATCGCCGAGGCGGAACTGGGCCGTGGGGATATGCGCACCCCGGAGGAGCTCAAGGCGCTGCTCGGCTGGGACGGGAGCACGGCGGCTCCGTTCCTCGAATACTGGGCGAGCGGCCCGCTCACCAAGGCGCAGACGGTGCTCGGCCTGAAGAAGATCCCCGAGGGAGCCCACGCCACGGAGGCCGGACTGTCCCCGTGGCACTGGATCCGGCACCCGTTCAAGCACCTTCCGTCGCCGCTGCCGAAGCTGCCGGCGATGGCCGCCGTCGAACCCCTGCGGCCCTGAGCCGGAGCGGCTGGGGCGCTGGGTCTACCAGCTGCTCCAGCCGCCGTCGACGGCGATCGTCTGCCCGGTCACATAGCGCGAGGCATCCGAGGCGAGCCAGACGACGACGCCGCGGAAGTCATCCTCGGTGGCCATCCGCCCCAGGGGGGTGAGCTTCTCGTAGCGCTCGGTGAAGCTGTCGTCCTGGCCTCGGGCGATGCCGCCGGGAGCGAACGCGTTGACGCGGACGTTCGGCGCCAGCACGGTCGAGAGGTACCGGGTGAGCTGCACGATGCCGCCCTTGGTCGCACCGTAGGCCGCGGGATTGCCCATCCGGGTGCCCTCGTAGAGGCCCATGTTCGGACCGACGAGGCCGTAGATCGACGAGACGTTGATGATGGATCCGCCGGGGCTGGCTGAGAGGCGGGGGGCGAGCTGGCGGGCGAGGGAGAACGGGGCCCGCAGGTTCAGGGAGGAGGCGAGCTCGAACGCCTCATCACTCTGTTCCTCGAACGGGACCGCGTACCCCGGCACGCCCGAGGTGCCGGTGAACGCCGCGTTGTTCACGAGGATGTCCAGCGGGCCGTCGATGGCCTCCACGAGCTCAGTGGTGCCTTCGGCGCTGAGCAGATTGGACGCGATGCCCCACGTCCGGACGCCATGGCGCTCCGCGATCTCCTCGGCCACCCGCTGGCAGGCCTCCGGATCGACGTCGGAGATGATGACGTCGCTGCCCTGGCCGGCCAGGGCGTCGGCGAGCACGCTGCCCAGAGGGCCGCTGCCACCCGTGACGAGTGCGCGGCGACCCCGGAGGGAGAAGAGGGAATCCTGAGGGGTCATGCCTGTGCTCCTTCGCTCGCTGCCTGGACTGCCGTCGCGTGCTGTGCCGCCTGCTGCGGGGTGATCCCCGGGAGCGAGGCCAGCCCTGCGCCGACCACCGCCTCGACCAGACGGAACTCGCTTTCGTCGTCGATGCTGAAGGCGTGGGTCTCGGGGATCTCGGCGTACCCGTGCTTGCCCTCGTCGAACCAGCTGTTCTCCAGACGGCGGACGAAGTCCGAGCGCCAGACGTAGAAGCTGCCGTTGATGCGCATGAACCGCGGCACGTCCTGCCGGCGGACCACGCCGGTGCCCTCGCTGAAGTAGCGCTCCAGGTGGGAGCCGCCGTCCTCGGCGGGCTTCACGCCCACCCAGGTCGGGTTGAAGAACGGTTCCGACACCGCTATCACGCCGTCCAGTTCGGGGGACCCGGCCAGGGAATCGATGGCCGCCCGGACGCTCTCGGGGGTCCGGGTGGGGCTGGTGGGGTCCAGCAGCAGGACCATGTCATAGGACGTGCCGTCCAGTTCCTCCATGGAGGACAGCGCGTGCCGGAGCACGACGCTCATGGGGGCCGTGTCGCTGGCGAACTCGGCGGGCCGCATGAAGGGCACCTCCGCGCCCGCCTCGCGTGCGACCGCCGCGATGCCCTCGTCATCGGTCGAGACGATGCAGCGGACATCATCACCCAGAAGGCCGGCCAGCGCCACCGAATGCGCGAGGAGAGGCTTGCCCAGGAGCGGACGGATGTTCTTGCCGGGAAGTCCCTTGGACCCGCCTCGTGCAGGAAT
This sequence comes from Arthrobacter woluwensis, assembly GCF_030816155.1. Taxonomy (NCBI): domain Bacteria; kingdom Bacillati; phylum Actinomycetota; class Actinomycetes; order Micrococcales; family Micrococcaceae; genus Arthrobacter; species Arthrobacter woluwensis. The sequence continues at coordinate 2,249,632 of NZ_JAUSXR010000001.1, read as the reverse complement.
CACCGCGAGCACCTTGGGCCTGGACGGATTCTCATTCATGATTGGCTTCATCCTTGTGATGTTCGACCACGGTGACGTGGCGGGAATGCAGTATCACCACACTACCGTTTCGGCGCCTGCGGACCGGTCGGAGCGCCGCGCCGCATCGCACACCGCCACGGCCTGAACGCCCTCGAGGAGGCTCGCCGGACGGAAGCGGTTCATGGAGGTCCCGGCATCCAGGCCGGACCTCTGAAGAATCGCCAGGGTCTGCCGGCCCAGGATCGTATCAACGTCGGAGTCCGCGGGGAAGAGCCGCTCGGACCGGTCGATGGCACTGCCCACCGCCCCCGGCCATTCAAGGCTGACGCGATGAGTCACGACGTCCCAGCTGAGAGCTCCGAGTGCGGTCGCGATCCGGATTCCGCGCGTCTTCACCGGAGTGACGTAATCCAGCCGGACATGGACGGCCGCGGGCGTGTTCCAGAGAAGATCAGCGGCTTCCTCGGCTTCGATGCCGAGGATCCCCTGGCCCAGGGTGGCCTTGAGCTGTTCGGGAACGCCCAGGAGCTGGCAGGGGTAGTCGATGTCGTGGACCAGATCGCGGAGTGCGCCGCCATCCTCCCTGCGTGCGGAGTAGCTGCTGCGGAAGTCCCGCTGAGGACGCCACGAGGGGAGCCACGACTGCGAGACCACCTGGGCGCTCGTGATCCTGCCGAGGCGGGGCAGGAGCTCGGAGGCGACCGCGAAGCCCTGGTGGAAGCGGAGCGGGGCGCTGACCGAGATGATGCCGGCCAGCGGGCGACTGAGCAGGCGAGCCGCCTGCTCGACGTCGGGGGCCACAGGCTTTTCGAGGAGGATCGCCGACGGCGAGTGCTCCAGAGCCTCGAGCGTGTCCTCGATGTGGCGCCTGGTGTCGGTCGCGATCACGACCAGGTCCAGGGGCTCCTCCGGGTAGCGGTCCACCACCTCCGCCGTCGGGGGGATGTCAGGCCGGTCGCCCACCACCATCCCGGGCCGCACCGGCCACACGTAGAGCCGGTCGACGCCGAGTCCCGCCAGCACCCGGAGATGCCGGGCGCCGATCGATCCACTGCCTCTGACCAGGACCCGCAGGCCGCGGTCCGCGCCGGGGGAGAGCCGTGGGGCTTCCAGTTCCCCGGCCGCAGAGGAGCCATCCAAGTATGATGTGAACGTCATCTGGCCAATCTATGCTCTGAGGTGCTGCGGCGGTAATGGACCACCATGAAACGGCGTCCCGCCGTCCCGGCGAATCCGCCCGGAACAACATAGCAGGGCTCCCGACCGGACTGACGGGGCGAGTGGGATGACCGGCTGGCTGATCCTGGGCGGGTCGGGTCACGCACGGAGTCTTGCGTCCATCATCCGGGGCCGGGGGGATCGTGTGGCCGCCGTCAGCGACAGCGGTCTGCCGGTGGAACCGGTCGCCGGCTCGCCCGAGGCCGAAGCCTTCAGGAACCTGGACGGCACTCTGCCGCGGTGGTTCACCGCGGACGACGAGGGTGTCGATTTCGCCGTCGCCGAGGGACTGGCCATCACGATCGGCATCGGCGCCAATGGGGTGCGCCGCAGGATCGCGGACCGTCTGCTCGCGGACCCCCGCCTGTCCGCGCTCGCCCCGGCCCTCGTCGCCCGGAGCGCGACCGTCGATGTGACGGCGGAACTCGGCGCTTACACGCAGGTCGCCGAGCACGCGCACGTCGGACCCCTCTCCCAGGTGGGGACGGCCGTCATCGTGAACACCGCCGCCGTGGTGGAACACGACTGCTTCGTCGGTGCCGGGACGCACCTCGCGCCAGGCTCGGTTCTCCTGGGCGCGGTCCGCGTGGGATCCGGGGCCTTCCTCGGTTCGGGCTCCCGGGTCCTCCCGGGCCTTGAGCTGGGTGATGAGACGGTCCTCGGGGCCGGCGCCGTGGCGACCCGGCCACTGGACGGTATGGCAACATATGTGGGAGTGCCCGCCCGGCGGCTCCCCTCTACGAAAGGCCCAGCACATTGACGCATGATCAGGTTCCCGCCTCCGTCACTTTCGGCAGCCACCGCATCGGCGCGGGCGAAGAGATCTTCGTGATCGCCGAGGCCGGCGTCAACCACGACGGCGACGTCGCCGTCGCCCATGAGCTCATCGATCTCGCGGCGGACACGGGGGCCAACGCGGTCAAGTTCCAGACCTTCAAGCCGGAGGCGCTGGTCACGAGCTCTGCGGGGACCACGCCGTATCAGAAGAAGGCCGGATTCGCGGAGTCGCAGTCGGAGATGCTGGCGCGTCTCACCCTGCCGGGCACCGCGTGGGCTGAGCTCCGTGATCACTGTGACGAGAGGGGCATCACCTTCCTCTCCACGCCGTTCGACTACGAGAGCGCCCTGATGCTCGCCGAGCTCGGTGTGCCGGGCCTGAAGATCGGCTCGGGTGAACTCACCAACACCCCGTACCTCTCGGCCATCGCCGAATTCGGGATCCCGATGATCGTGTCCACCGGCATGGGCACCCTTGAGGAGATCGCGGCGGCGCTCGAAGCGACCGCCAAGGCGCCCGCGACGGTGCTGCTGCACTGCGTCTCCGCCTACCCGGCGCCGCTGGAGGAAGCGAATCTCCGGGCGATCCCCGCGCTGCGTGAGCAGTTCGGGGTGGAGGTCGGCTGGTCCGACCACACCCCCGGTGCCGTCACGGCCATCGCCGCGACCGCGCTGGGCTCCACCCTGCTGGAGAAGCACATCACCACCGACAAGACCCGGAACGGCCCGGACCACTCGGCCTCCCTGGAGCGCGAGGAGTTCGCCGACTACGTCCGCTCCGTCCGTGAGGCGCACCGTGCGCTGGGTGACGGCCGGAAGCGCCGGATGCCGAGCGAGGAGGCGAACGCGTCGCTCGTCCGCCGTTCGTACCATGCCGCGCGGGACATCGCGCAGGGGGCTGTGATCACGGCCGACGACGTCGCGATCCTCCGGCCGGAAGGCGGCCTCGCGCCGTCGTCGCTGGTGATCGGCGAGACCACCGCGCGCAATGTCACGGCGGGCTCCGCGCTCCGTCGTGAAGACCTCGTCTGAGATGAAGGTCCTCGCGTTCGTCGGCACCCGCGCCGACCTGTTCCCGCTGGGTCCCGTCCTCACCGCGCTCGCCGCCGATGAAGCGGTGGACCTCCATGTGGCCACCGCCATCGGGTTCCCGGACGGGACCGCGAAGGCGCGGCTGCTCGAGGCCGGGCTGACCGACGGAGATTTCACCCACCACGAGCTGGGACTCCACCTCAAGACCCTGACCGCCGACTCCCAGGCGCATGCCGGGGCCGGGCTTTCGGCCAAGATGGCCGATCTGGCGCGTGACCTGGAGCCCGAGGCGATCGTCGTCCTGGGCGACCGCTGGGAACTGCTGTACGTGATCCCGCCATTCATCCTCCGGGGCATCCGTCTGATCCATCTGCACGGCGGGGAGGTCACGGAAGGGGCCCTGGACGAGCGCGTCCGTCACGCGGTGACCAAGCTGGCCGATCAGCATTGCGTCAGCACCGCCGGCGCCGCCCGGCGTGTCGCGCAGCTCGGGGAATCCGCGGACCGGATCCATCAGACCGGAGCCCCCGGACTGGACCGCTTCGCCGATCCCGTCCCGCTGAGCGCCGAAGAGTTCGAACGCGAGTTCGGCACCCCGCTGGTGCAGCCCCTGGTGCTCGTCACCTACCACCCTCCCACCGCCGAGATGCGCGGAGGGGCCGGTGAACTCGCCCGTCAGGTGTTCGAGGAGAGCATCACGCAGGCGGGCACCACGATTCTCACGTACCCGGGCTTCGACACGGGACGCGAGGAGATCATCGCGGAACTCCAGTCCCTCGAGGCCGAGGGGATTCCGGGCGTGATCGTCCGGGAAAGCCTGGGCCCGCTGTACCCCCGTGTCATGGCGACCGTGCAGGCTCTGGTGGGCAATTCCTCGTCGGGAATCCTGGAGGCCGCCAGTTTCGGCGTGCCGGTGGTCAACGTCGGAGACAGGCAGCGGGGCCGGGAACACGGGGCCAACGTGCTCCACGCCCGCGATGAGCGCGAAGAGATCCGCGCTAGTATTGAGAAGGTTCTGACGACGCCGTTTCGCGCCCTGAGCCGTGATGTGGTCAATCCTTACGGAGATTCACACGCTGCTGCATTGATCGAAAAGGTCGTCGTGGACAGCCCTGAGACCGGGTTGAGCAAGACATTCGTTGACATATCCGTTGGAGACTGAATCTATGACTATTGAGGGCCCGCTGAGCAACGTGTGCATCGGTCCGGAGGCCACTGTGCGGGAGGCGCTCGAAGCCATCGATCGCGGGGCGTCCGCAATAGCGCTGGTCACCGACGCCGACGGAGTCCTGCAGGGAGTCCTCACCGACGGTGACATCCGCCGCGGTCTCCTCCGGGGAGCGGAGCTGGGCTCGAACGTCCTCGAATTCGCGAACGGCAGCCCCCACGTCGTGGGCACCGGCGCCACCCGGGCGTCCGTGCTGGACCTGATGAGGAGCCTGCGGATCAGCGAGGTCCCGGTGGTCGACGACGACGGCCGGCTCGTGGGGCTCCACACCCTCACCGACATCGTCGGGCGGAAGCAGCTGAACAACCTCGCCGTCATCATGGCCGGCGGCAAGGGAACCCGTCTCGGCGCCCTGACCAAGGACACCCCGAAGCCTCTCATGACGGTGGCGGACCGGACGATCATCGAGTGGATCATCCTCGGCCTGGTCGAGTCCGGGATCACCAACATCTACGTCTCGGTCGCGCATCTCGCCGAGAAGATCATCGATCACCTGGGCGACGGCAGCCGCCTCGGCTGCACCATCAAGTACCTGCATGAGGATCCCGCGAAGCCGCTCAACACGGCCGGCGCGCTGGGCCTGCTTCACCATGAGGTCCCGGAGATCAAGGACGCCGTCATCGTGACGAACGCCGATCTCATGGTCCGCTACTCCGCGAGCGATCTGCTGGCGTTCCACGATTCCAAGGGCGCGGCCGTGACCGTCGCGGCACGGCCGTACACCCACCAGGTGCCGTTCGGTGTCCTGGAGATCGGCGAGGGACGCGCGATCAGCTCCGTGGTGGAGAAGCCCACGGTGGAGTTCGAGATCAGCACCGGCATCTACGCCGTCTCTCCTCAGGCACTGGCGATGGTCCCTTACATGGAACCCTTCTCGATGCCCGAGCTGGTCAAGGCGTGCATCGACGACTCGAAGACCGTGGCCGCATGGCCCATTGATTCCGACTGGATCGACGTCGGAACCCCCAAAGACCTAGCAACAGCGAAAGGCCAGTGAACACCATGAACTACAACGACATCAAGGGCAAGACAGTAGTTGTCACCGGTGCCGATGGCTTCATCGGCAGCCACGTCACGCAGCGGCTGATCGCTGAGGGCGCGAACGTCCGGGCGCTGTGTGTCTACAACTCCAACGGCTCCTACGGCTGGCTCGATGACCTGAGCCCCGCGGAGCGCGACGCCGTCGACCTGCAGCTGGGTGACATCCGCGACGCCGAGTTCGTCTCCGACCTGGTCAAGGGTTCCGATGTGGTGCTGCACCTCGCCGCGCTGATCGCGATCCCGTACTCCTACCAGGCTCCCCGTTCCTACGTCGAGACGAACGTCGTGGGCACCCTGAACGTCCTCGAGGGCGTCCGCCGTCACGACGTCCCGCGCCTCGTGAACACCTCCACCTCCGAGGTGTACGGCACGCCGAAGACCGTCCCGATCACGATCGAGAACGAACTGCGGGGCCAGTCCCCGTACAGCGCCACCAAGATCGCCGCCGACAAGCTCTGTGAAGCCTGGGCGAGCTCCTTCGAGACCCCCGTGGTCGTGCTGCGTCCGTTCAACACGTACGGCCCGCGTCAGTCCGCCCGCGCCGTCATCCCCACGGTTCTTCAACAGATGATCGCCGGTGCTGAGAAGATCCACCTGGGTTCCCTGACCCCGCGTCGTGACTTCACCTTCGTGGAGGACACCGCGGACGGCTTCTTCAAGGCCGCCACGGCCCAGATCCCGCTCGAAGGCCAGGTCATCCAGCTCGGCACGGGCCACGACGTCAGCATCGGCGAACTCGTCGAGATGGCCGCCAAGGTCACGGGCTCCACCGCGGAGATCGTCACCGAAGACGTCCGCGTCCGTCCCGAGGCCAGCGAAGTCATGCACCTCCTCTCCGACCCGTCCCAGGCTCTCGCCGAGCTCGGCTGGGCCCCCCAGGTCAGCCTGGAAGAGGGCCTGCGCCGCTCGGCCGAGTGGATCAAGGCCCGCGGTGTGGATGCCGCGGCCGCAGCCAAGTACTCCCGCTGAATCGTCGGAAAGGCAGAACGTGTCGCGAGTCCCTCTTGCAATCCCGAACATCGGAGAGCGCGAAGCTGAACTGATGAATGAAGCCGTTCGCAGCGGCTTCGTCTCCTCGGTGGGCCATTTCGTCAGCGACTTCGAAGAACGTTTCGCGGACTACGTCGGAGCCAAGTATGCCGTGGCCTGTGCCTCCGGCACCGCGGCTCTGCACATCGCCATGCGACTCGCGGACATCCAGCCCGGCGACATGGTGGCCGTCTCGGACTTCACCTTCATGGCGAGTTCCAACGCGGCCTCCTACCAGTTCGCCGATCTGCTGCTGGTGGACTCCGACGCCGAGTCCTGGTGCATGGACGTCCCCAAGCTCCGCGCCGAACTCGAGCGCCGTCAGGCCGCGGGGGAGAAGCTTCCGAAGGCCATCGAGATCGTCCACATCCTCGGCCAGCCTGCTGACGCGGCTGCCGCCGTCGAACTGGCCCGTGAATACGGCATTCTCGTGATCGAGGACGCGGCGGAGGCTCTGGGCGCGACCTGGACCTCCGGTCCTCTGGCCGGCCGGCACGTGGGCACCGTGGGTGACATGGGGGCGTTCTCGTTCAACGGGAACAAGATCATGACCACCGGCGGTGGTGGAATGTTCACCACCGACGATCCGGAGCTCGCCCGCCGTGCGAAGCACCTGTCCACCCAGGCCAGGATGCCTGACCGGGGCTACCTCCACGACGAGATCGGCTTCAACTACCGTCTGACGAACATCGCGGCTGCGCTGGGCGTGGCCCAGCTGGAGCGCCTGGACGGTTTCGTCGTCACCAAGCGGGAGATCGCCGCACGGTACAACGAGGCGTTCGCCGGCACCGAGATCCAGACCCCTCCGGCTCTGGAGGGACAGGAGTCGACGTACTGGCTGTACTCGATCCTGGTGCCGGCCTCGCGCGGAGCGAATGCCCGCGACGAACTGCAGGACTTCCTGGCCGAGGTCGACCTCGAATCCCGGTCGCTCTGGCGTCCGCTGCACATGCAGCCGCCGCTCAAGGACGAGGCGCGCGTCGGCGGCGCCGTCGGCGAGGACCTCTTCTCCCGCGGTTTGTCCCTGCCGTGCTCGACCGAGCTGACTCCCGAGGACCAGCAGCGGGTCATCGACCGCGTCCGGGAATGGCTCGCCCTCGGCAGTGAGTGACCCGCAGCTCGCTGAAGCCGGTGCACCCTCCCCGGGTGCACCGGTGCGCACGGGGCGCAATTCGGTCCTGTACCTCGTCGGAGCCCTCATGCAGGGCCTCGGCATCTTCATCGTTCAGCCGTTCGCGCTCCATGTCCTGAACAATGACGCCAAATGGCAGGAACTGTTCCTGTCCGTGTCGGTGATCCAGGTGGGCGTGGTTCTCGCCGCGGCCGGCCTGCCCCTGGCCATCACCAAGGCCTGGTTCGATCCGGGCGGCCATACCAAGGCCCGTGCGATCAGCGGGTTCCTCACGCTGGGCGGACTGGTGCTCGGGCTTCTCGCCGGGGGCGCTTGCCTGCTTTTCGCGTCGGGCCTGAAGGGTTCGACCAGCTTCTCGATCGCCCTGGTGGCGATGGGGCTGCAGGCCTCCGTGCTCGCCGCCCAGGCCATCCTGCGAGCCCAGGGACGCGCTGTCATGTTCGTCGTCCTGAGTCTGTGCTCCTCCATGGCCGCCTACCTCGGCGGGCTGGTGGCCATGCTGCTGTTCGGGGCGGAAGCCTCGATCTTCATGACCGGTTACGGGTTCCTCGTCTTCCTGAGCGCCATCCTGTCCGTGATCGTGGCCCGTCCGGTGATTCCCTTCACCCATCCGGAAGCCATCCGGGAGGCCGTGGCGATCGGCGTTCCGGTCCTGCCCCACACCGGGGCTCTCATGCTTCTGACCCAGGGCGCCCCCTTCCTGCTCGCGGTGGTCGCGGTCAGCGGCGTCTCCGGTGACTACGGGAAGGTCCAGATCTTCGTGCTGGGCAGCATCACGCTGCTCGGCGCCCTGAACAACGCCTGGGTCCCCGCGCTCATGTCGGTCCGAGGAGAAGACCGCGTCCGGCGCATGCGGTCCACCATGACCACCGCGAGCCTGGCCGGGCTCGCCATCGTGGTGGCCGCATCCTCCGGGGCGAACCTCGTCGTGCATGTGATGGCGGGTGGCAAGGAGAGCCTCATCCCGGTGGCGCAGATCATGCCGCTCATCGCGCTGGGATATCTCCTCTACCTCAATGCCTCCACGCTGCTCTTCGCGGACAACGTGACCTGGTGGCTCTCCGTCGTCACGCCGGCCGTGCTCGTGGCCTCGGGCGCCCTGGCGCTGTGGCCGGCCAGGGAGGGAAACCTCGAGGGTGTCGCGCTGGTCTCGGTGATCTCGTTCCTGTTGCTCGGATTGGCCTATCTGGCCGTGGCGTGGCGACGGGCCGCCGGTGGCTGGGCCCTCGGTGTCTATGCCCTGTGCTGGGTGGTCGGTGTCGCCTACGTCGGCGTGCTGCTCCTTCTGCCCACCGACGTCGTGACCGGCCTCGCCACCGTGGGCGTGGCTGCGGTCATCGCCTTCGCGGGCGCCGTGCTCTGGAGGATCAAGGCCCGCCGTTCTGCGGCCCGGGCCTGAACCTTTCCGCAAGCAGCCGGCAAGCGCGCTTCCCAGCGCCACCAGCCCTGATACGCGGGTCTTGGTAGAATCGACCCGGCTGTCCGGGGGAGCGCGGCCGTCAGCGACGCCCTGCCCCGATGAGTCCGGTCCCGTCGGGGACCGGAAGCCACTCGCATCAGATCCTGAGAAGGGAACGTGGGAATCAGGCATGGCTCAGTTCACGGCTTTTCGGGGGACGAAGCAACGCCTGGGGTGGGTGCACGGCGTGATCGCCGCGATCTTCGCGATCACCGTCGCGTGCCTCGGCCCCGGTGTTGTGTGGGCCGACACGGTCCAGTACATCCGGATCGCTCACGAACTGCAGGGCGAGTCCGCCGATGACGCCTGGCGTGCGGCCTACACGGAGTTCTGCCGCAACCCCTCGATCCCGTACCAGGGGACGGTCGAGAACTGTGTGACGACCACCATGGCGGGGCGCGGGCCGATCATCGGGTACGTCGACAGGAATCCGCAGTATCAGGAGATCTTCAGCCCGCGGATCGGGTATCCCCTGATGGCGATCCCGCTGATGAACTGGCTCGGTGACCGGACTGGTCTGTGGCTGATCTCGATCCTCTCGATCACGGTGGCCGGGCTCCTGTTCACCAGGCTGGCGCGTCTGGCGGGACTGCCCCGCGTCCCGGCCATCATCGCGCAGATCGCCTTCTACCTGCTTCCGGTGAGCATTCCGCACGGGATCGCGCTGCTGGCCGAGGCGCCCACCTTGGCGGCCTCCCTGGTGCTCGCCATGGGCTTCGCCTACGTCCTCAGGAGACGAACGGTCCTCGGTGTCGTGCTCGCGGTGCCCGGACTGGGGCTGGTCCTGTTCTTCAAGTACTCGTCCATGCTGCTGCTCTGCGTGAGCATCGTGCTGGTCTGCCTCATGCTGTTGCTGTTCCGGACCCTTCGCGCACGCAGCGAACTGCGGGTGGCGACCCTCTTGTCCGTGGCTCTGCTGCTGGTCACCCTCGGCCTGAATGCCCTGTTCTCCTTCCCCGGCCTGGAACACAGCCTGCAGGACACCTTCACGGACCACTTCCGCCTGCCGCCGGTCTCCGATCCGGTCCAGCGGCTGATCGCGCTCGAGTTCGACTTCCTGAACTCGTTCGTCGCGGACATCCTGGAGAACCTGGGATACTTCTCAGTCCTCGCCGCGGGCGTGATGGGGATCGTCCTGGCCCTGCGTGCCCGCAGCTTCGACCTGTCGGGCTGGCCGCTGATCGCGCTGGCACTCTACGGCGTGCTCAGCGTGGTGGGGCATCCCGTCTACAGCCAGGCGGAACGGCTCGGGTCCAGTATCTGGGTCGTGGCCGCGCTCGGCGTCGGTTTCCTCGCGTGGTTCCTGTTCAGCCTGGGCGGACAGCGGAAGGCATCCGACGACGGCGGCGCGGGCCGCCGTCGTCGGGATCAGTTGACGTGATGGTCTCCGCAGCGGGCGTCAGCGGTAGCTGACCTTCACCCCTGCTGCCGTCCAGTTCATGGTCCCGCCCTCGAACGGCACCGTGCGGTATCCCAGCCCGGCAACCGCGGCTCCGGTGGGGTAGCCGAGCTTGCCCATCTGCCAGCCGGCCTGGCGCCAGGCGTCACGGTACGGCTCGGTGACGGCGTGGGCGCCCGAGGTGGGGCTGCTGTAGACGTTGCCCTGGGTGAAGGGCTGGTAGCAGCCGCTGCGGTAGAGCCCGCAGCTGACGGGGCCCGTGGGGTAGCCGAGATTGGGCTGGAAACCGGCTTGCTGCCAGGCGGTCCAGTACGCTCCGGTCACGGCATGGGCGCCCGAGGCAGGGCTGCTGTAGACGTTGCCCTTCGTGAACGGCTGGTAGCAGCCGTTGCCGTAGAGCCCGCACGTGACAGGACCGGTCGGGTAGCCGAGGTTCGGCTGGAACCCTGCCTCTCGCCACGCATTCCAGTAGATCCCGGTGACGGCGTGCGGGGCGATGCCAGGACCGCCGTAGATGTTGCCTTTGGTGAACGGCTGGTAGCAGCCGTTGCCGTAGAGCCCACAGGTGACAGGGCCCGTGGGGTAGCCGAGGTTCGGCTGGAATCCGGCTTCCTGCCAGGCGCTCCAGTACGCGCCGGTGACGGCGTGGGGTGCGGTGTCGGGGCCCGCGTAGATGTTGCCCTTGGTGAAGGGCTGGTAGCAGCCGTTGCCGTAGAGCCCACAGGTGACGGGGCCCGTGGGGTAGCCGAGGTTCGGCTGGAACCCTGCCTCTTCCCACGCGTTCCAGTAGGCGCCGGTGACCGCCTGCGGGGTCGTGGTGGGACTCGTGTAGATGTTGCCCTTGGTGAAGGGCTGGTAGCAGCCGTTGCCGTAGAGCCCGCACGTGACGTTGCCCTTCGGGTAGCCGAGGCCGTACTGCCAGCCGGCGTCCTTCCAGGCAGGAAGATAAGCCGCGGTCACGGCGAAGGTTCCGACGTTCGGGGTGTTGTAGATGTTGCCCTGCTGGAACGTCTGATGGCACGTGGTGGTGCCGGACGGGCACGTGACGTCGCTGGTCGGATAGCCGATTCCGGCCTGCCACTTCGCCTGGCCCCAGGCGGTCCAGAAGCTGCCGGTGACCGGGTACGCGCCGGTCGCAGGGCTCCAGTAGATGTTGCCGTTCGCATAGGGCCTGTAGCAGCCCCCGTTGACCAGGCCGCAGATGTCGGCCGTGGATTTGGCGGCACCCAGGGGACCGGTGGCTCCGCCGGTGGCGAGCCACTTGTTGACGATCGCGCCACGCGAGTCGTCACGGCCCGTGGCGAACCGCGTCAGACCGGCCTGATCGCCGTTCCAGACGTTCGAGTCGCCGACGAACGGGCCCTCGTCGCTGTACTGCCAGAGGCTGTACTGCTGCCAGCTCGCCGGGAGCGTCCCGGGGGTGTTGCTGGCGGAGGACGGGTAGGCCGCGATCCACAGCGGGTAGTCGGAGAACGCGGCCGAGTTGCCGGTGCAGCGGCTCCACCAGTCCGTGGTGGTGTAGATGACCGGGTACCGCCCGGTCAGCTGCTTCATGGTGCTGCCGAAATCGGTGATCCAACGGACCATGGGCGCGCCGCCCAGGCTGTAGCAGGTGTCGCCGGAGTTGTAGCCGAGGTCGGTGCGGCCCTGGTAGGGGTTGTACTCGATGTCCAGGACGGGCGGAAGGGTGATGCCGTCGCTGCTCCATCCGCCGCCGTTGGCGACGAAATACTTGGCCTGGTCCGCGCCCGAGGACCAGCTCGGGATGGCGAAGTGGTACGACCCTCGCACCATGCCCTGGTTGGCCGATCCGTTGTACTGGGACGCGAAGTTCGCGTTCGTGTAATAGGAGCCCTCGCTCGCCTTCACATACGCGAAGCGAGACCCGAGGTTCCACTGTGCCGTCCAGTCGACGGTGCCCTGCCAGGCGCTGACGTCCTGTCCCGGGACACCGAAGCCGGGGCGCCAGTGGCCCGTGCTGAAGGCGGCGGGTGCCATGCGGGAGAGACCGGAGGAGGAGACCGGGCCGTTGCCCGCGCCGGTGACCGGGGCGTCGGGATGGTCGGGAGCCGTCAAGGCCTCGGGCTTGGGCTGTGGGCCGGCGGTGGGCTGGACCGCCAGGCGTTTCCGGTCGGCATTCGACCGCATGGTGGCGCCGATCCGTCCCACGGCGTTCCGGGCCGTGGCGGGATCGCCGGCCGTCTCGCCGTCGGGCAGCGGCTCGGTCGCCGGCGGCGTCAGGGTGCTCTGGGACGGCGTGGGCGCCGCCGTCGCGGGTGCCGCCGTCGCGGGTTCGCTGGGGGCCGTGGTGGAAGGGGTGGTGCGAGTCGGCGTCGCGGTGCCGCTCGGCTGCGGGGTGGGAGCCGCGGTCGCGGAGTTGACCAGGGAGAGAAGCAGCACTGTGGACAGTGCCGCGGATGCCAGGCTTCTGGCGAATGCACGACGACGGTGGGCTGGGGTGGCGGGCTGGAACCCGTGGTGCATGAGACTTCTCCGAGGGCCGGAAGGGTGGGGGAGGCGGGAGCGGGGCGGACTCGCGCAGTGCCTCCAGACTAACAGCGCGCTCTCGGATGAGTCAGGGGTCGTCGAGGCGTTGTCCACAGGCCTCCAGATGTTACTTGTCGTGAATTGAGATGTTTCATAACATGACTTCACTATGACAGAAATCAACGGAGGGTGAGCCGTGGAGGCTGTGGAACTCATCGAGTCCGAGGTGCGGGAGCTGGTGCGGCGTCGGGGGATCGATCCGTGGGCGGACGCGGACCAGATCAAGAGCCTCGTCGCGGAGGCGGTGGCGGACTATGAGGAGCGGGCGGTGCGGGGTGGTCTGCCCGCGCTGGTGAGGCCGGAGGAAACGGCGCGTCACCTGCTGGATTCCGTGGCGGGATTCGGCGAGCTCCAGTCTTATTTCGACGACCCTGAGGTGGAGGAGATCTGGCTGAACGGGCCGAGTGAGGTCTTCGTGGCGCGAGCCGGGGAGTCGGAGCGGACCGGACTGGTCATCTCTCAGGCACGGGTCGAAGCCCTGGTGGAGCGGATGCTGAAGACGTCCGGCCGCCGTCTCGATCTGAGTTCCCCCTTCGTGGACGCCTCACTGCCGGACGGCTCCCGACTCCACGTGGTCATTCCGGACATCACGCGTCGGCATTGGGCCGTCAACATCCGGAAGTTCGTGGTGAGGGCGTCCCGTCTGGAGCATCTGGTGGAACTCGGCACCCTGACCCGGTCGGCCGCGCGGTTCCTCGGAGCCGCCGTGAGCAGCGGGCTCAACATCCTCGTCTCGGGAGCCACCCAGGCCGGGAAGACCTCGCTCCTCAACTGCCTGACGTCTGCGATCGGCGCCCGCGAACGGGTCATCACCGTGGAGGAGGTGTTCGAGCTGCAATGTCCGCTCCCGGACGTGGTCGGTCTTCAATGCCGCCAGCCGAATCTCGAAGGGGAGGGCGAGATCCCCCTGCGGCGGCTGGTGAAGGAGGCGCTGCGGATGAGACCGGACCGGCTGATCGTCGGTGAGGTCCGTGCCGCCGAGAGTCTCGATCTGCTGATCGCCATGAACTCCGGGGTGGGGGCGATGGCGAGTGTCCATGCCAACTCCGCCCGGGACGCCGTGACCAAGATCTGCACCTTGCCCCTGCTCGCCGGCGGCAACATCACCAGTGACTTCGTGGTGCCAACGGTCGCCTCGTGCCTGGACCTCGTGGTGCACTGTCAGCGGCAGCCCAACGGCCGACGGCTGGTCACGGAGATCGTCGCGCTCGGGAGACGGGTGGAGAACAACGTCATCGAGTCCAGTGTGATCTTCGCTCTGCAGGACGGTGTCCTGGAAGCGACCGGCCAGTTCCCGCCAGACGAGAAGTTCGTCCGCGCCGGATTCCGGCTGCAATCGCTCGTGGGAGCTGCCTGATGTCGGCGGCACTGGGGCTCGTGCTCGGCATGGGCGTACTGCTGATCTGGTGGTCCTGCTGGCCACGTCCCGAACGCGCCACGGCGCCGTCACGCCCCTCGCGGATGTCCAGTGCGCTTCAGGCGGCAGGGGTGGAGCGGGTGACACCGGCCGGCCTGGTGGGTTCCGCGGCCGCTCTGGCGCTGGTCACCGGGCTGGCGCTCCTGGCGCTCACACGATCAGGACCCATCGCCCTGTGCTTCGCCGCGTTCGCCGCCTGGGGGCCGTGGTCACTGGTGACCTGGCGGGCACGACGCCGAGTTGTCGCCCTGCGCCGTGCCTGGCCGGACGCCGTGGACCACCTGCGGTCCGCCATCCGGGCCGGGCTTTCGTTGCCGGAAGGACTGATGCAGCTGGCGCTCAAAGGGCCGGAGGACCTGCGTCCCTTCTTCGAGGAGTTCGCGGCCGACTACCGGTCCGGTGGGAGCTTCGAGATCTCCCTCGCACGCCTCAAGGGCCGTCTGTCCGATCCTGTCGCGGACCGGATCATCGAGGCGCTGAAACTGACCAGGGACGTCGGTGGAGCGGATCTGGGAATTCTGCTCTCCGCACTGGCCGACTTCCTCAGGGATGATGCGAGGACCCGGAGCGAACTCGAGGCCCGGCAGTCGTGGACCGTCAATGCCGCGCGGCTGGCGGTGGCGGCGCCGTGGCTGGTGCTCCTTCTGATGTCGACGCGGCATGAGGCGATCAGCGCTTACAGCACGGTGCAGGGGATGGCCGTCCTCGCGGGTGGGCTGGTCGTGTCGGTCGTCTGTTACCGGGTCATGCAGCGGATCGGTGCGCTCCCATCCGACGAACGGGTCCTCGGATGAGTCCGGCGTTCGTGGCCGCACTGTGCGGTTTCCTCTGGGGATGCGGAGTGTGGCTCGCGGTGGTGCGGCTGCCCATCATGAGGTCGACGACGCTCACTGAACGCGTCGCCCCGCAGCTGCGGTCTCAGGACACGAGTTCGCGTCTGCTCAGGTCCGCGGCGCACTCGTTGACACCCTTCGGCCCGCTGGAGCGGATCCTCGCGCCCGTCGTCCGTGATGCGGGCGCCTGGCTGAGTCGGTTCCGCTGGGGGAATGCCGCGCTCCAGGACCGGCTGACGCGGGCCGGAAGCGCTCGAACACCATTGGATTTCAGGGTGGTTCAGCTCTTGCTCGGCGTCGCAGCCTTCGCAGGCATTCTCACAGTGAGCCTGCTCGGGGTCATCGCCGGACGGGTCACTCCTGTGCAGGCGGTCGTCGCCTCCTTGAGCGCAGCGGCGGTCGTGGCACTGGCGCAAGGGCAATGGCTGGCGCAGCGGATCAGGGCACGGGAGGCGAAAATTCTGCGGGAGTTCCCCGGACTCGCCGAGATGATGGCACTGGCCGTCGGAGCCGGGATGAACGCTCGTGGCGCGGTGGAGAGGATCGCCACGATCGCCCAGGGCGAACTGGCCGAGGAGTTCGCGCGGACGGTGGCCGATGCCCGGTCCGGCACGCCCTTTCTGGACGCGCTGCGGGGTCTCGCCCGACGGGTGCGCCTCGTACCAGTCGAGCGGTTCGTGGATGGCCTCATCGTGGCCATGGAGCGAGGCACGCCACTCGGCGACGTGCTGCGTGCCCAGGCCCAGGACGTTCGCGACCTCGGCAAGCGCGAGCTCATGGAATCCGCCGGCCGTAAGGAGATCTTCATGATGGTGCCGGTCGTGTTCGGCGTGCTGCCGCTGACCGTCCTCTTCGCCGTCTTCCCCGGTCTCGCGGCCATCACTCTGATGCTCTAGGCACCCTGATGCTCCAGGCCGATCGCCCGTGCAAGCTCACCGAAGGACCAACCACTTCCGCTGAAGGAAAGGTATATCGATGACACCCTATGAAAACAGGCTGGCCCGCTTGCGACGGGCGGCAGAACCCGCGCCTGGGATGCAGGGCCCGCCCTGGGGCCCAGCGGACAGACGAGGGAACCCCGGCATTCTCCGTACCTCGCGCCGTCCAGCGCCCAGGGGCGTCCGAACGGTCGCGACCCTGCTGTCCATCTGGATCGCGGCGCTCTGTCATTTCCTTCTCACGTTCCGCACGTCCCTCTGGACCCATCATTGCGCGGAGTTGGAGGAGCGGAGTCGGCACCCGGAACGAGGGGACGTCCCCGGCTGGGTGATGGTGACGCTCATGACGGCAGCACTGGTGGCCCTCTTGCTGGCGGTGGCGGGACCTGCTCTCGAAGGTCTGTTCCGCCAGGCGATCGACACCGTCACGCGGAAATGAGGTGCGTGTGAGGGCCGGGGTGCGCCGACGAATCGAGCTGGGTGGCGGCGTCGCGCCACCGGCGGGGTGGACGGCTCTTGGGTGTGGCCGGGAACGGGGTTCGGCGGTGGTCGATTTCGTGCTGGTGTCGGGGCTCCTCACCCTGGTGTTCCTCGGGGTTCTGCAGCTCACCCTGATCCTTCATGTCCGCAACTCGTTGATCGATGCGGCCTCGTCGGGTGCGCGCTATGGTGCGCTCGCCGACCGGTCTCCGGAGGACGCGGTCTCGAGAGCCAAGGACTTGATCTCAGGATCCGTCGGTCAGGGATTCGCGCAGGACATCTCGGTCGCCGAGTCCCGGGAAGGCGAGGTCCGGCTGATCACCGTGACCGTAAGGGCCCCGTTCCCGGTCCTGGGCCTCCTGGGCCCGGACAAGGCACTGGAAGTGTGCGGACATGCCGAACGCGTCGAGTGAGCGCGCCGCACTTGAAAAGCACAGAGCTCCTGAGAAACACAGAGCTCCAGAGAAACACAGAGCTCCTCAGAAACACCAGGCACTTGAGAAACACCTCGGTCCTGAGAACAGCGCGGCCCCCGCGCCCCGCGGCGTGACGTCGTCCTCCAGGCCGGGTCGCGAGGCCTGTGCGAGCGAGGGCTGGGGCGAGGGAGAGGGCGGCTGTGTGAACGAGAGCCGGACGCTCGTCGTGAGCGGTGCCTCT